>JBCCGJ010000430.1:0-4680 GCA_039029335.1 Actinomycetota bacterium | reverse complement strand
GGATGACCGGATCGAGGGCGATCTCGTGGGACGACGGGGCGTGGGCCAGCAGGGCGCCGGAGCGACGGGTCCGCCTGCCGACAAACCCGTCCTTGCCGAAGGCCGACGCGTCGATGATCGGGTCGAGTTCGTTCTGCAGCTCCAGCAGTCGATCCGGTCCGAGCAGACGTTCCACGATGGCTGCGCCATCCTGGGCGACCGCGGCGACGATCGCTGCCGGGTCGGTGTCGGTGCCGGGGAATCGCTGGAGTTCCGCCGTCGACGTTGGTTCCCCTGCGGATGATGGAACGGTCATGCGGCTCTCCCCCGGGGCCCGGCCGATGCGATGCCGTCCGCCGGTCCCCACGCCGACGATGTCCCCGGGATCAGTCTGTCACGTCGCCGTGACCGCGACGAGTCGGTCGGGGTCAGAACTGGGCGGTCTGGTTCTCCTGGCTGCGTCCGGGGACCCTGGTCTAGCGGTCGACCAACCGGGTTGCGTAGGCGATGGTGCCGGTTGTCAGCTCTCGCCGCCTCCGGAACAGAGCCACCGTCTCCGGCGACGGCCCGCGGGACGCCTCCCAGGATTGCAGACCGTCGTACCAGGTGAGGAGAACCATCACCCCACGTCGATCCGTTCGATCAGCCGGGGCGAAGAGGCCCTGTGGTTGTGCTGCATAGCCGGCATCGTTCTCGAACCCGATCCACGCTTCGGCGGAGAGCCGGGCGACCTCGTCGATGTCGTCGGTGGAGACGTCGAAGAGCCGAAAGACGTAGAGACCGGGCCTTGTCAGCGGTACAAATGTCTGCGGTCGGACCGTCGGTACCAGCGGAAGGACGCGCACCACCTCGAACCCGGCATCGGTGATGGCTGCGGTCGGGTCCGCCGTCGGCCCCGATCCGTCCTGGTAGGCCACCAGCAGCAACTCGTTCGAGGCCAGCCCGAACAGGCCGTGGAACGCACCCCAGATGTCCGTTCCGGTGGCCGCCGGCGCGTCGATCAGTCGGCCGTAGGCATCGTTCCAGGTCCGGCCTGCGGCCCGGAGGTGCAGCCAGTGGTAGGTCCCCATCGCTGCACTATAGATGTGTCACATCGGACGACGATCGGTCCTGAGGTCCGTTCCGGAACCGATAGCGGACCGGCAGCGAGCTGTGGCCCCCGACAAAGGTGGTCCGATCGGTGCGGCCGGGACCGGCCCGCTCGATGTGTTCCAGCCGATCGATCAACTCGGCGAACAGGGCGCGGAGTTCCATGCGGGCCAGCCCGGCGCCGAGGCAGAAGTGGCGGCCGTGACCGAAGCTGACATGTCGGTCGGCATGCTTCCGGGCGATGTCGAATCGCAGCGGATCATCGAACGTCCGCGGGTCTATGTTGGCCGCCAGGTAGGACAGATGGATCCAGTCCCCGGCGGCGATGCGGCTACCGGCGATCTCGGTGTCCTCCTGAGCCGTCCGCATGAAGTGGCGGACCGGGGCGGTCCATCGCAGCATCTCCTCGGTTGCGTCGGTCACCCGATCCGGCTCCGCTCGCAACAGCGCCAGGGCGTCCGGGTGATCCAGTAGGGCGTCCAGGCCACCGGCCATGGCACTGGATGTGGTGTCGTGGCCTGCGGTGACGATGATGATGTAGTAGCTCAGCGTCTCGACGTCGCCCAGTGGAACACCGTCGATGGTGCCGTTTGCGATCTCCGATGCCAAATCACCACGGGGCTCCTCCCGGCGGGATCTGGTCAGCTCGCTGAAGTAGCGATAGGGGTCGATGTCCGGTCCGGGGGGAATCGGCGGTGGCGGCGCAGACGGGTCGCCGGTGCCGAACAGGGCCCTGGTGAATCGGAGGACCCCGGCGTAATCCTCCTCGGGCAGACCGAAGATCTCCAGGATCGTCCGCAGGGGGATCGGCACGGCGACTTCGCTTGCGAAATCGCACTCGGTGGAGGTGGCCATGGTGTCCACAGCGTCCCGAACGATGACACCGATGCGGTCCTCCCAGTCCCGTAGTGCGGACGGTCTGAACCAGTCCGCCGTGACCCGGCGATGGGCGGTGTGCTCCGGCGGATCCATGTGGATCAGCGTCTGGATCCCGCCGCTGAGTCCGGTGCGAGGGCCGGGGAACAGGATCGGGTGGGGCCGATTGGTGAACCGGGCCGGGTCCCGCTCCACCTCTCGCAACTCCTCGTTGCCGATGACCGCCCAGAACGGGGTGAATCCCGGCTGCTCGATCCGATGCACCGGTCCGTCGGCATGGAGGGAGACCGCTTCCTCCCGCCACGATGTCAGGTCGGTGAAGCGGGCGCCGTTGGTGAAGAGATCGGTCCTGGTCGCAGCCGATCGGCTCATCGTCCGGTGGTGGTGACGGTCGCCAGAGGGATAGCGGTGGCCCGGATCGGTCTAGGCAGCCGGCGCGGCTTGCCTGTCAAGGGCCCGACGGAAATCGGCGAGGGTCGCTTCGTCGATGACGTTGCCGTCGTCGTCCAGGGTCTCCCAGATGACCCCGTCGACCGCCTCCATGGAGAGGTGGACGATGGCCCCTTCTGGCCCGCCTTCCTCCCGGTGCAGGTGGTCACCTTCGTTGGCCGCATACGTGCCGGGTTCCCGTTCCATGTCCAGGTGCCACTCGCCGTCGATCAGTGAGTACGTCCGCTGGATCCCCTCCACCACCAGGGTGTCCGTCGGGCCGAGGTGTCGATGGCTGGGGCAGCGGGCGCCGGGCGCGAGACGGAAGTAGAGGTCAACCTTCTGACGGGTTTCGTTCACACCGAGGACCCAGAAGTAGAGCCCGTCGTAGCCGGGGAACTCCCGCCAGTTGATGGCTCGATCGTCGATGTGGGCTGCGGGACGAAGACTGTCGATCACGCCATCAAAAGTAGTCTCCGCTGCGGGGCCGGGCCAGACGAGGAGCCCGGCACGGCCGGTTCCCTGATGATGAGACACCGCCGCTAGGACACGCCGAGCACCGCCCGCACGTAAGGGAGTAGCCGCTCGGATGCGTTTGCCTCCGGGTCGGCTCGAAAGTAGGCGGCAACCCTCCCGAGGCCGTCGAGTTGCCGAACCGTTCTGCTGAGCGCGTCAACGTCCAGGTCAACCGCGTCCGCCGGTTCCAGACGGCGAAGCTGGATCGCCCGGTCCCGACGCAGCGCACATCGGCAGTTGTTCCCCCGGTCGACGATGCCGCAGTTCGCATCGAGCACCGCCCGCAGTTGGGAGCGCGCTCTGCTGAGCCGCTTGCGGTAGGCGGCAGGGCTCAGGCCGAGCGCGGCCGCCGCCTCGGTCTGATCCAGATCCAGGATCTCGCCGAGCGTGTAGGCGACGCGCAGGTCGCCGCTCAGCGTTTGCAGCATCGCCCGACCACAGCCGAGCTTGACCTGACCAAGGATCGCTGTGGTCTCCGGGTCTCCGATGTTGGAGGACGCGCTGTTCAAGGACGCGCTGTTCGGGGAACCCAGGCCGTCAGCCAGATCCTCGCTGAACTCGGCGGCGCTGAGCATCGGTCGCCTCGCCCTGCCGTCGCCATAGTCCAGGATGGCCCGGGTGGCGATGGTCCACGCCCAGGTAGAGAACCTACTGCGGCCCTGGAAGGACGACAGGTTGGTCACCACCCTGATCAGTGCCTCCTGGGTTGCCTCCTCGGCATCGTGGTGGGCGTGCAGCATGCGCAACGCCAGGTTGTAGACGGGTGTGGTGAGCGTGGTGACGATCGCCTCGACGGCGGCCGCCTCACCCGAGGTCGCCCGCTCGACCAGCTCCGAGTCGAGCCGGTCGAGCGGGCGTTCGGCAGCCATCGGTCAGGTCCCGGCGATCCGGGTGAATACGCCGGCCACGGTCGGTGGACCGTCCATCAGGGCCATGAACCGACCGGCCAACGGCAATTCCATGAACTCCTGGCTACCCGCTTCGGCGGCCTCGGCGCTCTGCCACTCCATCCGATCGATGAACAGGTTCGGTTGCTCGTTCGAACGGAACGTGGCGGAGGTGACCAGACCGGGCAGCGCTTCGGTGACCGTGATCAGCTGGTCTTTGATGCCGAGAAACTCGTCAACCTTGTCCTCAGCGATCTGATAGACGACGACCTGCGTGGTTGTGGACATGTCGGTGACCTTCCTTTGTGGAGTGTAGTTGTCACCAAGGTGAGACGGCCGAGAGCGGATCTTGTGACCACATTTGCCAAAAATTCGTCTGACGGGATCGATCGGCCGCCGCCAACAAGCGGATGGCGGCAGCGACGACGTCAGCTAACCGTTGCCCGGCAGCGGTAGACCCATCGGGTTGGGGGCGGGGATCGTCCCACTACCGGCCACCGCCAGAGCAGCCGGCGTGAGGGCGTCAAGCAGGCGTTTCCGTTCCCGGTCACCAAGGAACAGGAACGGCGCTTCGGCGAGCCGATCGGTGTCCTGCTCGACGGCGTCCAACAGCTGACGGCCGGCCGCAGTGATCCGGCCGTCGGTGTCCAGCAGGCCCCGGGCGGCGCTGCCATCGACGGCTTCCTGCCACTCGTCGTCGGTCCAGCCCCGGTTCGGCTGCAGCGCCTCTCGGGACGTTCCGCCGCCGGCGACGAACAGCACCGCCACCTCGACCGGTCCGAAACCCCGTGCCGTCCATGTCACCACGTGGCCGTCCCCCCGGTGTTCCCGCAGCGTCGACGTCTGCTGCCAGAACGCCGCAACCGGATCATCGGGGAGCGGCACGTCCCGGTTGGCGAGGAAG
>JBCCGJ010000429.1:0-4706 GCA_039029335.1 Actinomycetota bacterium | reverse complement strand
GGACCATCATCGACCTGGACTGTCAGGTCATCGTGCCCGGTCACGGTCCGCTGACCGACCGGGCCGGCGTCCAGGCAGTCGCCGACTACCTCTCGTACGGGCCGAGCTCGATGTCCCGGGCGGCCTCGTCGGCCCGCATGCCGGCCTCATGGCGGGCGGTGGCCTCGGCCTTCACGTACGAGAGGTAGTCGGCGACTGCCTGGACGCCGGCCCGGTCGGTCAGCGGACCGTGACCGGGCACGATGACCTGACAGTCCAGGTCGATGATGGTCCGGCAGGCGTCCAACCAGTTCTGGATCGGCCCGTTCCAGACGATCGGTGTCCCGTCGATGAAGAGGATGTCACCGGTGAAGATGACCCCGTCGTCCGGCAGGTGGACCAGGAGGTCCCCCGCGGTGTGGGCCGGGCCGACCTCCTTCAGCGCGGCCCGCCTGCCGCCGCTCTGAATGGTCAGCTCGCCGGTGAAGGTCCGGGAGGCGGCCGGTGGGTCGATGCCGTGGAACTCGAACGGACCGAACGACTCCTGGAGGTAGGCGTTGGTGGTCTCACCGAAGTCGGCGGCCATCATCGCCGCCAGTGCCGCCGGTGGGAGCTCCTCCATCTCGGCCGCCGCCGCTTCGGTGGCGATGACCTCGGCCCCGGTGACCAGCTGGTTGCCGTAGCAGTGGTCGCCGTTGGCGTGGGTGTTGACCAGCGTGTCGATCGGCTTTGTATCGATCACCGGGGCCATGGCGGCCAACATGTCGGCGGTCAGGTTCAGATCGAAGAGGGTGTCGACAAGGAGCGACTGTCCGTCTCCGGCGACCAGTCCGGCATTGCTCCAACCCCATCCCCCGTCGGGTTGCAGGTAGGCGAAGATGCCGTCGCCTACTTCGTGCAACCCCTTGCTGTAATCCACGTCACTCCCCCGTAGTCACCCGATGTCCGTTCGCGGGTGGTGAAAGAGTATCCCGGGCCGCGTTGGTGGACCAGCGGCGAAAGATTGCGATGCTGCTCGGCCGGGGTCGGCCGTCAGATCGTCAGGAAATCCGTCCGGTTGCCGCCGCTGTTCGCGGCGCGGTTTGCCGCAGCTTCGAGGAGCGCAAGCACCCGTTCGATCGACGGACGCTGGTTGGTGATCGAACCGACGACCACGCTTGCCGTGAACGACACGAGGCCGCGGTCCAACTCGACCGGGAAGGCGATCTCGCCCCGTAGGCGCTCCGCGATGTCGGTGAGCTGCTCGGGGGTCGAGTCCGAGGACATCATCACCAGGAATCCGGCGTCGTCGAACCGGCCGAGCACGTCCGGCGCTCGCAGCCGGTCCTGCAGCCGTTGTCCCGCCTCGCGCATGACCCGGTGCACCGCCCGCTTGCCATAGGTGTCCGCCATCTGCGGCAGCTCGTCGATCCACAGGCACATGAGGGCCATCGGCTTCTTGTGGGGAACCGCCAACCGCTCGTGGAGTTGGGAGAGGACGTGGTAGTGGTCCGGGAAGCCGGTGACGGTGTCGTGGGTGAGGGCGCCACCGGCCTGGGCGGAGTAGTAATGCTCGTTCGACATCGACCGGACGCCGACCATCACGATGTCGGACTCGAGGCCCCTGGCCAGCAATTCCATCGGGGCCAGGGCGCGGGCCAGCCGGACCGGTTCGCTGTCGGAGACGTTCGGCTGTGTCGTCGCCCGTTCCAGCAGCTCCACACATGCGGTTTCGTACTCCGGAACCAGGAGTTCGTGGAGGGGCACGCCGAGGAGTCGGTCGCGGGGAATCCCCATGGTCTCGACCGCCTCGTCATTCGCCATTCTGATGACACCGTCCTCGAGGAGGAGGCAGCCGATTGGCGAGTGGTTCAGGACTTCTTCGTAGCGCTCGATCTCAGCAGACATGCCCACACCTCATGTACTACCGTTGTACCGATTTGAAGCGAAGCGCTGAAGAGCCACCTCGCCCATATCGACTAGTTCCACCGGGCTACTTGAGCCCGCTGCACTGAACTGCAGGGGCGGTCGCCCGAGACCGGGGTGCCGACGGTCGGCTACGAGGGGGATTCCGACAGCTTCGAAACGCCCTCCAGCAGTGCGTTTTCCACCACCTCGGTCAGCGCCGGGTGAATGTAGAACACGTCGTTCGCCACGGCCTCGGCGGTCTGGCCGAACTGCATCGCCTGGATGAGCGGTTGGAGCAGGCTGGCCGCCTGTGAGCCGATGATGTGGGCGCCCAGCAGCAGCCCCGAGCTGCGGTCGATGATGACCTTGGCGAAGGAGTCGCTGTCCTCCATGGCCCAGCCATACGCCGTGCCGCCGTAGTCCCGGGACCCGACGACGTAGTCGTACCCGCCGGCCGCAGCCTCCTCCTCGGTCAGGCCGACCGATGCGGTCTGGGGGTTGCTGAACACCGCCTGAGGAACCGCCCGGTAGTCGACGGTCCGTTGGCTGTCCGGATGCCGCATGTTCCAGAACGCCACCTTGGCCTCGGCGTTCGCCAGGTGCTTCAGCTGGTAGGCGTTTGCCACGTCACCGATGGCCCAGACCCCGTCGACCGACGTTGCCATGGTCTCGTCGACCTTGATCCGCCCGTCCTCGTGCAGGTCGAGCCCGCCTGCCTCGGCGGCGACCAGATCGGCGTTGGGGATCCGACCGGTCGCCACCAGCAACTCGTCCGCTTCAAAGACCTCATCGCCGACGTGAATGTGCAGCGTCTCCCCGACCTGCTCGACACGCTCAGGGACGTGACCGAGGTGCAGGTCGACCCGGCGGCCGAAGACCTCGGTGAAGCGCGTTGCGATCTCGCCGTCCCCGGATCGGAGCAGCACGTTCGACCGGTTGAACAGCGTCACCGCAGACCCGTACCCGCTGAACACGTGGCCCAGTTCCGCGGCGATGAACCCACCGCCGATGATCGCCAGGCGCTCCGGCAGCGTCTCCAGCCGCATGATCGTGTCAGACGTGTGGACCCGAACCTTGTCCGGACCGTCGACCAATCCGGGGATGGGAGGCATAACGGCCCGCGAACCGGTGGCCACCATGATGCGGTCCGCCCCGATGGTCCGGCCGTCGACGTCCAGGACCTTCCGGCCGGTGAACCGGGCGGTACCCCGGATGAGCTCCACGTTGGGGGTACCGCTCGCCCGATACTCCTCACCCCCGGCGGCGATCGGGTCGATACGCCCGAACACCCGGTCCCGGATGGCCGGCCAGTCCGCACCGTTGAAACTCAGGTCGAGTCCCAGGTTGCCGGAGTGGCGGACCGCAGTGGCGAGGTCAGCAGGCAGGACGAACATCTTCGATGGGATACAGCCGACGTTCAGGCAGGTCCCGCCGAACACACCGCGCTCGACGAGGGCGATCTTCCAATCGGCGAACTCCTCGGGGATGGCGTTGCCGGAGCCGGTGCCGATGATGATCAGATCGAAGGTGTCCATGGTTTCCTCTAGGTCGTTGCAGCGAAATCGTCTACGTGAGCGGGCTGTTGTCGGCTCGGCTGGAAGGGTCCGGTCGGTCGGCCGGAAAGTTAGCGCCTGGATGCCCGACCGGTGTCGATGGCCCGCCAATCCACCTCGTGGGGTTCAAGCGGACGCATGGCGATGTCGATCCCGGTCCACAGCGTACGGCTGATGGGAAAGAACAGGATCGGGGCCACGATGGCAAGCAGCACGTGGCCGATCATCAGCGGCACAACCGGTAGATCGGGGAACGTCACCACGAAGCTAACCACAAGGGACCCGAGCAGAATTCCGAAGCTTACGATCGTGTTGATACCAATGGCCCCGATCCAGTGGCCCTCGATCCGCTCGAAGGTGAGTCCGCAGTGGTGGCATCGGGGCTGCATCCTGACCCACCAGCGGAACTGTCGGCCGCGGCCGCATGCCGGGCAGCGCCGACGCAGACCGCGCAGGATCAGCGTTCGCGGCCGATAGCTCGGCGGTTCGTCCTGCGGGGAGTCGGTCACCGGCTCATCCACCGTGGTGCAGGCCAACGTCGTTCATTGGGCCGTGCCGATGTGGTCGGTCGTCCAGCGCTTGATGCGCACCATCGCCTCCTCGATCTCCGCTGCGTCCCCGGCGTAGGAGAGCCTGATGAAATCATCGCCCCGCGGCGGGTCGAAGTCGATACCGGGGGTGACCGCCACCCCGATCTCGTCGAGCCAGCGTCTGCACAGCTCCGGACTGGCGACCCCCAACTCGGACACGTCGACCCAGGCGTAGAACGCACCGTCGGCCGGCGCCATCCTGGTCAGTCCCGCGGCCCGCAACCCGTCGAGGACAAGGGCCCGGTTTCTCCGGTAGCGGTCGACGTTGCCCTCAAGCTCCGCCGTGCAGTCGAGCGCCGCAAGGCCGGCGACCTGGCTGACGGTCGGCGGGGCGATGGTCAGGCTCTGGGCCAGCCGCTCAACCGCGGCGGCGATCGACGGCGGGGCCACGATCCACCCCAGCCGCCACCCGGTCATGGAGAAATACTTGGAGAAGCTGTTGAACACCACCACGTCCTCGCCGTGGGCGAGGGCGGTCGGGGTCGGCTCGTCATAGGAGATCCCGTGGTAGATCTCATCGACGACAAGCCGGACATGTGCCCTCTCGGCCCACCGCATCATTTCGGCCAGCTTTTTGTCCGACAGGACGGTGCCGGTCGGGTTGTTCGGACTGGCCAGGATCAGACCGTCCACCGGACCGAGCCGGTCCAGCTGCTCGGTTGTCGGTCGGAACCCGGTCTCGTGCCCGACGGGGGCG
>JBCCGJ010000428.1:0-4718 GCA_039029335.1 Actinomycetota bacterium | reverse complement strand
TATCTCCGCCACGCCGCTCCCGACGCAGGTGCCGTGCCCGGCTTCGTTGAGCACCTGACACAGCGCCGAACCGGAGGCGAGGCTGGCATATCCCAGCAGTCCGATGATCCCGATGGTCTCCTCGGCCGTTTCCGGCGTTGCATAGGCGGCGAGGTTCTCCACCACGGCGTCGAAACGGGCGATCGCCGCCTCCGCTTCGGCCTGGCGATCCATGATCTGGCCGATCAGCCGGATGTTCTCGATGTAGGCGTCGTAGCCGCCGAGTACACCCGGCCACTGGTCGGAGAGGAAGTTGTCGTAGTGGAGTGAGAACACCGGGACGACCTCTGCCACCGGGGCGAAGTCCGGCGCCTGGACGCTGCCGGGGCTCACCATCAAGATCTCAACGTCGGCTGCCGCCCACTCCTCCGGGTTCAGGAAGTCCGTGATGAACACGTCGGGGGCGGCACGGCCGTAGTACGCCGAAGCCGACTCCTCCTCGGTGGCGATCGATGCGGCGAACGGCACGCCGAGTTCTGCACCGGCCTCTACACAGCCGTACCAGCCGCAGCCGATACGGGGTGGTGCGTCGAAGGTGAACTCGGTCCCGAAGGCGTCCGCAATGGTCAGGGGGTAGACGGTGGCCATCTCCCCGCCACCGTCGTCGGCCGTGACGTCTTCGCCATCGGAGGCGTCTTCGGCATCTGTGGGCTCGCTGGCCGACGATGACGCCGAGCCGGAATCCGACGTGTCGGATGCATCGCCGTCACCGTCGCTGCCGCAGGCCCCGGCGATGAGTGCAGCGGCCAACAGCACGGAGAGCAATCGCACCACGCGCCTGCGGGTCCCCGTGTCCTCACTGTCACCGGTGGTCATCACAGGTTCTCCCTAACTGTCGAATGATGTGAGGCACACCATACATTGCTCTCCCGACTGCCCAACACATCATCGGCGGTCCCGGGGCCGACCCGATGGTGTCTCCCGGTCGGGTCGAACGTGACCTCCGAGGTAATGGTTTCGCTGCACCGCTCGTGCCAGGCTGAGGGCATGACCGCAGTTGTGGAGACCTTTGGTGCATCGCTTCGGTGGTGGCGGACCAACCGTCGGTACAGCCAGATGCAGTTGGCGAACGAGGCCGAGGTGTCCAGTCGTCACCTGAGCTTCCTCGAGACCGGCCGCGCCAGTCCAAGTCGGGAGATGGTCATCCACCTGTCCCACGTCCTCGACCTGTCCCTGCGTGATCGGAACGCCCTCCTTCACGCCGCGGGATTCGCCCCGGTGTACCCGCAGAGTGAGATGGACGCGCCGGAGATGGACGACGTTCGGCGCATGCTGTCGCGGATTCTCCGCGCCCACCAGCCGAATCCGGCGGCCGTCATCGACCGGCGCGGTGATCTGCTCGATGCAAACGAGGCGGCGCTGTCCCTTGTGGCGGCCACGGTCGCTCCGGACAGTCCGGCACTGCTCCCACAGGTGAACGTGTACCGCCTGGCGCTGCACCCGATGGGGCTACGCCCGTCCCTCACCAACTGGGATGCGGTTGCCGCCGCTCTTGTTGGACGGTTGGAGCGGGAGCAGGCCCACCGGCCCGCCGATCCGGCGCTCCAGGCGGTTGTGGAGGAGATGCTGACCTATCGAGACGTGGCGGAATTCCGAGCCCGGCCGGCGGTGCCGACAGGAGCCGAGCTGCTGGTCCCCCTCGACCTTGTGTTACGGGACGGTCGGCGGCTCCGACTCGTCTCCACCATCGCCACGGTTGGTGCACCGTTCGACGTCACCCTCGAGGAGCTGCGTCTGGAGACCTTCTTCGCGGTGGATGACGATGGCCGGGCGGTTCTGGAGGCCGGCCTCTCCTGACGGGGCGATCCACGGGGTCGTAGTACACTTACGTTCATGGGTCTGCTGAAGAGATTGCGGCGCACCGTCGAACGCATCCATCGGCCAACGACCTATCCGGAACCGAGGCAGGTCGGTGAGGCCCGGCGGGAGATGGCCCGGGCGGCGGTCGACCTTTCGGCCAAGCAGGGCATCGGCTGAATCGGGCGGATTCGTATGCCCTCTTGACCTGGAGCGCACTCCAGGTTGTTTGATGGGGTCATGACAACTTCCGACGTCGAATCAACAACGGCCACGTCCGGGCTGACCCCGGCGGAGATGGCCAATCGGTCCGGTGTCTCGATCGACACCCTCCGCTACTACGAGCGGGAGGGACTGATCGTCAACGTGGCCAGGGCCGACAGTGGCCACCGGCGATACAGCGAGGACGATGTGCTGTGGATCGAGGTGCTGCGCTGCCTGCGGGACACCGGCATGACGATCGACCAGCTGCGGCTCTACTGCGACCTCGGCGCCCAGGGTGAACACACCGCCCCGGAGCGCCGCTCGATTCTGGTGGAACATCGTGCGGCGGTGGAGCGCCAGATCGCCGACCGCCGAGAGGCCATCCGGCTGATCGACCACAAACTCAGCTTCTACGAGCCGACAACCGGCGAAGACGACGGGTCGACCCGATGAGCTTCGGAGCGGAAACGACGGACCCGTACGTGCGGGTGGGCCGGAGCGGCCTGTTCGTGTACCGGGTCGGGCTCGGCACGATGCAGTTCGGCTGGTCGGCAAATGAGGAGGAGTCCTTTGCGGTCCTCGACGCCTACGCAGAGCTCGGGGGCAACTTCATCGACACCGCCGACTGCTACAGCTCGTGGGCGGGATCGATGGGGGGACCGTCGAACCCCGGCGGCGTGTCCGAGGAGATCGTCGGCCGTTGGTTGGCCTCGCGAGGCCTCCGCGACGAGATGGTCGTCGCCACCAAGGTCCGGGCGGCGATGGGTGAAGGATTCGCCGACACCCGGGCCACCAGACCGCAGCGGGAGGGGTTGTCCCGGCGCTGGATCATGCGGGCCTGCGAGGACAGCCTCCGCAGGCTTGGTGTTGACCACCTCGACCTCTATCAGGCCCATTTCATCGACCCGCTTGTCCCGATCGAGGAGACGCTGAGCGCGTTCACCGACCTGGTCCGCCAGGGCAAGGTTCGCTACATCGGCTGCTCCAACTACAGCGCCTGGCGGCTGATGGAGGCGCTGTGGACCTCCGACCGACGAGATCTTGAGTCGTTCGTCTCGATCCAGCCGGAGTACAGCATGCTGGATCCGACCCGCGGTGACGTGGAGGCGGAGCTGGCGCCGATGTGCCTCGCCTACGGCGTCGGCATGGTGCCGTACAGCCCGTTGGGTGGCGGGCTGCTGACCGGCAAGTATCGACGTGACGGCTCGTTGCCGGACAGCACGCGGGCCCAGGAGAATGCGGACGCTCGATTCTCGGAGCGAAACTGGTCGATCATCGAAACCTTGGTCGCCACCGCGGATGAGCTCGGACGTTCGCCGGCATCGGTCGCCCTCGGCTGGCTCCTGGCAAAACCGTGGGTCAGCGCACCGATCCTCGGCGCCAACAGTCCGGCGCAGCTGCTCAGTGCAACAGCCGGTCTTGATGACCCACTACCGGATCACGCGGTAGCGGCGCTGGACGCCGGGAGTGAGTTCCGTCGCAGCCGGGCGTCCCTCGAGCAGTAGTCGCTGCGTTCCCTGCACGCTTGACAATCGAACAACTGTTCGATACGGTTTAGGTACTGACGGACGCCGTCCGTCAGTGGTAGGGGCACAGCGGGGCCTACGGGGAACCGGGCGGCTCCTTCCATCCGTGCGGCACCCACCAGCCCGAGTCCGCCGTCGGGCAGGTGGGATCGGATGGAGGTGAGCCGACCCGGTTGGGAGAGGTGAGCCGACCCGGTTGGGAGAGGTGAGCCGACCCGGTTTGGATCCGCCGTGTCGAATCAGCCAGTGGCCACCGACACGGACACCGACACCGCCGCCGGCCACACGGACAGCCTTCGGCTCTCGATACGGAAACGAACCCGGAATGTGAACCTTCGTCGACTCAGCTATTTCATCGCCGTCGCCGAGGAGCTGCACTTCGGGCGGGCCGCAGCCCGGTTACACGTCGCTCAACCGTCGCTCAGTCGGCAGATCCGGCTCCTCGAGTCGGAGCTCGGCGTTGTGCTTTTTGAGCGGAGCACCCGGCGGGTCGCGCTTACCGCGGCCGGTTCGCGCCTTTATCCGGAGGCGGTTCGGCTCCTTGAACAGGCCGAGCACGTCCGGGGGTGGGCCAGGGACATCGGCTCGGCCGGTGGTTGAGTGCGGCGGTCACGCCTCCGGCAGCACAAGCGTGCCGTCGGTTGCCAGCCGGTCGATGGTGGCCCGGTCGTAACCCACCTCGGTCAGCAACTCCCGCCCGTGCTCGCCCAGGGCCGGAGCCGGGCGGTGGATCGATGCGGGCGTCTCGCCGTAGCGGACCGGGTGGGGTATGACCCGATGGGTGCCGAAAAGGGGGTGCTCGTCCAGTGGCAGCTCGTCGACCAGTTCGTCCAGGGTGGCTACCGCCGTGCACGGGATGCCCTCGGTCTCACAGAACGCCAGCCACTCGTCGGTTCGTCGCTCGGTCGAGGCGATCGCCAGGTCTCGGTACAGGCCGTCGCTGTTGGCGTATCGCGTTGCCCGGTCGCTGAGCCGGTCATCTGCGAACTCCGGACGTCCCGCCTCGACGAAGAGCTTGCGGTAGTGCTCACCGCTGTACGGCATCAGGTGGACCAGACCGTCCTGTGTCGGCTGCGGTCGCCGATGGGGAGTCAGGATCCGCCGGTGCCCGGCGCTATCGAGCTTCGGTTCCGGGACGGCGCTGGATCCGTG
>JBCCGJ010000427.1:0-4765 GCA_039029335.1 Actinomycetota bacterium | reverse complement strand
TCCATCTTTGAGATAGGTGTTGATGTTGCATAGCGGCCAGTGCTACCATGCGACAGCAATTCAACAAAACACAACCAGAGCGATGGATGGGAGCAGTCCGAGTTGAAGCATCGCCGCCCCGAACGCCAGGCCACCGACGATGCCGGCCGCTGCGCCGGCGGCTACGGCCAGGCGTCGATCGTCCGACACGGTCGGGAGGTCCGCGGCACTCGAAGCGGTGGCGCCGTTGGGGTGTGTCGTCATCGCCGGCCTCCTGTATCGGGTTCCGCCGAGGCCGGAGTGCGCTGGCGCTGGCCGTCCGGTTCGGCGGCGAGCACGATGTCGCGAGGAAAGAGGAGGTCGATCGTCCAGTCGATGACCACCCGGAGCTTCTTCTCGAGTCCGGGGAGCTTCGACAGATAGACGCCACGCCACAGCATCCATGCTGCGAGACCGGAGAATCGCAGACCGCGTATTTCCGCCACGGCCGTGCGGTGGCCGAGGGCGACGAGGATGCCGATCGCAGTGAACCGAAACGGCTTCGGCGGGCGGCCGGCGATCACGGCACCGATGTTTTCGGCGAGGGCCTTGCCTTCGCGCAGGGCATGCTGCGCAGTCGGGGGGTGGTTGCCACCGGTCAGCGGGTCGGGGATCTGGGCACAGTCCCCGACGGCCCAGACGTCCGGGCGGGTGGTCGACCGAAGGGTTTCATCGACCATCAACGCCCCCGCCCGGTTGCGCGCAACGGCGAGCGAGGCCAGCACCGGGTGCGGCTGATTGCCAGCGGTCCAGACGAACGTCCGGGTCGGCAGGCGGCGATCGTCGGTCAGGTCGACGGCCTCAGCGGTGGCGGCCCCGACCCGGGCGCCGAGGATGAACTCGATACCCCGCCGACGCAGCCGTTGGAGGGCGAAGTCCGCCAGCTCGGGCCCGATCTCGGGCAGGATTCTGTCGCCGGAGTGGACCAGCACAAATCGGAGCTCCGCCGGATCGATGTGGGGGTAGTAGCGCCGTGCGTTGTGGACGAGGTCGAACAGCTCGGCGATCGTTTCCGTCCCGGCGAAACCGCCGCCGGCGACGACAAAGGTGAGTTGGCGCCGTCGTTCCTCGGCGTCGGCCTCAACGTCGGCTCGCTCCAGCATGGCGACGACGTGGTTGCGCAGCGCCACGGCGTCCGGCAATGACTTCAGGCTGAAGGAATGCTCGGCCAGGCCGGGAAGGTCCCGGTAGTTCGGCACCGAGCCGAGAGCGATGACGAGGTGGTCGTAGGGGAGAGGGTCCGGCGATCCGCGGAGGTGCACCACCTGACGGTCGAGGTCGATGTCGGCGACTTCGTCGCGATAGAAACGGGTGCGGGGACACATGGCCCGGATGGGGGCGCTGATGTGATGCGGTTGGAGGGCCGACCCCGCCACCTCGGCCAACATTGGGGTGAACAGCAACGAGTTGCTCGGGCTGACCAGGCTGACGGTGAGATCGGCGTCGGCCAGCATCAGCTGCTCAAGCCGCTTGGCTGTCGCAACGCCCCCGAATCCGCCACCGAGGACCACGATGCGGTTCGGCTCGGCCCCCCGACCCGATGCGCGGCGCTGTGCCCAGGGGAGCTTGCTGATCCGAGGGCCGAGGGCGGTGGTGAGCGCGCCGGCAACGCCGCCGACGAACAGGGCCGTCACCAGGTTGGGGAAGGTGTCGGCGGCGTCGGCCATCGACCAGGTCGGGCCTCGCCCGTCCAGGAGAGGGGTAAGGGTGAGCGGGCCAAGCATCCACCAGAGCAGACCGACGAGGAGGCCGCCTGACGCACCAGCTGCGCTACCGGCACCCCGTCGAAAGAGCACCTCGGTGACCAGTCCGATGCCGACCGCCAGCATCACATGGAGGACGGCCGCAAGCACCCTGTTGCCAACCGGAAGGAGGACGGCTTCATTCAGATTGTCCGCAGTCGGCAGCACCAGAAGCAACATGCCGATGGCGCCGCCTGCGGCTGCGCCGGTCGCGGCAGATCGAGCTGACGTTCGAACCCGGCTGTCTTCCATCGATCACCCCTCTTGGGCGTCACCTGGCCGCGACGCTTAAGAGTCTTAACCAGGACCTACCGGACGGCCATCCCTGCTGGGCCGGGTTTTTAAGATGCCCATTACCTCCTCGCCTGCCGGCGAATCATCGGTCGGGTCTGCCCGACCGTTCGAGGCCACCGTTCGGGATCCGGCGAACCTCCGTCCGGTCTTCACAACCCATTCACAACTCGGGTCGACCATGGAGTCATCAACAAACCGGCGACCAACACTCGCCACAAAGGAGATGACATGTTTGGTTTTCGACGTTTCCCGTTCCGGGCAGTGGCGCTGATTGCGATCGGCTTCCTCCTGGCCAGCGTGCTGGCCGGCGGTCCGGCCGCATCCGGCGTCGCAACCGGTTTCGGGTTTGCGCTTCTGCTTCCCCTCCTGTTTCTCAAGATGTTGTTCGTGTTCTTCCTGTTCGGTGCCCTGTTCCGGTTCGCCGGTGGCGGCGGCCGCGGCTGGGAAACGGGCCCCGGTTGGCGTCGACGTGGACGCTGGTCAAGCCGCCACGATGACGACTACGGCCGGTCCTACCGGTGGGAACGTGACCCCCGGGAATACGACCGGGAACGCTGGGAGTGGGAGGAGAGCCTCCGACAGGCCAAGGAGGAATTGCGGCGGTACGACGCACCGTATCCCCGGCCCCCCGAAGGCTTCGAGCCCCCGAAGCCGAGCGACCCGACGGACTGATGCCACGCACCGTTGACCGTGCCGAGAGGCTACGGAATACTGACCGCGTGGCCTCCGTCCTGGTCGTCGACGACGAACCGAGAATCGCCGACCTGGTTCGGGACTACCTGGAACAGGCCGGCTTCTCGGTCCTTCGAGCGGGCGACGGCCCGGACGCCATCGAGACGTTCCGCCGTCACCGACCGGACGCAATCATCCTCGACCTCGGCCTCCCCGGCATGGACGGGCTCGACGTCCTTCGCACGTTGCGGGCAGAGTCGGACGTCCCGGTCATCATCCTGACCGCCAGGTCTGACGAGACCGACCGGGTGGTCGGTCTTGAGCTCGGCGCAGACGACTACGTGGTAAAACCCTTCGGGCCAAAGGAGCTCGTCGCCCGCATCCGTGCGGTCCTGCGTCGCGTCGATGCCGAGGGTGACACCGATATCCACCGGGTTCGTGATGTTGTCGTCGACGAGCCGAGGATGCGGGTCACCGTCTCCGGAGTCGAAGTTGAGCTGACACCGACCGAGTTCCAGCTGGTCGCAACACTGATCAGCCAACCGGGGCGGGTCTTCACCAGAGGGCAGCTGCTCGATGCCGTCCACGGGGTGAGCTTCGAGTCCTACGAGCGGGCGATTGACGCCCACATCAAAAACATCAGGCGCAAGCTCGAAGCTGATCCCCGTAACCCAGGCTATGTGTTGACCGTGCACGGTGTCGGCTACCGGTTCTCCGATGCCTGAGCCGCCGTGGTCCGGGGGATGGCCCGCAAGGCCGGAATCGGATCGACCCCAGTGGTGGCCGGCAAACGAAGCCTGGCCTCCGGCGCCGGGGTCGGGCGCCAGAACCTGGTCCGGCTTCCGCCGCCGCATGGTTCGGCTGATCCTGATCTGGGCCGGAATTGTGATCGTCTTGCCGCTGGTGATCAGCGTGATTCTGGCCGTGACGGTCGGGGGCTGGACCAGCGTGATCGTTGTGATCGTGTCGTGGGCCGGACTTGCCGTCTTGTTGGCCATCGGGTTGTCGGTCGGGCTCCGATCGTGGCGTCCGGTCCGCTCGCTCATCGACACCGCCGGCCGATTGGCCGATGGCGACTACAGCGCAAGGGCCGAGTCGGGCGGTCGGGCCCCACTCGGACACGTCACCGACTCGTTCAATCGGATGGCAGAGCGACTGGAGCGGGCCGAAGCCGACCGGCGACAGCTCCTGGCTGACGTCGGTCACGAGTTGCGGACGCCGCTGACGATCATCAGGGGTGAGCTGGAGGCGATGGCTGACGGAGTCCACGACCCGGACGAGGCCGAGCTGCGGCGCCTCCTCGTTGACCTGGACGTGGTGGAGCGCCTCCTCGACGATCTCCACACGTTGAGCACCGCCGAGGCAGGCATGCTCGACATCCACCGCGAGCAGACCGATGTTGTGAAGCTCGTCCAGGAGGTGCTCGATGGGCGACGGCTGGACGCTGAGGTCGCTGACGTGACGCTCGAGTTCGAGCGGACCGATGGTCACCTCGACGGTGATGTCGATCAGGTCCGGGTCAAGGAGATCGCCGCGAACGTGGTCGCAAATGCGCTCCGGGCGACGCCGCCCGGGGGTCGCATCGTTGTGTCCGTTCGCCGGGACCTCACGATGGCCGTCATCCGTGTCGCCGACACGGGTCAGGGCATACCCGAGGACGAGATCGAGCGCGTGTTCGACCGCTTCCATCGCGGCTCGCGTTCGCAGGGCAGCGGGCTCGGGCTCACGATCAGCCGGAACCTCGCGATCGCGCATGGCGGGGACATCGCCATCGAGAGCGAGGAGGGCCTCGGAACCACCGTCACGATTCGACTTCCCCTCGATGGCGCCGACAGCTCAACGTAGCACGTGCTCTCAGGACCGGTGGGCGGTGTACCTTCGAAGTCCTTGTGGAGCTCGGGGGAATCGAACCCCCGACCCCCTGCTTGCAAAGTGGTCAACCGGAGGTCGTGAGGATGCGCAGGTGGCCTGATTGCGTCGATCCTCCGACGGTCACAGTCAGGCAGCGTCGCTAGGTGTCGCCTGTTGAGGCCACCACT
>JBCCGJ010000426.1:0-4774 GCA_039029335.1 Actinomycetota bacterium | reverse complement strand
TCGGTCTCCAACGTGGTGATGTTCTCATCGATGGCGGTCAACGCCGTTTCGTTAGCCTCGATCTGGACCTGGTAGTACTCGATCGCCGCGGCGGTCCGCTGGTCGGCATAGACCGTGGCGAACTCGTTGACGATAAGGGCCGCCTCCTCGGCGGTCGGTGCGGTGTAGCTGGCCACCAGGATGCTGGAGTTGGGGGTGAACGTGATGTCCAACTCCTCCCGGTCGACCGCGGGGTAGGTGGCGGCCACCTGGGCGGCGACGGCATCGGAGCCGAGGACCCGGCTCTCCTCCTCCAGCCTGGGGGTGACCAGATTGTTTGTTGGCGACCCGACGGGCGTTGGCCGGAGCTGAATTTCCGACGTGGCCGTGAAGGTGGTTGCGGCGGCACCGGTGTAGAGGAAGGCCAGCACAAGTCCGAAGATCGCAAAGGCGGCGACAAGCCACTTTCGCTGACCGAACGCCTGGAGATAGTCCTCGAGCCTGGCCACCTCCACCTGGCGGCTGTTATCCGTCTGATACATCATTGCAGTCTGAAACCTCTCCCGTAATACTATGGCATCACAGCAGCACCCCGTCGCGGGCGCCGCTACAAACGGGCATCGGGCTTTGAGAGTAGATTCTCCGCACCCCGAAACTGGCCATCCCCCGAAATGGGGAGGGCCACGAGACTCCGATCGAGATAACGATGGCGGGAAAGGTGGCCTCCTGAGGCTTGCGAATTGCACTCGTCACGCAACGGTCCGTCCAAAAGGGCACCGGGCAGTTTCCGGCCTACGGTGCCTGGACCGAGGCTGAGGACGTTCTGATAGACACGGTCGGGGCCGACCTGATTCCCCTTTCGCTGCCGATCGAAGATCCCAGAATCCGATTCCGAAGGCAGACCGGTCGAGCCGCCCGCAGTCTTCTCGGCGACCGGCTGAGCCTCCCGGCCAATCCGGCCGCTCGATCGGCCCTCAAGTCGCTCTCCGGCCATTACGACGCCATCATCTTCGTCGCCCACTCGGTGTGGGACCTGCAGCTGCTCGAACGGCTCGGGAACCTCCGCAAGCTGGCGGACTGTGTTGCGGTCTGGTTCCTCGAGACGTGGCCGTCCTCGCTGGTGAACACCCGTCAGGTGAAAACCGAGCCGTTTCACGCGGTTGACCGGATCTTCGTCGGGATGGACGGTGCCGTCGAGCCGCTGGCCAACGCCATCGATCGTGAGGTCACCTATCTGCCGCTGGCCAGCAACGTGACCCGGTTCGGCCCCGACCTCCCCGACACCGAGCGGCCGATCGACCTGATCGGCATCGGCCGTCGGCGGCAGGAACAGCATGAGGGCATGCTGCGGTGGGCCGCGGACACCGGCAGGCTCTACCTGTACGACAGTGTGAAGGTGTCCAGGCCGGCGGACCTCAACGCCCACCGGGACACGATCGGTGGCTGGTATCGGAGCAGCAAACTGGCCACCTGCAACTTCGCCAAGAGCGACGAGCCGGCGATCGTCGGCCCCCATCGGATGATGCCGGGGCGGCTCTGGGAGGGGCTGGCGGCCGGTGCCGGCCTGGTCGGTGTTCCACCGAGCGCGACCTCGCAGCGGGAGCTCTTCGGCAGGACGGTCGTCGAAGCGATGCCGGACGACCCACTCGACCTGCCGATGTTCCTGGAGGAGCAGATCGAGCGCCACGGACCCGAGCAGACGGCGGCCAACGTGCGGCTTGCGCTCACCGGTCATGACTGGGCCCACCGCTGGGCCGCGCTGCTGGACGAATTGGGATACGGGTCCCCACCGGGTCTGGAGCAGCGCATCGCATCACTGGCGGAACGGGCCGAGAAGTTCCGCTGAAGCTCGGCCCGAGAGCCGACGAGCCGATCCCTTCGGCGTGACACCACCGCCGGCGGACCGGCACCACTACCTAGTCCGCCGGGGCCCTCTCCCGGTCTATGCGATGGGCGTTCCGGATGGCCGCCGGGATCTCCCGCCTGGCCAGGAACAGATGCCATGCCAGCAGCGACAGCGTGGTGGCGGACCAGAGCTCGGACCAATCGTCCTGCTGGGAGATCAGCAGGGTCCCGAGGCTGACGAACACCACCACCCGGACGACCAGCATGTCGGCGCTGCCCGGCCACCCACCCGGCACCGTCCGGTACACGTAGTAGCTGACCCAGCGCATGATCACGTGAATCGCGATGGCCAGGATGGCGATGGCAACCGTCGGTACCACCACGATGAACGCCGCGGTCCGGAGCAGCTGGAGCACCGGGAACAGCAGCACCCTGGTGCCCTTGTCCAACCGGTTGTAGATGCGGAACACCCCGACGGAGACCCACAGGACAAGAGCCCACAGCAGGCAGTCGGCGGTGGAGGGCAGATCCGGGATCCGCAGCACGAGGAGGCCGAGCAGCCCAAGCACACCTGACCAGGCGAGCGGCACCCACGGCGGATAGGTGACCATTCGCTTGCGGAACTCCTCGGTGAGGGCCGGTTCGTCCTCGTACCGGTCCGCCACAAGATCGTTGTCCACGTAGCCGGTTTCGTACACCGCCCAGAACGACAGGGCCAGAAGCAGCAGGCCGATCGTGTCGGTTATGGGGTTTGCGGCAACCCAGATCGTCGAGAGGATCCAGAGAGCGATGTCCTCCTTGAAGATCTTCCGCATGTAGCGGGAGCCGGGCCGTTTGACCTTCGTCAGGTACCGACCCGGGTAGTAGACCCGGTGAAACGTCTCACCCGGACCGGCTTCCGGCCAGGTCACCAGCATCGGCAGGGCGCTTGCGTCGAGCAGCTCCCGGTCGACCTCCGAGTCGGTGACAAACGTGCTTGCGGCGAGCGTCTGTCCGCCGATCGCCTCGCTGGTGAGCGCCATCTTGCCCCGGCCGTGCTGCTCGCTGTCCCAGGGGTCCATGGCGACCAGTTCGAGCTTGCCGATGTCGAAGGCGTCCAACAGGGGCCGGACGATCGGCTCGAACCCGAGGGTCGACACGAACACGGGACGCTCCCCGACCCGCAGGCTCGAGGCCAGGCGTTCGTTGAGGGCGAACCGGGCGGAGCTTGCCGCCTGGCGTTGCCATCGACCCTTCGTCCAGGGCATGAGGGCCAACAGCACCCGGACCCGCCACATGTCCCGCAGTTCGTCACCGCCGGTGCCGAAGCGCCACGGTTTGATGACATCGATGACCTTGACCAGCACAAACGCCAGCAGCGCGGGCCGGGCCGACGACAGGAAGTCCGAGGTGGAGTTTCGGAGGTAGAGCGTCTCGTCGAAGTCGACAACGGCCGGGCCCTGGTGGGCGGAAATAGCCGAGAGCGCATGCTCCGGAGCCACGTGATGCGGGTTTTGCCCCTCGGTCTGTTCCATCACCACTGCTCACCGCCGCCCCGCCAACCGCAGCGACGCCTACTCTCCCGTCTACAGCTCGTGCCCCGGTCAGCGGGCAGAACTCCCAATGCACAAACCCCCGTGACCCGGGACCCCCGAAACCGGGACTCCCGAACCAGGACTCTAGGTCCGGACCGGACGTTCGACCAGACGTCGATCGGACATCAGTTCCCGGCCCGCTCCTCCAGGACACCAAGGTACAGGTCCCGAAGCTCGCCGGTGATCACCGACCATGACAACCTCGTTTCGGCGGCTGACCTCGCCCCCGTTCCCAGGCGGTCAAGGGCTCCCGGGTCGACGACCAGCTCGGCGATGGCCGCCGCCAGCCGATCCGGGTCATTCGGCTCCACGAGAACCCCGGTGACCTCGTCCTCGACGATGTCGACCAGTCCGGGTACCGCTGTGGCCACCACCGGTTTGCCGAATCCCGCGGCAAGCGCTGCAACACCGCTCTGGGACGCCTCCCGATACGGCAGCGCAACGACGGAGGCCTCCTCGAACAGTCCCGGCACGTCGTCGGCGGGGATGTGGCCGGATCGGATCTTGCACCAGGTAGGCGGCTCCTCCCCCGCGGGGACGAGACGATCGATACTCGGTCCGGATCCCGCAACAACCAGCCTGGCCACGACGCTGGATCGGTTCATCCGAACCATCGCGTCGTACAGCAGATCAAGCCCCTTGTACCCTTGAGCCCGGCCGAAGAAAAGCACCGAGGGTTCGGAGGCAACCGGCAGGGGCAACCGCTCCGGGGGCAGGTACCGGGTGGCAAGCTCACCATGGGCTACCACCGCCACCGAGGCCGGATCGACCCCGGCCTCGATCGCCTGGTCCCGGACGTGAGGGGCGTGCACCGTGACCAGATCGGCTTTGCGGGCCACCCGACCCAACGCGGCAAACGTGCCGGGGAGCACGTTGCCGTCACCCGGGTGGGGCACCATGTCGTGCACGGTGACAACCGTTGGTGTTCGCCCCATCAGCACCGAGAACCACGCGTCGATCCATGGATTGCCTGCGGCCTGCCAGTGGATGAGGTCCGCCGGCTGCCGGAGGACCTCGCGGACAACCCGGAACGCCTCGATCGGGGATCGAGGGTCGCGGAATCGGGACACCGTCCGGCTGCGGTGATCCACGGCGGCGGACCGAAGCCCGCTGAGGGTGGCCACACCGCTGGTGATGGTGGTGACGGTCAGCTCAACGTCATCCCGGATGTTGAACCCGTCGACAAGGGCGGAGACATAGTCGCCGAAGCTCTGGTGCACCAGATGGACCCGCAGCGGTCTATCCCCGTTCTCGGTCACCGTGCCTCCAGGCGTAGAAGTACGACGCGACGGCAAACGCCGCGGCAAGGCCCGCTTCCGCCCCGAGCGTTGTCATCGCCGCGGCCTGCCAGCCCCGCGTCGGGATGAGGATCGCAT
>JBCCGJ010000425.1:0-4777 GCA_039029335.1 Actinomycetota bacterium | reverse complement strand
CGCCGGCCAAAACGCCATCTTCATCCTCCGCTGGCTGGCCGGCAGCATCGAGATCGTCGGGTGGCAACAGGTGCAGATCGTCTCGATCGCCCAGGTGCTCCTGCTCCCACTCGTTCTGTACTCGATCGCCCTCGGCAACGTGCTGGCGCTGGGTGATGACATCACAAACGGCGTCGGCGAACGGGCCGCCCGCGCTCGACTGGTCATGCTGTTCACCGCTGCGGCGATCACGGCGGTGTCCGTGGCGTTTGTCGGCGGGATGATCTTTGTCGGCCTCATTGCTCCACACATCGCCCGGCGATACGTGGGTGGCGATCTTCGCCGCCTGGTGCCCGCCGCCGCCCTGACCGGCGCAACGTTGGTCATCGCCGCGGATCTGGTCGCCAGAAGCCTCCGCCCGGCCGAGTGGGGGCTGCCGGTGCCCGTCAGCGCAACGACCCTCCCGACGGGCATGGTCCTCACCCTGGTGGGTGCCGTGTTCTTCGGCCGGGTTGTCAGGAGGACGCCTTGACCACCGATCAGCCCGGGACCACCGATCACCCCGAGACCACCGATCACCCCGAGACCACCGATCATCCGGAGGCCGACCGGGCACTCCACGCCACCGACATCCGGGCCGGCTACGGCGATGCGACGATCCTGGACCAGGTTGAGCTGGATGCCATGCGGGGGCGGATAACCGTCCTGGTCGGTCCGAACGGCTGCGGCAAGTCAACGCTGCTCCGGGTCTGCAGCCGGCTCCTCGAACCAACCGCAGGATCGATCGTCATCGACGGTGCGGAGATCACCACACTCGACACCCGGGAGATCGCCAGGCGAATGGCGGTCCTGCCCCAGGCGCCGGCAACCCCACCCCACTTCACCGTTCGGGAGCTGGTCGAGCAGGGCCGATACGCCCACGTCGGCCCGCTCGGCATGCTTCGCCGCCAGGACGACGAAGCGATCGAGCGGGCCATCGAGCGAGCGGGTATGCAGGCGTATCGGGACAGGGACGTCGACACGCTGTCCGGTGGCGAACGTCAGCGGGCGTGGTTCGCCCTTGCACTGGCCCAGGACACACCACTGCTTGTCCTCGACGAACCGACCACCCACCTGGACGTCGGTGCCCAGTGGCAGGTTCTCGAGCTGGTCAGACGACTCAACCGGGAACACGACGTCACCGTCATCGCCGTCCTCCACGACCTGAACCATGCCGCGACACTGGCCGACCATCTGGTGGTGATGCAGTCCGGCCGGGTGATCCGCTCCGGCTCGGCCTGGGACACGCTGGACGAACCGCTCCTGGCCGATGTGTTCGGTGTTGACGCCTCGATCACCCCCGATCCCCGGACCGGGGTCCCGGTGATCATCCAGCACGGCAGTGCCACCACCTGAGCGGGACCTGACGGCCATCGGCCGATCGGCCCGGCGATGCTGAATCTGGCCGGCCGGGCGGGCGGGTCCCGGACGCGGGCGGCGGGAAATTGAGGGGCGGACGGCCGGGTTCTAGCATCGGGCCATGGGCCAAGACTCACCGAAGCACGACGCCGACCGGTCGATCCTGGAGGCGAACATCCGAACCGACCTGGTTGACGCTCACCGCGGCGTTGCGGCTGCCGCAGCCCGAGCAGGCACCTGGTGGACCGGCGCGGAGCGCCACGCCATCGCATCCGAGGTTCGGCGGGCGTTGGCCAACGCCGACCTGCCACCGTGGCAGGCGCCATCGGTCAGCGAACCGGGGCATCCGGCCGCCATCCCCGCCGACCATCCACTGCCCGCGGCGGCGGTCGATGCGATCTGGCGGATAACCAACCATCCAGGAACACTGACCGAGGACTGGTACCGGGGCATCGTGGCGGACCTGCCGAGCGGGGAACACTACGTGGAGCTGGTCGAGCTGGTGGCCATGGTCAACTCGATCGACCGCTTCGCCGCCGTCATGGACCTGGACCCCGTCCCCCTCCCCGACCCGGAGCCCGGGGAACCGACCCGGCAGCGGATCGACGGCACCGAGGTACGAACCCACTGGGTACCGACTGCACCCGTCGGCGGCCCGAATGTCCTCAAGGCGCTGAGTGCCATCCCGATCGAAGGCACAACCCGCCAGGCGCTGTTCGACAGCCAGTACCTGCCGGGCGGTGCGCTGCTGGGGGATCTGGACTGGGGCCGGGACACGATCGACCGCCGCCAGATCGAGCTGGTCGCGGCCCAGACCTCGCTGGTCAACGAGTGCTTTTATTGAACGACGTCCCATGCGCTGCTGCTCGGTCTGAGCAGCCAGAACGTCGATGCGGAGATCAAGCCGGGCCAGCTGGCTGACGGAGCGGGCGTCCCGAACGGGAAGCTCCTGGTCGACTTTGTCAACGCCACAAAGGCGGGCGGCCACGAATTGGCCGCTGTTCGGGACCGGCTCATCGACACGATGGGGCCCGATGCGCTGGTCGACGTGACCGCGGTGGTGGCCAACTTCACGATGATGACCAGGATTGCGGACGGCACCGGCACCCCGTTGGACAAGGGGAGCGTGGACATGTCGGCCGAGATCCGCCAGGAACTCGGTATTGACGACTTCGTCTCCGCCCGCCACGTGGCGGACTGAACGCCCCCGGACCTGCAGGCCCACCGGTGGACGGCGACGGCGCACGGATTGACCGCGCGGTCCGATTCTGATTCGCTCAGGGGCGGGGAGGCAGAATCATGCAGCTGGAATGGCACGCCGAACACGCGGAGGACCGGGAGCATGCCAACGGCCTGGTCGAGCTCCAACTGTTCGATCAGGACCCGGACGACGACCTGATCGACATGTCGGCCGTGCGGCTCTATCGCCTCGGGCGGGTCAGGGAGCAGATGGCGCACTACGGCGTGGACGTCTGCCTCCTGTTCGATTCGGTCAACATGCGGTACGCCACCGGTTCCCGCAACATGCAGATCTTCAGCTCCCGCAACCCGGCCCGCTATCTTTTTCTGCCCCTTTCGGGTCCGGTCATCCTCCATGAGTTCACCGGGTGTGAACACCTGGCGAACGGGCTGGAGACCATCGACGAGGTCCGGGAGGCCACCACCGCAAGCTACGTCGCCGCCGGCGACGAGATCGCGGCGCGGGAACGGGCCTGGGCTCGGGAGATCGCCCAGGTGATCCGACAGCACTGCGGGCCGACGGCAACGGTCGGTGTCGAGCGGGTCAACGCCGGTGCAGCCATGGCGCTGGCCGGTGAAGGGTTCACGGTGGTCGACGCCCAGCAGCCGGTCGAGCGGGCGAGGGCCATCAAGTCCGACGAGGAGCTCAAGTGTGCGGTGTCGTCACTAGGGGCGACCGAACGGGCGGTCGGCGCACTGCGGGACGCCATTCGGCCCGGCCTGACGGAACAGCAGCTGTGGAGCGTGTTTCACCAGGCGATCATCGCCCAGGGGGGCGACTACATCGAGACCCGGCTGCTCAGCTCCGGTGAGCGGACCAATCCATGGTTCCAGGAAGCCAGCAATCGGGTGATCCAGCCGAACGAGCTGATCGCCCTCGACACCGACGTGGTCGGGTGCTTTGGGTACTACGCCGACTTCTCGCGGACGTTCCATGCCGGTCCAGAGGAGCCGACCGCCCACCAGCGGGAGCTCTACCAGGTGGCTCACGAACAGGTGCACCACAACATGTCGATCATCCGGCCCGGGGTGACGTTCAAGGAATACTCGGATCGGGCCTGGGACATCCCGAAACGGTATGAGGCCCGCCGCTACTACCTGTCGGCCCACGGTGTCGGCATGACCGGCGAGTACCCGTACCTCTACCACCACCGGGACTACGCCCGGTCGGGCTACGACGGGGTGTTCGAGCCGAATATGACCATTTGCGTCGAGAGTTACATCGGCGACGAGGCGGGCGGTGAAGGGGTGAAGCTGGAGCAGCACTGCCTGGTAACCGACAACGGGCTGGAGGTGCTGTCCCAATTTCCGTTCGAGCCGAGCCTGCTCGCCGCCTCCTAGTCCCGACCTGAACGATCGCCGGCGGTCGACCGATTCCGATGCCGCCGCGTCGCGGGTGCTTGGCGGTTGAGAGCCGCGGTCGATACCGTGACCGCAGGAGGTGCGACATGTCACGCCGACGGACCGAGGAGATGGATCAGGGCATCGCCTCGAACATCCTGACGGCCCGGTCGGCCCATCTGCAGGACCACGGCATCATCGCCCGGCGCGCCAACGCCGAGGCCCAGGTTTCCCATGTCTCCAAGAGCACAGACCAGAGCTGACCGACCGCTCGGTCCGACGTTTCGGGCCCTCCTCGCCGCGTCAGCGGTCTCCAACCTGGGTGACGGCATACGGCTCGCGACGCTGCCGCTGCTGGCCACCACCCTGACCAACTCACCGCTGCTGATCGCCGGTGTCACCGTTGCCCAGTTCCTCCCGTGGTTGCTGTTCGGACCGATCGGCGGCGTCATCGTCGACCGGTCGGACCGGCGACGGTTGATCCTCACCACCCAGCTTTGGCGGGCGATCGTAATGGTGGTCCTCGCCGCAGTGGTGATCGCGGACGCCGCTTCGATTCAACTGATCTTCCTAGTGGCGTTTGTGATCACCGCCGGAGAGATTCTGGTTGACCCGTCCGTGGTGGCCGTGGTGCCCACGATCGTTGCGCGGGACGACCTGGACCGGGCGAACGGGCGGATCAGCGGCGTGGAGATCGTCACCAATGATCTGGTAGGTGCCCCGGTGGGGGTCGGGTTGTTCGCCGTGGCCTCCTGGTTGCCGTTCGCCGTCGACGGTGCCAGCTACCTGGGATCGACCCTTTTGTTTCGGCGTCTGCCTG
>JBCCGJ010000424.1:0-4816 GCA_039029335.1 Actinomycetota bacterium | reverse complement strand
GAGGCTCCCGGGCCGAGCAAGGTCGCCGGCTGGCAGTGGCGGATTCGCAGACCTCTCTCGACACGACATCCCTGAGGGTCGGTCGGAGGATGGCAACGGCGTAGCCGATGATGATTGTGCCGACGGTGATGAAGAGGATGAGCTGGCCTGCTGAGGCGTTCGGGTCGTCGTTGATCAGCATGGCCGCGGCCATGGTCCCGACGGCGATGGTGATGAGCAGGAACCAGACGACAAGGCCACGATGAAGGAGGGCGGCCCACCCGAGACCGCGCCGCAGCCCAACTCCGGCCATGATCGTGGCAGGTAGGTAGATCCCGAGGTCCAACAGCACGATCAACCAGTACATCGCCGGGTCCGTGGCCGATGCAGCGGGCAGCGGTTCGTTTGTGATGCTGCCGACAAGGCCGGGTAGGTAGCGGGCGAAGACGAACGCACCGAGACCGAAAGCAACCCAGCCGTGCGGCGCGGCCAGATCGTGCTCCCTAACGGGTCTGCGTCCCGACCGGCGTCGTTCGATCCGCCAGGCGACGCCTGCCAGCAACCAGCCGCCGATGAAGAGTCCCAGCTGCAGAACCAGGACCGGTGGGTAGTTCAGGTGGTCAGGGCCCGCCACATATTGCACGAACAGGTAGGCCACACAACCCGCCGGTCCAAGGGCCAGCGTTGGCGCCGCCGGATGACCGCGGAGGGCCAGGATCCCAACCGCCGCCGTTATGGGGGCAACAACAAACAGCGACGCAGCATCGAGTCCGATGGTCTGGTTGCGCATCGTGTCGGATACGGGGTAGTCGATGGTGTCGGCCAGAAGCGGCCCGAGAATCGAATTGGCGGCGAGTGCAACCGCGAGGGCAACGAGTCCCCAACCCAACGCAACAAGCCCGGCATCGGCGGTGGCCGAGGAGATGGTTGCTGTCGGATCGTCGCCGACTTCGGGACGTACCGAGTGACTTCCTTCGATCGTCATGATCCACCCTCTGGTTTGGCTTCCGCTTGCGGTGCGAGCGGACGAGGTACGGATTCATCCTTGTTCCGAACCGGAGGAGACCGGTAGGGACCATCGACCATTCTTGACGACCGATGGCGGGTTCCATGCCCGAACCAAGCCCCTTCGGGAGCAAGCATGGCTCGGACAGGAACGAGGCCGCGGCAGCGCTTGGTGGCTCAGCTCGTCGGGTCGGTCACCTGACCGGCGAACAGAACGGCGCCGGTGTCGACGTGGCGGACGAAGTAGAAGAACGGCCGGTCGGCCGCCACCGCCAACTCCGGCTCCGGCGGACCGGACTCGTCGAACCCGAGGGCGGTGGCCGCCGCCGCCTCGGTGCCGACCTCGTCGACCGCGATGTCGGCCCCGTGCACTGCGCCGTCAAGGAACACGCCGGGACCGATGCCGGGGTAGGCACCGGGGGCGATCCCCCGTTCGGTCAACCAGCCGAGGAAGTCGATCGCCGTCGTGGTCTCCCATTCGGGTATGCGCAGTTCGTACGGGCCGGTCGTGAACGACGCGTCGAGCTCCGCCAACAGGTCGGACGACATCCGGGACCGGATGTCGTCGAAACGACCCTCGTCCGGCACGACGATGAGCATTGCGTAGTCGTCGCCCAGGTACGGCACCTCGGCGCCGACATATCCGTCACCGCGGCCTCGGGGTCCGGGCTGTTCGAGATCGACCAGGTACGTCATGTCGACGGTGGTGCCGTCCAGGCGGGTGAACGGCGCGTCGATGGGTCCGTACTTGCCGAAGATCGTCCGCCACTGGGCCTTGAAGTAGACCGTGTCGGTCAACACCAGCACGGTGTTGCCGTTGATGAACCCCGGCGGGAGCAGCTCCGGGATGCGGTCGTTGGTCTGCTCGGAGACCCAACTGTTGATCCGCTCCCGGGAGCCGTCGGGGTTGTCGACGTCGATCGTCTCCACGTCGGCACCGTGGTGGCTGGCCATCAGATCGATCCAGTCCTGATCCGGAGCGGCCGACGTTGCGGGCCACAGCCGGTCTGCGACGCTGACGATCGGCGTCTCGGTCTCATCGATGGCGGTGGCGGTGCCGTTTGAGGCGGCGAGTTGGGCGTCGAGGGCGTTCCAGGCATCGTGGGCCGCCAGGCCGGCCGGGAGGGTGAACGCCTCGTCGATCGCGGCCGCCGTGGCATCGTCGGCTGCCCCACGGGCCATCAGCAGGGCATGGCCGATGCTGAGCGGGCTGAACACCAGGTTCCCGTCGGCCGGCTGGGTTCGCATCAAATCGAGCCCCCCATCGGTGAACCCGGACACAAGCTCGTCGATCGGTGCATCCGTCACGATCGAGGCCCGCTCGATGCCGGACGAGGGTTCGACCACCTCACCGGCCGACCCGGAGCCGTCGGATCCACACGCCGCCGCAACGAGCAGAACGGCGACGACAGCAAGAAGGCTGGAACGAGAGCGAACGAAAACGGTGGATGCCATGTTGATTTGGACGCTTGGCCGCGGCCGCTGGTTCCCAACGTACCCCTTGAGTCCGATGAGCCGCTGGAAATTCACCTGCAGCGCAGCATCACACGCGCGCCGAGGCGGTACTCAGCGTTCCACGCGTTCGGCCGATTGGCTTCAGATGACAACAACGACCATGACCGAGGACGACGTTGCGCGCCTGCCGACCTCAAAGATGCACGAGCACATCGCCCGAGTCATAGGTGCCGAGACCTCCCGGCGGTCGACGGGTCCGGCGAAGATCCTGGATGTAGGTTGCGGCGACGGTCGCCTGATGGACCTGCTGTCCGAGGTTCCTGCCGAAGTGCACGGCCTGGAGGTTGATGACTCATCCGTCCAGCTCCCGACCTTCTATGAGGCGACCGCCAGGTACCTCGCCGACCTCCGGCCAGAGGTGGACTGGCTTTCACGTCTCCACACATCGTCCATCGGTCAGCCGTGGCCGTTCGCAGAGGCATCGTTCGATGTGGTCGTGTCCAATCAGGTCGGGGAACACGTCAAGGACATTCGTTTCTTCATGACCGAATGCAGCCGGGTCCTCAAGCCGGGCGGCTTCGGCGTTCACGTCTTTCCGCTCCAGACCCACCTCATCGAGGGCCATACCGGGATGCCCTTTGGTCATCGAATCCTCTCCGGCGATCTGCGCAGGGTCTACTACGAGAAGGTGGCGGCTCTCGGTCTCAGTCGGCTCGGCCCGCTCCGAAAAGCTGATGGTGAGTCGAGCTGCGACTTCGCGAGAACCCGATCCGACTACGTGACGCACGAGACCGCAAACCATACGTGGCCCGAAATCGCTCATGCCGTCGCAGCGGCCGGCATGACGCCGAGCTACCGGTACACCCCGGGTGTCTACCTGCTCAAGGCCTTCGGCCCGACTGCGCCCATAACAGAGTGGTACTACGGCACGCCGCACCCGCTCGTTGATGCTGCGCTCTTCAGAGTTCTGAACCGCATCGCCAGCGTGACGATCGTTGTCGAGAAGAACTCAGAGTTCGACGCCGACCTCAACGCCCTCTGGACACTTCAACCGGACCACTAAGCCGGATCTTTTGTCACAGGTATGCGGCCTGGGCAAAGACCGAGTCCCCTCGTCGCATTGGGATCGCGCTGACCCGTGCCGACTCTGAAACCACAATAAATCGTGGCCGGTCGGGCCGTCCCAACCCCGTCTGGACCTTCCGAAACTCGGCTCCCGGGCGCCCAAAGCAGAACAACAAACGCGCTCCGGTCCCGAAGAAATCGGGTCGGCCACCGTGGTTGTGTAGGAGGCTGACAGTCGGACTGTAGTCATCTACATACCCTAGGGGGTATGGTATCCAGATGCCCCAGGGAAAGACGCTCAGCGCAGCGAGCCTGCCGGACCACGTCCAGGACGACATTCACAAGCGGCTTCGGCGGCTCGAAGGTCAGATCCGAGGCCTACAACGACTGCTGAACGAAGGCGCCGGCTGTGACGAGGTCATCCACCAGACCGCAGCGGCCAAGGCCGCCATCGATCGGGTCGGGTACCGGCTGATCGCGGCCGGGATGCAGTACTGCGTCTCGGATCCGGACAGCCCGATCACCGCCGAAGACCTGGAGAAGCTCTTCCTCAAATTGAGCTGACCTGGGCTGGACCTGAGCTGGGTCCGGGCCGCCCGCGCTCCCGGGATACCCGCCCCCGGGCATCAAACCGAACATCAACCGTCACCTGCTGAGTCAAGGAGGGACCATGACCATCAGCCGATTCCTCACGGCGCACGCCATGCGCCAACCGAAAAGAACCGTTGCCGTCGTTGCCATCGCCACCCTGATCGCCGCCCTTGGGTTCATCAGGATCCAGGTCGACACCGACCCGGAGAACATGCTGCCGGCGAACGACGAAGTCCGGCTTCGCAACGCGGCGTTGGAGGCCGAGCTCGGCGCGGGCCCGATGATCGTCGTCGGGCTGTTCGGCGACGTCGAAAGCCCCGACGGACTTGCCGCAATCGGGGCGGTCCACGACGGGCTGGCGGCCCGCCAGGATGTGGTGGCCGACTCCACCGTGAGTGTTGCCTCACTGTTCGGCGGCGCGGCCGACGGCGCACCGACCAACGCGGCCCAAGTGGCGGACCTCACAACCATCGTTGCCGCGGACCCGGTGTTGGCGGGCAATGTGCTGTTTGCCGACGAACCGGGGGCGGCGTTGTTTGTGGCCATCACCGGGAAGGAACATGCGACGGACGTCGCTGCGGCCGCCGAGGAGCTGATAGCGAACCAGCCTGCGCTGGCCGGCACCGAGGTTGCCGTGGCAGGCCAACCGCTGGCCGAGGACGCCTTCGGCCAGCAGATGTTCATCCAGATGGCCATCTTCGCCCCACTGGCCGGCGCAGCG
>JBCCGJ010000423.1:0-4829 GCA_039029335.1 Actinomycetota bacterium | reverse complement strand
CGCGCGGGCCTTCGTCACCGTCAGCCAGTGGGTAGTCCACCGTGATCCGCGCTGGGCTGGGTCTTGTGCCGGTCCGGGTCGACACCTGGGGTGTGCTGGTGTTCGCCTGTCTGGACGAGTCGACCCCACCCCTGCTCACGTGGCTTGGTGACCTGCCGGAGCGGATGGCCGGGTATGACCTGGAATCCTGGAAAAAGCGGGAGGACCAGACGATCACCATCAACGCAAACTGGAAGTTGATCTCGGAGAACTACCAGGAGTACTACCACCTGCGGTGGGTCCACCCGGAGCTGTCGAAGGTCTCCAAGGTTAATGACCACTACCGGTATCAGGGGCCGGGGATGTATTGCGGGCAGACCACCACGCCGGTGTCCGGAGACGATCGGGATGATTGGTTGACCCTGCCGCCGAAACCCGACCTCGACCAGTCGGACGGCTGTAGTGGTCGGTTCGTTGCGATCTTCCCCAACGTGCTGCTGTCGGTGCTGCCGAACCATGTCTTTGTCATGCAGCTGGATCCGCTGTCACCAGGGGTGACCGCCGAAGTCTGCACGTTCCTGTTGCCGGAGGATGGCATCGACGCCGAGGAGCTGGCGTTCGGCTCCACCAGGAAGTTTTGGTTGGAGGTCAACGCCGAGGACATCGACATCGTGGAGCGGAGCCAACGTGGGCTGACCGCCGGCGCCGTCCCGGTCGGCCCGCTCGCGCCACGGTTCGAAGAGCCGCTGCACCGGTTCCACAACATGTTGGCCGACTGCATGATCCACGACGACCTGGCCGCGATCGACATGCCCCGAGGTGATCGGCCGGGCGGCCTCGACCTGTACGGCAGCGGCGAAAATCCCGCCCCGCCGGCCATCGAACGGTAACGTCCGCCGCGGCCGGTCCCGGCTAGTACCGGTTGGCGAACCGGAGCTGATCGGCCTGGATCTCGCTGAAGACGTCGGTGATGTCTTCGCCGTAGATCGACCACGGATACAGCGTTGGCCGATTCTCAATCCTGGCGTAGGTCTCGATCACCAGCCGGGCGGTCGGTGCGCTGTCCGCGGTCATGGCCAGCGCATAGGCGTTGAGCACCGGGAGCGCCTCGGTCGAGGCCGGGGACTCGGTGGCCTGCAGGAACCGCAGCAGACCGTTCGCGAGTTCGGCGACGATTTCGGGCTGCATGAGATATCGGGCCAGGTTCTCCCTGCCGTACTCGTGGAGGCCGCGTTCGATGTGGGCCATGGGCAGTGCGGCCCGGCAGGCCGAGTCGTCGGTGGCCTCGGCCTCCAACCACCGGGCGAAATCCAACGTTGCGATGTTGGAGCCGCCCCACTTCTTGGTCAGGCTCTCCAGGTACTCCAGCGCTGCGTCGGGCCGGAACGCCGCACGGCTGTGGGCGTTTTCGAACCGTTCCCGGAGTTCCTCAAGGTCAACCGACAGGCCGCGTCCGGAAACCAGCAAGGTGACCCACGGGTCCGGCATGGCCGGCCGATCGGTGACCACCTCGTACAGGATCTCCTCGGCCGTCTTCAGCCTGGCGGCGAAGCGATGGTCCTCGTCTGCCGGGAGCGGCTCTGATTCGTGGGCCGCCTGAGCCCTCGACCGATCGGCGAAGGCGTCCCTGATCTGTACCGCCGCATAGAACGACCGGGCCCGCGGGGTCTGTTTGAAATCGACCCAGCGCTCGAAGGTGACGGTCTCGATGTCCAGCACCTCGCTTGTGGCGATTCCCTGGAACATCCACGCTTTTGGTGAGGTCAGCAGGAACCGCTCGAGTTTCTTCCAGTCACCGTCGACCAGCGCCCGGTACGCGCTCCGCAGCTCCCGGTCCCCGAGAAACGGATCCAGGCGGTCCGGCCGAGGCCGGTCGACCGCCGCTGTCGCTGATCTGTCCCGTGACAGACGGTTACGGAGTCCCATGATGTGAGCGCGAGATGCCATCGGGCAGGTCGCCCGGCCAGTTTACCCACCGACCGGTTGATCGGTAGTCGCCTCCACCACCGTTCACCACTGGCTACAGCAGGTCCGGGATCCGCTGGATGAGCTCGATCGTGAAGTCGGTCATCCGCTGCAACATCCAGCTCCCGGTCAGGGCGATCACCAACCCGACGGCGGCGAACTTCGGCACAAACGCCAGCGTCTGCTCCTGAATCTGGGTCACCGACTGGAGCAGGCCCATGAACACCCCGACCGCCACCGCGGTGAGCAGGATCGGGGCCGCGATCTGGGAGGCCACCCAGAGGGCGGCGGTGACTATTTCTATGACCGCAACGTCTTCCATCAGAACTCCCGCGTCATAAACAGCTACAGATACGTGGACAGAAGTGTCTCGACAACCAGCGACCACCCGCCGACCATGATGAACAGCAGCAGCTTGAACGGCAGCGAGATGAAGGCGGGCGGCAGCATCATCATGCCGAGGGCCATCAGCGAGGCCGCGACGACGATATCGATGATGAGGAACGGGATGAAGATGACAAAGCCGATGATGAACGCCGTCTTCAGCTCCGAAAGCAGGAACGCCGGGATCAGCGCGGAGAGCCCGATGTCGTCGGCGGTGGCGGGGCGTTCCTGACCGCCCGCCTCCAGCATCACCTCCAGCTCTGCCGGATCGGTGTGGACCAGCATGAACTCCCGGATCGGGTCGGTGCCCCGCTCCACCGCCTCCTCCTGGGTGATCTCACCGTCCAGATACGGCTGGAGCGCGTCCTCGTTCAACACATCGAGGGTGGGCGCCATCACAAAGAGGCTGAGGAACAGGGCAAGACCGACCAGCACCTGGTTCGGCGGGATGCCCTGCAGTCCCAGCGCGTTCCTGGTCAACGAGAACACGATGATGATGCGGGTAAAACTCGACAGCATCAGCACCAGGGATGGCGCAAGCGAGAGGACGGCAAGACCGACCAGCAGAATGATCGACTGGGACGCCGAGTCGTCACCGGTGCCACCGACGTCGATGGAGATGATGCCGTTGTCCGTCTCCTCCCCGAGGACCGGCTGATCGCGGGGCCCCGGTGTTGGTATCGGCGGGACCGGGGGTTCGAGCAACTCCGGTACGCCGGTGCCCGCCGATACGGGCGCGGCCGAGCCGACCAGCAGCGTCACCGAGAACGCGCCGAAGGCGAGGACGCCCACGACCAGCAGCAGGAGCGCTCGGCTAGCGGTGCGGCTGGTTCGGGTCGAAGATCGCCGTGATACGCACCGCATACTCATCATCGATCAGCACAACCTCACCCTGGGCCAACAACGTGTCATTCACCCGAACATCAACCGGCGCCCCCGCAGCACGATCAAGCTCAACAACGGAACCAACGTCATACTCCAACACCTCGGACAACGTCACCCGCGTCCGACCAAGCTCAACCGACACCTCCAACGCAACATTGACCAACTTGTCCAACCCACCACCGACCGGCACCCCGAGTACGGCCTGGGCCGGTGACGGCGCCGTCGGTACGGCACCGGCGGATGCGGCGTTGGGAGACCCGGCATCGGCCGGTCCATGATCAGGAGGGGTGGCATCGGCGGGGGTGGCGTCGGCGGGGTTCGGATCAGCCGGCGCGCCAGCGTCGCCGGCCACCGGGTCAGCGGCGACGTCGGTCGCCGAAACGTCACTCATACCGGGATGCCTCCGGGTTCGGTACAGCTCACCCGGTCCAAATCGGTTCGAACCGACCAAAAGTGAGACCCGGCGGGCCCGACCGGGGCACCGGGCCGGATTGTTGGGGGTTCTCCTTTGGCGGCGCCCTCAACCTGCCGATGGGGAGGGGCACAACGGGTCCCCGGAAATGCCGGGCTGCTCGGATTTCCGGCCCCAGAGGCCGAACAACCATGCCAACGGGAGGTGTGCCATGGCAGACGACACAGACGACGAAGAGGAAGAAGAAGAGGGAGGCGGCAAAAACAAGATCGTCATGATTGTCGGGGGTCTTGCCGTCCTCGGAGCGGTCTACAACTTCGTCCTCAAACCGTCCCCGCCGCCTGACGAGATGGCAGCGGTCGTCGAGGAGGAGCCGGAAGAGGTCATGGTCGAGGAGGGCGAGATCGTCGAACTCGAAGAGATGATCCTCAACATCCCGGACATGGAAGGCAATCGCGGGTTCCTCCGCATTGGTCTTGCCATCGTGCTGGCCGAGCTTGAGGTCGCCAAGGACTTCGAAGCGGAGTCGGCCATCGCCAAGGACGTCGCTGTTCAGTACCTCTCCGGCTTGACCCAGGAGGACCTGATGGGGCCCGAGAAACAGACCATGGTCAAGGACCAGCTCACCGAACTCGTTCGTGAGGCGTACGGTCAGGATCGGGTCTCCCGGGTTCTGATCACGGCGCTGGTCATGCAGTAACCGCGGAACCACCAACCGGTCACCAGCGATCGATCACCAAAGGGAGCACGCCACCAGGCGTGCTCCCTTTGCGTTTTGGCCCGAAAAAACCCGCAACGCAAATGGGCCGAAGGGCCCACTCATACCCCGATGGCCGCCGTCGAGCCTGGGGCTACCGATCACCACCGGACCTCTGATAGCGGAGCCCGGCCGGTGATGGGTGGCCCAAAGGATTGGGTCCCGTGCTCAAGAGTTTGTCTAGGAAGGACAACGACACATGCGTATCAACAACAACATCATGGCGTTCAACGCCGGCCGTAACCTGGGTATGTCAAACAGCATGCTCGGTAAGAGCCTCGAGAAGCTCTCCTCGGGTTACCGGATCAATCGTGCAGGCGATGACGCCGCCGGTCTGGTCATCTCCCAGAAGCTCCGGGCCGAGGTTTCCGGTCTGAAGCAGGCCACCAGGAACTCTCAGGACGGCATCAGCTTCGCCCAGACCGCAGAAGGCGCGCTTGGTGAGGT
>JBCCGJ010000422.1:0-4839 GCA_039029335.1 Actinomycetota bacterium | reverse complement strand
GACATGGCCGGTGGCGTGGGAGAGCAGCGGCGCGTGTTCTTTGACCAGGTCGCTGATCTCGATGTCACGGTGGCGGGTCAGCGCTCCGATGGCCAGATGATCGCCGGCATCATTGATGTAGGACAGATCGTCGAGGCGACCGATGTCGACCACCACCGCCGGGTAGGCCAGCCGCAGTTTCATCATCGGCAGGAGCGAGTGGCCGCCCGCCATCAGCTTGGCCTCGTCGCCGTGTTCGCCGAGGGCGGCGAGCGCCTCGTCCGCCGACGCGGCACGGACATAGTCGAACGCTACGGGGATCACTGGTCACCTCCCGCTGCGCTCAGCACCGCCTTCACGATGTTGTGATAGCCGGTGCATCGGCACAGGTTGCCTTCCAGGCCCTCCCGGACCTCCGCCTCGGTGGGATTGGGATTTTCATCGAGAAGCGAGATCGACGCCATGACCATGCCCGGGGTGCAGTAGCCGCACTGGAGGGCGTGACAGTTCATGAACGCCTCCTGCATGGGGTGCATGGCCTCGCCGTTGGCAAGACCCTCGATCGTTGTGACTTCCTGCCCATCGGCCTGAACCGCCAACACGGTGCAGGACTTGACCGCCTCACCGTTGAGATGCACCGTGCAGGCGCCACACGATGAGGTGTCACAACCGACGTTTGTGCCGGTCAGACCAACCGAATCCCGGATGTGATGCACCAACAGCGTCCGCGGTTCCACGTCGGTTGAATAGCTGGATCCGTTGACCTCAACGGTTATATCCACAGTGTTCCCCTTAAACTTCGCTACCGTCGAGGATTGTTGCACAGAATCTCCCGCAGCACATCTTCGAGCGCGTGAAACACCACCCTCGGAGACGTCCGATCTCACCGCCCTCCCGGACCCCGTTTTTGTGCACCAACTCGCCGGATCGGCTGCCGGTACGACCGGTCCGCAGTCGGATCGAAATCGCCCGATTCTTCGCGACAAACGTCCCGAGACGAGCGTCTGATCAATCGTGGAGACTGACAGGCCAAGAAACGACGATGACGAAGGCGCGGCGGAAGCCAAGCTGATCCCCGAATGGAGCGTGTCGGCAGACGACCAGATCCTTTTTGCGGGGTTGGCGGTTGTGGGCGTCCTGGCGCTCCTGCTCGGCTGGAACGCATGGCGGGGCGGAGACGACCTACCGGACGCAGTGTCCGGGGTGGTTCCGGAGGAGACCGCGGCGATCGCCGACGATCTGGAGCCCGATGCGGGGTTGGTGGCGGCCGCCGTGACCACCACAACGACCGAGCCGGAACCCGAACCAGAACCGGAGGCTGAGCCCGCGCCGACCACTTCAACAACGGCCGAGGTGACCACAACCACCGCACCCGCCCCGGTCATCGGCGACGTGCAGGCTGCGGTCAGCCCGTTCCCCGGTGCCATCACCGGCTCGGACGACGGCGACGTTGCGCTCCTGACCGGATTTGTGGCGAACGAGGCGGAGAGCCTCCAGGCAGAGGGGGCCGCGGCCGCCGTTGAAGGCATTTCCTCGGTCGACAATCAGCTGGTCGTGCTGGAACCGGCCGTGCTGGCCGCCATTCAGGACGCAGGGGTGACCGAAGCCGGGGTCGCCGGTGAGGGTACAGTTATCACTGTGAGAGGAACCGTCAACTCCGAAGCGGACCGAGCCCTGGCGGTTGAGGCCGCCGGTGCCGTCGACGGGGTGACCGACGTGGTCGATGCGCTCGATCTGAGCGTGGCGGCGGACCTCAACGAGCTGCCGCAGGTGCAGTTCGCAACCGCGTCTGCGGAGATCCTGCCGGCCAGCTTCGCCGACCTCGACGCCGCGGCGGAACTGCTCACTACAGCGGGCGGCGCCTTCATCGAGGTACAGGGGTACACCGACGTCGCCGGTAGCGCGAACCGGAACCTGCAGCTCAGTGCCGCTCGGGCCAATGCCGTGCGGGACTACCTGGTCTCGGCAGGGGTCGATGCCGATACGCTCTCGGCCACCGGATTCGGCGAGACGCAACAGTTCGGACCAGACTTGGCAGACAACCGCGTTGTGCGCTTCGTGCAGATAGACCAGTAGCGGCAAAGATCTCGCCGGCCGATTCCCTCCCGGACGGCGAACCTGATGCCCGGGTACCTCGGTATCCGGGCATCAGTGTTTTTGCCGTCGGACTCTCGGGACCCGATTCCGTGTCCGGATCCGGCGGGCGACCGGAGCAGAAGCGCCGACAAGCCTTCGGTCAGACGGGCGATTACGGAAGGATCGTGTTGATCAGCGGGATCAGCAGAAGCCGGATGCCGAAGATGACCACCAGGAACGACAGGTCGAATCCACCGAGCGGCGGCAGCAGCCGCCGGATCGGGGCAAGCACCGGTTCGGTCACCCGATACAGGAAGTCGACGACCGGTCGAAACGGTGAGTCGAAGCCGATGGGGAACCAACTGCTGATCGCCCGAGCCAACAGGACAAACGTGTAGAGGTTGAGGAGGGTGATGAGAACGCCGGCCATGACTCCATGGTGCCCGAACTCCGCACACATTACGCGGTCGCGGGGATCCGATTGTCTGCCCCGACAGGGGCTGATCGGGCGGCAAAATCCGGTCTGCGCCGCCTGAATCAGGGGCTGGGCTGCTGAATCCGGTAGCTCTCTTCGCCCGGATACACCAGGTCAAAATCTTTCCTGGCCCGGCGCTCGATCTCCTCGTCGGTGGCCAGCAGCCGGAGCTCCTGCTCCAGGAGGACGGTTTCCGCTTCAAGCCGGGCGATCTCCGCCTCGGCCTCCGCCGTCTTCTCCCGCTGGGAGAACCAGGTCTTCGCCGGCAACACGGCCAGTCCTGCGAACACAACAAGGGTAAGGCACACCACAAACAGGATCGGCATGATGATCCCGGCCGGGGATCGCTCGGTCTTGTTTGCCCGCGCCGCCACCCTCAGCCTTTCCGGAACGCCGCAGCGCCTGCGTAGCGTGCCGCCCCGCCGAGGTCATCCTCGATCCGGAGTAGCTGGTTGTATTTGGCCACCCGGTCGCTCCGGGCCGGTGCGCCGGTCTTGATCTGTCCGCAGTTCGTGGCGACGGCCAGATCGCTGATGGTGGTGTCCTCCGTCTCGCCGGAGCGATGGGACATCACCGAGGTGTAGGACCGTTCTGTTGCCAGCTGGACGGTCTCCAGGGTCTCGGTCAGCGAGCCGATCTGGTTGACCTTGACCAGGATGGAGTTGGCGACGCCGGCATCGATCCCCCGGGAAAGCCGCTCGGTGTTGGTGACAAAAAGGTCGTCACCGACGAGCTGGCACCGATCCCCGATGGTGTTGGTGAGCGACGCCCAACCATCCCAGTCCTCCTCGTCCATCCCGTCCTCGATCGAGACGATCGGATACCGGTCGACCAGTCCGGCCAGCAGTTCGACCATGCCGTCCGGCGACAGTTCCCGATTCTCGCCCTCGAGGCGGTAGGCGCCGTCGATGAAGAACTCGGTGGAGGCGACGTCCATGGTGAGCGAAATCTCGTCGCCAGGGGTTCGTCCGGCCCGTTCGATGGCCTCCAGGAGGAGCTGCAGCGCCTCTTCGTTCGACCCAAGGTTCGGGGCGAAGCCGCCCTCGTCACCAATAGCGGTTGACAGGCCCCGCTCGCCGAGCACCTTCTTCAAGGAATGGTAGGTTTCCACGCCCCATTGCAGCCCCTCTGAGAACGAGGCTGCGCCGATCGGCATGATCATGAATTCCTGGAAGTCGATGTTGTTGTCCGCATGCTCACCGCCGTTGAGCACGTTCATCATCGGGACGGGAAGAAGATGTGCGTTGGCCCCGCCGACGTAGCGGTAGAGAGGGAGGTCCAGATCGTCGGCTGCGGCACGGGCGACGGCGAGGCTGACACCGAGGATGGCGTTCGCCCCGAGCTTTCCTTTATTCGGGGTGCCGTCGAGGTCCAGCATGATCTGATCGATCTCTCGCTGGGCGAAGGGGTCCGCGCCGAGCAGCGCCTCCTGGATCAGCGTGTTTATGTGGCCGACGGCGGTCAAGACCCCCTTGCCGAGGTACCGATCACCGCCGTCACGAAGCTCGACCGCCTCGAACTGGCCGGTTGACGCGCCGGAGGGCACCAACGCCCTCCCGCGGGCACCGGAGTCGAGGATGACCTCAACCTCAACTGTCGGGTTTCCTCTCGAGTCGAGAACTTCCCGACCGAGGACATGCTGAATACTCACGCTTTGCGTTCCTCCTACCGCCCGCCGTGAGATGCTAGCAGCGCCGTCCTCAAACGCACCCCTAAAAACAGGGCGCTACGACTCACTCCTGCAGATAGTAGCCGACGGTTCGTTGCGGATGAATACATTCGCAAAAACAACCGGCGACACGATCAATGGGACCCAACTAAGGTCCAAAGGCCGTGCAGTTCGCAATCGCCATCCCGCCGCTGACCGGCACGGGCTATCGTCGGCCTGAGGGCGGTATCGTTTCGCCATCCAACAACGCGCGAGCTGCTCAAGTGGTGTGGTGAGGACGACAGATGAGTGACGGATCGAACGAACAACCGATGAGCAGCGGCGCCGCTGAGATAGTCGCCGGAGACGGCGTTGTTGTCCACCGACCCCCGCTCACCGTGGCGGTGTCCGTCGCAGGTGGTTCGGACAACGTTGCGCCGGTGATGACCGGTCTGGTCGAGGAGTTGGTCGCCGGCGACCGCTGCGACTTCGCCTCGGTTGCCGAGGCGCTGCAGAACTTTGTGGTCGCCCATCAGCCGATGGGTGTCGCCGCGGTACTGAACATCGAGCCCGATCCCATCGGGTTCCTGTTCGACCAGGCCCAGATCACCGACGGGGACGGCGTTCACCGGGGTGAGGGACGGCTCGGCTGGAACACCAT
>JBCCGJ010000421.1:0-4875 GCA_039029335.1 Actinomycetota bacterium | reverse complement strand
GGGAGGAGGTGCTTGGACATCTGTCGGCGAGCACACACCATTGGGAGTCTTTGCTTCCAACGAATCCTCTCCACCGTCCACTGCTATCGTCACATATGCCGTATCTATAGGATCCACTGTCGACCGCCTCGCGGTCCGTGATGTCCATGGTGAGAGCCATGGCGGTGCCGCCCGCCTCGGTGATCAGATGCGCCGTCTCATCGGCCGCGGCCCGCTGGATGTCGGCCACCGCGACCTTCCGTCCGTCTGCGGCCAGAGCGAGGCAGATCTCCCTGCCGATGCCGCTTGCGCCGCCGGTCACCAGTGCCGTTCGTTCCGTCATGCCCCGGCCCCACTGACAGACTCGGACCCGGAGCCGGAACCGGCCCGGACCGCCCGGGCGATCTCACCCCATCGGCCGAGCGCGGTTTCGTCGGTGCGCATTTCCCGCTCACCCAGGTACATGACCACCCGAGCGGCGGTGCCCTCGTACCGGTCGAGCAGCCGATCGGCCATCTCGTCCCACGGCGCCGCCAGGCCGTACATCTCGAACATCTCGTCGGTGATCAGGTCGCCCATGGTGTCGAGCTCACCGGCCTTCATCTTCTCCCGGATGCGGGACGTGGTGCCCTCGAAACCCAGGTCGTCGAACTGGAAGGCGTAGTTCGGGGTGCTGCCGTAGAAGGCGATCTGCCGTTTTGCGGTTGCCACGTACGCCGCCCGTTCCTCGGGCGTGTCGCCCGGGCAGGCGAAGACCGGGATGATCAGGTCGACCTCGTCCGTGCTGCGCCCACCCCGATCGGCGCCCTTCTGCAGGTTCGGAAGCAGCCGGTTCTCGATGTAGGGCATTGAGTGCAACGGGTGGACGTGGACACCGTCCGCCACCTCACCGGCCACCTGGGTCATGATCGGGCCGACGGCGGAGATGTCGACCTTCATCGGATGGTCGTGCGCCTTCGGGGCCCAGTCCCGGGGTAGCAGGCTCATCTGGTAGAAGTCGCCGTCGTGGGCAAGTTTCTCCTCCCGGTTGAACGCCCGCCAGCAGGCCTTGACCGCCGCGACATAGTCCTGCAGCCGAGCCGCCGGTTGATCGAACTCGCTCCCGTACCGGCGTTCGATGTGGGCCCGGACCTGGCTGCCGAGGCCGAGGCGGAACCGCCCGCCCGTGTTGCCGTTGATCTCGTAGGCGACCGCCGCCGACACCATCGGGCTGCGGGGAAAGGCCACTGCGATGCCGGTGGTGAAGAACAGGTCAGGGGCGGCCATCGCCGCCGCGGCGATCTGCATCCAGGGGACCTGTGAGGTCTCGGTGAACAGCAGCCCGGAGAAACCACCGGCTTGCATCTTTCTGGCCAGGTCTGCGGCGCCCTCCCAGGTGGAGCCACCGGTCATGAGGTCAATGTCCATGCGGGAACCCTAGTTCGGCGCGTCCCGATGTTCCTTTTCCCGATTCGGACCGGCCGGGCCGTTCGGTCGGCCGGTTCACAGTTTCTTGTCGTTCGACAAGTTCTTGGCCCGGTGACTAGGGTTGGGCGATGGCTGACGAGATCGATTTCGACTCGTTCCCCGTCGTGCGTAAGGGGAACAACTTCCAGGATTTCAGCGAAGGCCAGGAGTTGCCTCACCACTGGGGACGGACGCTGACCGGCGGCGACAACGCCGTCTTCTCCACCGCCACCTGCAACTGGAACCCGATGCACCTCAACGCCGAGTACGCCAGGGCGCACGGCCATCCCGACGTGGTGATCAACCCGATGCTGGTGCTGTGCACGGTTGTCGGGCTCTCCGTCGAGGACCTGAGCGAGTCGGGCGGCCCGTTTCTTGGCATGGAGGAGGTGAGGTTCCACCAGCCGGTGTACCCCGGTGACACCATCAGCGCCTCGTCGACCGTCGTGGAGACGAGGGAGTCCGAGAGCAGGCCGAGGGACGGCATTGTCACCTGGCACACCGAAGCCCGCAACCAGCGAGGTGAGCTGGTTGTCGACTATCGACGGACCAACCTGGTGATGAAACGACGACCCGGCGAGGATCAGCCCGACGTCCCCGTGGCGGCCCGCTGACATGCCCCGCGAACTCGTCGACCCTCGCCCGGCCATCCCGGCCGCCTACCGCACCGAGGAGCGGGAGGCCATCCAGTCAATGGCCCGTGACTTCGCCATGAACAAGGTCCTGCCGGCGGCGAACGAACTGGACCCCGAGCATGGCATGATCCCCGACGAACTCCGCAAGGAGATGGGGCAGCTCGGCTTCTTCGGCATCACCATCCCCGAGAAGTACGACGGCCTCGGCCTCGGCGTGTTCGAGTACGCCCTCATCACCGAGGAGCTGGCCAGGGCCTGGATGAGTGTGGCCAGCATCATCGCCCGATCCGGTATCGCCGCCGGGTTGGACCCGTCACAGAAGGCCGTCTATTACCCGAAGGCCGCCCGGGGGGAGTGGCTCGGCAGCTTTGCGATGTCGGAACCGGACGCCGGATCGGACATTGCGTCCATCCGAACCAGGGCGGACAAGGTGGCGGACGGCTGGGTGCTGAACGGCCAGAAGATGTGGTGCACCTTCGCCGACCAGTCCGACGCCATTCTGGTGGTCGCCAGGACAACGCCGTACGACCCGGACAATCGCCACCGGGGGATCCGACGGTTCATCCTTCACAAGGAGCCGGGGACGTTCCCCGACGGTTGCACCGGCAATCCGATCCGAAAGATCGGCTACCACGGTTGGAACACCTACGACCTTTCCTTCACCGACTGCTTCGTACCGGAGGACGGGCTGCTCGGCTATGAGCGGGAGCAGGCCGCAGGAGCATCGTCGGGGTCGTCCGGGGCGAAACGGCCCGGTGGTGACCGTGCCGGCTTCATCGCCGCGGCCCGCGGCATGACGATCCCCCGAATCCACACCGCGGCCCGGTCCATCGGTCTGGCGAGGGGGGCGCTGGAGGACTCGGTGGCCTATGTCCAGGAGCGGGAGCAGTTCGGACGACCGATCGGCGACTTCCAGGCGATGCGGTTCAAGATCGCCAAAATGGCGTCCGAGGTCGAGGCCTCCCGGGCACTGATGTACCAGGTGGCGACCAACACCGATCTCGGCGGCTACGGCAACACGACCGCCCCGGACATGGAGGGGGCCATGGTGAAGTACCTGGCGGCGGAGATGTCCGAGCGGGTCACCTCGGAGGCGCTGCAGATTCATGGTGGTGCCGGCTACACCACGGACTTCCCGATCGAGCGGTACTGGCGGGACGCCAGGTTGACCAAGATCTTCGAGGGCACAAGCGAAATCATGCTCCGGCTGGTCTCCGACAGCCTCCTCCCGCCGACCCCGTTCCGCTGACCGGCAATCCGTGACCTGCACTATGACCCGAGCCGCAACCGCACCAGAGAGGGCCGCTTCATGACCGACCGCAACCAGATGCCGGACAGTCTCACCGGGGACGGCAATTACTTCGAGGACTTCCCGGTCGGCCGTCGGATGCGGCACGCCAGGGGTGCAACGATCGACGAGGTGGAGAACAACTTCATCACCAAGCAGGTGATGAACACCGCCCAGGCCCACTGGAACGAGGACGTCATGCGGGGGTCACCGATGGGGGACGGGCGGTTGGTGTTCGGGCTGATCACCGGATCGATGACCGTCGGTCTGACCAGCCAGGACACCGCGGAAAACGCCCTTGCCGAGCTTGGCCTCGACAAGGTCCGGTTCCGCAAGCCGGTCCACCACGGGGACACCATCACCGCCTACACCGAGGTACTGGCCGCCGACCCATCCCCGGATCGCGACGATGCAGGGGTTGTCCGGTTCAAACACTGGGGACGCAACCAGGACGGCCAGGTCGTCTGCGAGTTGGAGCGGATGGTCTTGGTCAAGCGGCGCAGCCACTGGCCGGCCGGCTGAGCGATGGCTGTTCACGACGAGACCGAGTCGTACCGGACCGCCCACGAACGTGCCGCCCCGATGGCCCCCGAGCGCGCCGGGCCGTTGGCCGACGTCCGGGTGGTCGATCTGACCCAGGCTCTTGCCGGTCCGTACTGCACCATGCTGCTCGGCGATCTTGGCGCCGACATCATCAAGATCGAACGGCCGGCAACCGACGGCATGCGGGGCATGGGCCCGTTCACCGACGAGGACACCGAGCAGTACTTCGGCGGGTACTTCGCCTCGGTAAATCGGAACAAACGAAGCATCGTCCTCGACCTGAAGCAGCCGGACGACGTGGAGACCTTCCTCCGGCTTGTCGATACCGCCGACATCGTGGTCGAGAACTTCCGGGCCGGGATCATGGAGGGACTCGGCCTCAGCTACGAGGCCCTCCGGGAACGGAACCCGGCGCTGGTCTACGGCGCCATCCGGGGGTTCGGCGATCCTCGTACCGGGGAGACGCCGTACACCCACTGGCCGGCCTATGACGTGGTGGCTCAGGCGATGGGCGGCCTGATCTCCCACACCGGGACCATCGACGGGGAGCGGGTCTCCGCCGGGCCGAGCGTTGGTGACCTCTACCCGGCGACGATGCTGGTCAGCGGCATGCTGGCCGCGTTGCACCACGCAAAGGCCACCGGCGAAGGCCAGTTCGTCGACATCTCGATGATGGACTCGATCATGGCGGTTTGTGAGTCGATGACCTGGCGGTACAGCTACACCGGTGAAATCCAGAGCCCCCGCGGTGCCCAGCACGCCTCGCTCTGCCCGTTCGAGCTGTACGACACGTCGGACGGGCAGGTGGCGATCGCCGCCCCGAGCGAAAACCACTGGGAGATCCTCTGTGACCTGATCGACAGGCCGGAGCTGGCCGACGCCGCGGACTTCCGGGGCGTTCGACGACGGGTGGCCAACCGGGATCAGGTCCGCGAGGCCATCACCGCCTGGACCTCGGTACGAACCAAAGCCGAGGTCACCGAG
>JBCCGJ010000420.1:0-4887 GCA_039029335.1 Actinomycetota bacterium | reverse complement strand
GGTCACCGCGGAGACGCTGAGCCCGGACGGGGCGAACGGCTGGTTCATCACCAGCCCGGTGACCGTCGCCTGGGATGCGGTCGACCCAACCCCATCCTCCGGTGGGGTCACCGACCCGCCGGATGTCACGGCGGCGCTTGAAGGGACAAACGACTACGACTCAGATCCGGTCAGCGACGCGGCAGGCAACACCGCAACCGGAACGGCCTCGGTCTCCATCGACACCGTCGACCCCACGGCGACCATCCTGACCCCGACCGACGGAGCGCTCCTCGGCGATCAGTTGGTGGATATCAGCACCAACTGTGCCGATGCGTCACCGGGCTCGGGCATCTCCTCCTGTGTGCTCACCATCGACGGAGCGCCTGCAGCGGACGGCCAGGTCACCCTGGCGGACGGCAGCCACACCCTCGAGGTGACGGCGACCGACGAGGCGGGCCGTACGGCCACCACGTCGATCACGTTCGAGATCGACAGCACCGCTCCGGTGGTGACCGCCGAGCCGCTGACGCCGGACGGTGACAACGGTTGGTTCATCACCAGCCCGGTGACCATCGCCTGGGATGCGGTTGATCCGACCCCGTCCTCCGGTGGGGTCACCGATCCGCCGAACACAACGGCGGCGCTGGAAGGCACGAACGATTACGAGTCCGCTCCGGTGACCGATGCGGCGGGCAACACCGCCACCGGCACGGTCTCGGTGTCCATCGACACCGTCGACCCGGTGGCAACCGTGGCGTCACCGGCCGACGGGGCGGTGCTGACCGACTCCCTGGTGGATATCAGCACCAACTGCAGCGACGCCTCATCCGGTATCGCCTCCTGTGTGCTGACGCTTGATGGGAACCCGATCACCGACGGTCAGGTCACGCTGGCCGACGGTCCGTACACGCTGACGGTGACCGCAACCGATGAGGCGGGACGGACCGCAACAACCACGATCACCTTCGAGGTGGACGCCAACACGGTCGGCGACCCGCTTGCCATCGTCGGCTTCGGCGTCGAGGCGGCCGCGCTGGTTGGTGACTTCGTCGATCTGGACGCAACCTTCACCGGCGACCAGGCGCCACACTCGGTCACGATCGACTGGGGTGACGGCACGATGTGTACCGCTCCTGGCGACCCGGATTGCAGCCTCATCGAGCCGACGGCCCTGGCCGAGGGTGAGGTCACCGCAAGCCACGCCTACTCGTCAGCGGACGCCTACACGGTGACGATGACGATCACGTCAAACACCGGCGAGGTCGCAACCGAGACCGCAACGGTCTACGCCTGCGACATTGTTGGCACCTCGGGTGACGACTGGCTGTTCGGCACCAACGGCCGGGACATCATCTGCGGTCTCGACGGCGATGACGTCATCAAGGGCCTGCGGGGCAACGACGTCCTGGTCGGTGGTCCCGGCAACGACTGGATCGACGGCAACAGCGGCCACGACATCATCTTCGGTGGCAGCGGCAACGACACCCTGAACGGCCACTTCGGCAACGACGCCCTTCACGGCGGCAGCGGCGACGATGTGATCCGGGGCAGCTTTGGTCGTGACGACATGTCCGGCGGCCGCGGCGACGACTACCTGTACGGCGGCTACGGCAACGACTGGATCTCCGGCAACCGGGGAGACGACCACATCTGGGGTCAGAGCGGCAGCGACACCCTTCGAGGCGGCCGTGGCGAGGACCACCTCGACGGATCGAGCGGCAACGACACCCTGATCGGTGGCGCCGACGACGACGTCCTCGACGGTGGCACCGGCTGGGATCTGCTGAAGGGTAAGGACGGCAACGACGAGCTCTACGGCGGTCCGCAGTCCGACGAGCTTCGAGGCGGGTCGGGGACCGACACCTGTGATCCGGGAACCGGGTTCTGGGACGTCCTGTTCAGCTGCGAGTTGTAACGGCGGAGAGCCGCACGGGTCACAAGTTGTGACGGCCGGGCGGCCGGCCCCTCCCCGGGCGGGGGAGGGGTCAGCTGCGCTGCCAGCGGCCGGGTTCCACCTCGGCCGCCTCGCCGCGCTCCAGCATCCTGGCCAGGTGCAGCGTGGCGGTCCGCCGCTCGACCGAATCGGCGAAGACGTGTTCGACGTGCGGCCGGTAGACAAACCGGGTGGCCACCATGTCCTCAATCGTTCTTGGTTCGGTCAGGTACTCCAGCATGCGGGTGTGACGGGTCTCGATCACCGCATGGAACTTGTCGATCATCTCCAGGAACGTCTCCCGGCCTTTGATGATGCCCTTGTGGTGGAAGGTGACGTACCAGTCCGCCTCGACCTCCCGGGCCAGGCGGAGGCTCTGGTCGAACTGGTCGAGGTCCGACCAGGCATCGCCGTAGTACGGGCCGAAGCCGGTCAGATCGATGTCGGAGAGGAAAAACACCCCGTCCATCACCAGCCCGGAGTGGCCACGGGTATGGCCGGGCAGATGCATCGCCTCCACGGTCACCCCACCGCCGAGGTCGAACACGTCACCGTGCTCGAACCCCTCGGCGTCCGGCCGGTCCTTATAGGAGAACTCCTCCACCACCTGGGCCGCCCAGTCGGCCCTGACCTGCCCCTCGAACCCGTACACGTCCATCAGGCCTTCGATGGACCGGGCCGCCGGCAGGTCGTCGGCATGAATGTGGATCCGGGACTCGGCAAACAGGCCGTTGCCCGCCACGTGGTCCTCGTGGCCGTGGGAGTTGATCACCGCGTCGACCCCGACCGGTGCTCCACCCTTCTCCACCACCGTGACCGACGGGTCGACCAGTACGGTTTCGGCCGATCCTTCAACCAGCAGTGAGTTTCCGGACGGATACGCCCCGTTCGCCGCGCCGCTCAACACACTCACCGTGTCCGTGAGGCGGATCTGGGCGTCGCCCCAGTCAACTACTTTTGCTCCGTTCATCGCCGCAAAACGTAGCCCCTGATCGAGGTTGATTCCCCATTTGCCGGTTCTGGTGGGTTGATTTTGCCGATGACCTGCGAGACTGAGCCGATGTCGGAATCTCCCGCCGAGTTGACCTGGTACGAGCTCCCCGAGCTTCGCCGGCCGCTGCTGCTGGTTGCTTTTGAGGGGCTCTTCGACGCTGCGGAAGCGGCAACAGCCGCCCTGCAGTGGATACGACACCGGACCGAGTCGAACGCCGTCGCCATGATCGACCCGGAGAAGTTCTTCAACTTTCAGGAGGCCAGGCCGACCGTCCGGATCGACTCCGACGGCGAGCGGGTCATCGACTGGCCGGCCACCGAGATCTACTCCGTCGTGACAGACGCTCCCCGGGACCTGGTGGTCATGACCGGTGTTGAACCGCATCTCCGGTGGCCCACGTTCGCCGACCACGTCCTCGAGGTGGCCCGTCGGGCCGGATGCGAGATGGTCGTGACCGTCGGTGCGTTCATCGGCATGGTGCCCCACACCCGCCCGTTCTCGGTAACCGGCTCCGCGGTCCACCCGGAACTGGCCCGCAGGCTGAACCTGTCCCGGCCAACCTACGAAGGCCCCACCGGCGTCGTCGGGGTCATCAACGCCCGGTTGGAACGGTCGGACGTGCCGGTCATCTCCCTCCGCGTCGAGGTACCCCACTACGTGCCCGGCCCGCCAAACCCGAAGGCCACCCAGGCGCTGCTCCGGCGATTGCAGCAGACAACCGGTGTCGGCACCGGGTATGAGGAGCTGGACGCCGATGTGACCGAGTGGATGACCAGGGTTGACCAGGCGGTGTCCTCCGACGATGAGAGCCGGGAGTACGTCGAGCGGCTGGAGCGTCAGGTCGACTCCGACGAGGAGCTCCTGCCGACCGGTGACGATCTGGCGGCGGAGTTGGAGGCGTTCCTCCGGGACCAGCAGAACCAGGAATCGGCCGATGACGATCCGGCGGCGGATGACGATCCATCGGCCGAAACCGATCCGGACGCGGATCGGCGGGCCGGCGACGCGGATGCGGAACGGGCGGACGACACCGATCCCGACGCCGCGCCGGACGCACCCGGTGATGCCTGAGGCGTGCGCCGTCCCGCACTGCCGGTGGTCGCCGCCGGTGTCGCCGCTGCGCTGATCGCCGTCCTCGCCGCGCTGGTGCTGACCGGCGGCGACGACGGGGCATCCGACGGACTCCAAGCCGACCGGATACCCCGGACCGGCTCCGGCTCCGACTCCGACGACCCGGGCGGGGCCGGCGGGTCGACGGCTGACAACACGGGCGACGGCTCGGCAACGATCGTTACCCTCGGCGAGGGCAACACCGGCGCAGCACCAGATCTGGACGCACCGCTCCCGTCGTTGTCCGACGTCGACCTGGCGATCCGGCCGACCGCCCTGGACTTCGGCCCGGTGGTCATCGGTGAGGAGCGCCGGCTGGAGGTGGCGGTCTTCAACAACTCGGATCAACCGTTCGACCTCGGCGCCGTGACGGTTGCCGGCCTCGGGTACGGGGTGAACGCGTCCGGCTGTGCGCCGGTGATCACCGCCCGGGGCTCGTGTGTTGTGACGGTCACGTTCGTTCCACAGACCGCCGGGGTGGAACCGGCAGTGGTCTCCTCCAGCGTTCGTGGTGCCCTGGCCCAGGCCACCGGGGACGGCAAGGTTCCCGAGGATGGCCGGCTGACGGTGGCGGTGGTCGGATCGGGGAGCGGGACCGTCACCAGCGACCCGGTTGGGGTGGACTGCAGCGCCGAATGCACCGGCTCGTTTGTCCCCGGGGCAACGGTCACGCTGACCGCGTCTCCCGCCGTCGACAGCCGCTTCTTCGGCTGGTCCGGTGCGGACTGTGGTCCTGAGCCGATCTGCTCGATCATCCTCGACGGACCCAAAAACGTGTTGGCGGTGTTCGACCTGGCCCCGCCGGGGTCGACCCTGACCGTCGACGTCGCGGGGAACGGCAGCGGGACCGTCATCAGCAACCCGCCCG
>JBCCGJ010000419.1:0-4896 GCA_039029335.1 Actinomycetota bacterium | reverse complement strand
TTCGATGGGCAGGCGGATGTCAACGATGCCGGCACCTTCGGGGCCGACGGCGATCTTCTCCATGTACACCGCGGGGCCCGGGTCGTACATCGACCCCTTCTCCGCAACGGCGATCACGGCGATCGCACCCGCCCGACCGGTTGCGGTGAGCGTTGTCCCGTCGATCGGGTCGACGGCGATGTCGGTGTGGGGTGGTTGGCCGTTGCCGATGCGTTCTCCGTTGAAGAGCATCGGCGCCTCGTCCTTCTCGCCTTCGCCGATGACGACCGTGCCGTCCATCTGGACCCCGTCGAGGACGGACCGCATGGCGTCCACCGCGGCCTGGTCCGCGCCGATCTTGTCACCGTGACCGACCCATCGGGCGGCGGCCATCGCTGCGGCCTCAGTGGTCCGAACCAGCTCAAGGGCCAGGTTTCGCTCCGGGGAAATCCACTCTGAAGACATGGCAAACACCCTACCTGCGGGCGTGTGCGTGGACCTCACGATGAATCACCCAGCGGACCCATCGGCGGCCGTGCGTTGATTCTGAACGAACCGGTCGCCTTGGGGTTAATCCGCAAAGCACCGATCCGAACGCGAGTAGCTTGTGAAGACGGAAGCGAAAGGGGCGCCGGTCGATCAGGGGAACCGACCGGCAACCATGTCATGGGCGAACGACGCCGCTACGAACACCACCTTCTTGCCGACCATCCGGCGTTTGCCATCGAGCCGCTCTCACCGGCGCTACAGGCCAAGGTGGACGCGGCGAACTGGCCGGACGGACTGCTCGACCGCGTCCTTGCCCTGCGCCGGGACCGCGACGAGCTGGAGGCGTGGCTGGACAACGGCTTTCCGACTGCGGAGATGTTGGATCAGTGGGCCGATATGAAGGCCGAGACGATCGGCACGTCACTGACCGGCAGGCTCGGCACCTGGGAGGACGGCCCGGTCATCGCCGACCTGTGCGACAACGCCCCGGAGACCGTCGGTGATTGGACGGTCACGGTCGAGCGGAGCCCAAACCCCTACGCCCAGTACCGGCTGCAGGAGAACGCGTACGTTGTGCTGGTGGAGGACCATCGCGTCGGCCTTGCCATGTCCGGTCACTCGATCAGGAACACCTACATCGACGGGCAGAAGACCACCGCCAACTACCTGTCCGGCTGGCGGGTCCGTGACGGGTTCCGTGGCCTCGGCCTCTCGACCATCCTGCAGAACACGGCAGGGTCGGGCCTCTCCCCGTTCGGACTCGTCTCCTACTGGTTCGTCCGGGACGGCAACGCGGCAACCTCGTGGATCGATCGAATCCGGGATGACATGGCGGACAAACCCGAGGGTTTCGCCCGGGACACGGACCGTCTCTCGGCGACGGTCAGCTACTTCGGACAGCCGGAGCTTGGCAGGCGCTCCCCCCGGGTCAGACCGGCGACCGAGGACGACCTCGACCACTGCATCGGACTGATCAACCGGACGAACGACGGCCTCGACCTGTTCCGGCCGTACACCGCCGACTACCTCGACCGCCGGATGAGCGACCCGGCGTGGGGCCCGAAACCGGTGTTCTACCCGACGGTGTACGGCCTCGCCGAGTACCGGGTACTTGAGGTCGACGGCACCATCGTGGCCTGCGCCGGCCTCTGGGATCGTGGCCGGGACGTGCGGGAGGTCTGGGTCGGGCCGGACGGTGATGACGGGTTCACGGTCGACCCCACCGCGGTGATGGACCTCGGCGTTGCCGAGGGTCACGAGGCGGCCATGGCCGAGCTGCTGTCCCACCTGTTGGCCGAGTCGGCGACCCTGAACCGATCCGGCATGTTGGCCGCCCTGGAGTGGCTGCCCGAGGTGGCCGAGGCGGCGGCCCACCTGGATCCGAGATCCGAGATCCGGGCGCTGCACGTCCAACCGTTTGCGCTCCCGGACCTTACCGTCGATCTGGTCGTGACCCGGCCGTTCGTCGACCTGGCCTACTGGTAGGCACCGACGATGAGCCAGTGGTTTAATCCGGCGACGCCGCTGACCGGTGAGGAGGCCGTCCCGCCGGTCGGGCAGATCTATCGCCGCATCTGGCGATTCATGTCCGAGTTCCGGGCCGGGTTGGCCGTGGCCATCGGCCTGTCGTTCCTCACGTCGGTGGCCTTCGCGCTGCTGCCGTGGCCCATTCGCTACCTGATCGACGGCGTGCTGCTGTCCGACCAGCTGGATCTGGGTCCGCTCGGCACGTATCAGTCCGTGACCGACGGGGAGAAGGTCCGGCTGGCCCTTGTCCTGGCCGGGGTGTACCTGGTGATCCAGCTGGTGGCTGCGCTGGGGGCGTCCGCCAGTTTCTACTTCTTTGCCAAGACGGCGCTGTTCATGATCCACACGCTGCGGGGGCGGATGATGGCCCACCTTCGGACCCTGTCGCTCGGGTTCCACGCCACCAAGTCAACCGGCGACATGATCTTCCGGGCCATGAACGACGCCCGAGCAATCCAGGAGGTGATGATCTTCGGGGTCCAGGCGTGGATCATGCCGATCTTCCAGATCGTCCTGATGGTCACGCTGATGCTGATCCTGGACTGGGTGTTGACCGTGGCGGCGATCATCATCAGCCCGCTGCTGATCGTCACCATTCGTCGGCTGACCGCCAGGATCCAGGCCGCATCGCAGGAGAGCCGAGGCCATCTCAGCAGGCTGACCGCGCTGATCGAGCAGACGATGAACTCGATCAGAGCGGTGCAGGTCTTCGGGAGGGAGGGCAACGAGGCGGCCCGGTTCGACGGGACAAGCCGCAACTTCATCCGGGCCCAGCTCCGCTTCCGGATGGCCGAGCAGGCGTTGTCGGTAGGGACGATGGCCATCACCGGCCTCGGCACCGCCCTGGTGTTGTACGTGGCGGCCAATCGGGTGGTGGCGGGTGCGGTGACCGTCGGCGCGCTGTGGATCTTCATCAACTACATGCAGCGGATCTACGACGTGCTGCAGCAGAACATGAACCTGTTCGGCATGCTCCAGGACTCGATCGTCGGAGTCGGCCGGGCATTCCAGATTCTGGACACGGAACCAACCATCACCGATCGGCCGGATGCCACCACACTCGCCGGCGTGCGGGACGGCATACGGTTCGACAACGTCGGGCTGACGTATGAAGCGGGAGCCGGGGCGGTGTTGGCCGGGGTGTCGTTGCACGTCGACCGGGGGGAGAAGATCGCCCTGGTCGGGCCCACCGGATCAGGCAAAACCTCGATCCTGAACCTGATCCCACGGCTGTACGAGGCCACCGAGGGAACGGTGACGGTCGACGGAATCGACATTCGCACCGCCACCCTGGCTTCGCTGCGGGAACAGATCGCCCTGGTACCGCAGGAACCCCTGCTGTTCTCCACCTCGGTTCGGGAGAACATCCTGTACGGACGACGGACCGCGGCCGAGGGTGAGGTCGAGGCGGCGGCCAGGGCCGCACGAGCCCACGACTTCATCGTTGAGCTTCCGGACGGCTACGACACGGAGGTTGGTGACCGGGGCGCCAAGCTCTCCATCGGCCAGCAGCAGCGGTTGGCCATCGCCCGGGCCTTCCTCAAGGACGCCCCGGTACTGCTCCTCGACGAGCCGACGTCCGCCCTTGACCTGGGTACCGAGGCCGAGCTGCTGGACGAGCTCGAATCCCTGATGGCGGGTCGGACGGTCATCGTGGTGGCCCACCGGTTGTCAACGGTCCGCAACGTTGACCGGATCTACGTGCTGGACCGGGGGCGAATCGTGGAGCACGGCCCCCACACCGAACTGATGGACCGCACCGGCCCGTACCAGCAGCTCTACACCAGCCAGTTCAGCTGACCAGACGACGGGTTCCGTCGGCGGCCGGTCCGCGGGCCCGACCTAGTTGGCAAATCTGTCGAGGTAGAGCGCTCGGACCGCCAGGTTCTCCCGGACCTCCTGACCGACGTCGGCGGCGAACTCCGCCCGGTAGGTTTCATCGGTCCGCACCGAAACGGCGAACTGGAGGCCGGAAAACGCCCCGATGAAGATGGCCACCACCAGATGAGCCCTGGTCAGCACAAACGCCTCGCCAAAGAGCGTGTCCTCCCAGTAGACGTCCGTTGTCCGGTCGAGCGCATCGGCGGCGATCCACTGAACGATGGTGGTCTCCCGGACGGTGAGGAGGCCGAACACCACGTAGAACGCACTGACCAGAAAGGCGACCAGCAGTATCTGGATGGACACTCCGACGAACTGCATCAACGACAGGTTCAGCCGGGAGGCCCGGTCGAGGGGCGGCGTGGTCACCGGTCGCTCCCGGTCGATCGGCTCCGTCTCGGCCAGCGGGGACTCATGACAACACGCCGTCACCTCGTCCCAGCTGTCGAAGTCCGTTTCGGCCGATGAGCCCTGGGCCAGCGACAAGCCGACAAACGCCGTGCCAAGCAGCACAACCATGCCGATCACCAGGACCAGGAACAGGTCCGGCAGGTCCTGGGCCACCTGCCACATCTCGGCGTTCAGGACCAGGAATGCGGAGAACAGCAGGAGCAGGGGCAGCGACTTGCCGAGGAGGTCGGTGATACCGCTGAGTTCCTTGAAGAACCGGGCGATCCCCCATCGCATCAGCGGAACAAGGCCGTAACTGACGGTCACGTAGGTCACGCCGAGGATCACCAGGTTGAGCGCGACGGCTCCAAGGAACGTGCTGGCGGAGCGGGTGTTGAACTGCGGTAGGGCCGCGGGAACCAGCACAAACGCCACCAGCTCGAGCACACCGATGTCCTCCGGTGGGGAGAAAAGCCGTCGACGGCGAAGCCGGTTGATGGCGGCGAACACCCCGGCGATCAGCGCTACCCCGCCGAAGAACGCTCCGGCCTGGGCCCAGCCGCTGACCCCGTCACCGAAGGTGGAGAACAGCTCGACAAAAACAACAAACGCCAGGAACGGGGTCGCCCG
>JBCCGJ010000418.1:0-4903 GCA_039029335.1 Actinomycetota bacterium | reverse complement strand
GCGGCGCCGTTTCTCGGCCCGTTCGGCTCGTTCGGCCTGACGGCGGACCTTGGCCATGCGCCGCTTCGCCGATCGGCCTTTGGTGAACGACAGGTCGACTCCCGGCTCGGCGGCCGGCTCTGCGATTACGGGGACTTCCGGTATTGCGGCCGCAGCTTCGATGGCAGGACCCGGCTCGCCGCCGGCGAGGTCTGCTTCGGAGAAGCGACTGCCTCCCTGCTCGGCTTCGCCGGTGGGGCCGCCATCCGTTTCGAGCTCGTTGATCCGTTCCTTGGCCCGCTCGACCAGGCGCTTCAAGGTGGCGCTGTAGCTTCGTTCGTCGTCAAGCTCGGCCGTGACGGCCTCAAGCCGGGCGGTCAGCTCTGCGACCTCCGCTTCCAGGGCATGGCAGCGGTCGACCGTCAGGTCGAGGTGGTCGGATCGTGCGTTTCTCACCACAACCTTTCGGCCGGACCCGGCCGCGGTTGAGCGGACCGGATTTACTGACCGAACATCATCATCCACTGCTCGACCGAGTTCGGCCGGTAGACCACGTTCAGGTCCCTGGTCTCCCCCATGGAGCGGGACGGCTCGGGAGAGTACAGATGGCCGGGAAAGAGGGTTGCCTCGTCCGGGACCTTGGCCAGCCGGGTGTTGATCGAGTGGTACAGCTCCTCGGCGTCCCCGCCGGGCAGGTCGGTCCGACCGCAGCCGTCGAGGAAGAGTGTGTCGCCGGAGATGAAGTGGTTCTCCACCAGAAAACACTGGCTGCCGGGGGTGTGACCGGGGGTGTGGATCAGCTCGATCTCGATCTCTCCGACGGTGACCGTGTCGCCGGAGGCGTGGGCCACCAGCTGGTCGGGGCCGAGACCGGTGGTTTTGGTGACGAACTCCAACTCCGGCGCCTGGAGGTGGATGGGCACGTCGACCTGCTCCAAAAGGTCGACAACACCGACGATGTTGTGGCCCATCATGTTCCCGCCGATGTGGTCGGCGTGATAGTGGGTGCCGAGCACACCGGTCACGGTCATCCCGTCGGCCTCCAGGATGGCGAGCAGTCCGGCGACGTCGTACGCTGGGTCCACCAGCAGCGCCTCGCCGGTCTCACGGTCACCGACGGCGTACGCAAAGTTCACCATCTGCCGGGCGATCATGTTGTCGGTCCCGAAGTCCCGGCCGCTGAGGAGCTGTCTGAAATAGAGACGGTCTTGCATGGCTTGGAGCCTAGGCTGAACCCCGTGACTAACTCGACTCCGAGGATTGCGTACCTCGGCCCCGCCGGCACCTTCACCGAGCAGGCGCTCATGAGCCAGCCGGACCTCGCCAACGATGAGCTTGTTCCGATGCCAAAGTTCGTCGATGTCCTGGACGCCACGTCCAACGGCGACGTCGACCACGGCTTTGTGGCGATCGAGAACGCCATCGAGGGAACGGTCAACATCACCCTCGACGCGCTGGCCTTTGATCATGACCTTCTGATCCAGCGGGAGGTGGTGCTGGACATCCGGTTGAACCTGATGGCTGCGCCGGGGGTGGCCCTGTCGGACATCGCGACCGTCTACTCCCACCCCGTGGCCAACGCCCAGTGTCGGGAGTTCCTCCACAAGGAGCTGCCGGACGCGGAGGTGAAGGCGGCGAACTCGACATCCGAGGCGGCCGTGATGGCCATGGAGCAGCCCGGGTTGGGAGCCGTCGCCCCGTCGCTGGCGGCGGAGAAGCACGGCCTTGAGTTGCTGGCAACCGACATCGCCGATCATCCGGGCAACCAGACCCGGTTCGTGCTTGTCGCCCCGAACGGCGTGCCGGCGCCAACCGGCCACGACAAGACCACGGTCGTGTTGCACCAGCGGGCCGACAAACCGGGTTCGTTGGTGGCCATTCTTCAGGAGTTCGCGGCCCGCAACATCAACCTGTCCCGGCTGTCGTCCCGGCCGGTCAAGACCGCGCTCGGTAGTTACTGTTTCATCATCGACCTCGACGGCCACATCGGTGACGACGTCGTTGCGGACTGCCTGCGCAACATCAGGGCCAAGCACGCCGACGTGAAGTTCCTCGGCAGCTACCCCGCGGCAGGGGTTGGTTCCTCGGAGGTGCGCGACGAGGTGACGTCGGCGCTCAGCGAGGCGGCGGAGTGGATGCAGTCGCTACGGGCCAAGATCCCGAAGGGCTGACCGGCCGCCGGTGGACCGCGGACCGCGGTGTACCGTTGCCATTGGAAGAGCCCCTGTTGCCGGTCCGGCTGAGCAACTAATGTGCCGACATGACCGAGAGCGTCTACAACGTCGTCGAACTGATCGGGACCAGTGCGGAGTCCTGGGAGAAGGCAACCGCTAACGCCGTGGCCGAGGCGGCGAAGACCCTGCAGGACCTCCGGGTCGCTCGGGTGATCGAGCAGGACGTCACCATCGACAACGGTGAGGTGATGTTGTTCAGATCCAAGGTTCGACTGTCGTTCAAGCACGACGCGGAAGCGGACTAGCCATGACGGACAACGCCGGTGGTCCCGGTCCCGAGCCGGTCTTCCGGGTTGTTCGGTTGGTCTCCACATCGTCGGAGTCCTGGGAGGATGCGGCGAAGCGAGGCGTGCGGGAGGCGGCCAAGACCAATCCCAACCTGACCTCGGCGGTGGTAAGCGAGCGGGACACCCTGGTCAGCAACGGTCGGGTCGTGCGGTACCGACTGAAGCTGGAGCTTGCCGTGCAGATCGACCGGGAGCGGCCGAGCCCGGTTGCCGGTCAGGCGCCCGTGGTGGTCAAGCGGTACCTCATCGTCGCCAACCAGACGCTGGCCGGCGAGTTGATCCCGGCCCTTGTGGCCGACCGGGTTGCCGCGGGGCCCTCGGAGTTCCACCTGCTTGTCCCGGCCTCCCGGTCAAAGGAGACCCAGCGGTTGATGACCGGTGTTGCGGATCCGATGTCCGGTTATGCGGTGGTGGCGCCCGAGGATCTGGTGGCGGCCAAAGCCCGGGACCGGCAGCAGGCCGGCGAGCGCTTGGCCACCTTCACCGACCGGTTGGCCGAGCACCGGGACATCCTCACCAGCGAGGTGGCCGGCCACGATCCGTTCGCAGCCATCGGTCGGGTGATGGAGCGGTCCAGCTTCGACGAGATCATCATCTCCACCCTGCCCGGATCGCTCTCCCGCTGGCTGAAGATGGACCTGCCAAGCCGCGTGGAGCGAGCGTTCTCCGTACCGGTGGTGGTCGTCAACCCACCCGGCCAGTAACGCGGCCCGGCGGGCCTGGCCTGCCGACCCGCCGTGGGGTCGAGTCGGCGGGGCACCGCCCGGTCCGATCCGCCTCCAAACAAAACGGCGCCGAGCCACCACAGGTCCGCCTCACAGCGACAACCCGGACAAGGTCCCTCGGTCCGCGTCTGAGCGACAACCCCGCCGCCCGACCTGCGGTCCCGAGTCTGAGGATCGAGGAACCTCCGGCCGCAGTTGTCGCTCCAACGCGAACACCCAATCCACCAGCCAGCCCCGGTTGTCGCTCCAATGCGGACACCAAATACCGGCAACCCCGCCATCGGCCCCACCAAGAACCGAGTGCGAGGCGGAAATGCGGTGGTGCGGCGAACGCGAGGATTCGGAGCGAAGGGACGCCGCGGCTCGCCGACACCGACCGCAGTCCGCCGGACAGCGCGGCACCGCAGGACACCGACTGCGATCCCGTCCGAGGCGGACGCCGGACAACCGCCGGCGCTCAGTCAAATACGAAACGGTCGTACCCCTCGGCCGCACAGCGATCGAGCGCCCGCAGATACGCATCCGAACTCGGATGGTTCAGCAATTGTCGGCGCTTCCCGGGCACGTTGGCCGCCATGTACCAGGAGTCGACCTTCGACAGGAGCGACCCCTCCGCCACCTCGTCAAGATGACGGCTCCACGCCAGATCGCTCGCCTCGGTCGCCTCCACCCTGGTCAACCCGGCGTCCTGCATGTGGTCGAGCAGATCGCCGACCCACTGGCTTTGCAGCTCGGCACAGGTCGGCCCGTTACAGAAGGCGGCGGGGCTCTGCGGACCGTAGAGGAACAGCAGATTGGGATACCCGGACACCGCAAGCCCCAGCGTGGTGTCAACACCGGACGCCCACCGCTCGGCCAGGTTCCGCCCGTCGCTGCCCCGGACGTCGATCTGGGTCAGGCCACCGGTGTTGGCGTCGAACCCGGTCGCAAGCACCAGCACGTCAAGCTCGTGCCGGGTGCCGTCGGCCAGCTCGACCACATCCTCGCCGACCGAGTGAATCGGGTTGGCGCTGATGTCGACCAGGAACACGTTGTCCTGATTGAAGTAGTCGTAGTAGCCCTGCTCCAACGACGGCCGCTTCGTCCCGAACGGGTACGGCGGTTCCATCGGCGCCAGCAGATCGGCAACCGCCGGATCGTCGATTCTGGCCCTGGTGTGGTCCCGCCAGAAGTCGTAGGCCAGCCGGTTGGCGTCCAGGTCCGTGATCACGTCGGCGAAGGTGGCGAACCAGAAGTGAAAGCCGCCTTCCTCCCAGGCCTCGGTGAAGACCCGCTCCCGCTCATCGTCCGAGGCGGTCAGCGCCGATTCACCGCGACGAACCATGTCATGCATGGAACCGGGGGGTGTGTTCCGGGTGACAAAGATCTCCGGGTACTCGTCCTTTGACGCGGCCGCCTGCTCCAGGGTGATCCTGCGCTGCTGCATCGGCAGGGCGGTCACCGGCGTTCGTTGGAACACGTACACCTCGCCGGCGACCTTCGCCGCCTCCTGCACCATCTGCACCCCGCTGGCCCCGGTGCCGACGATGCCGACCCGTCGCCCCTCCAGCGGCACGCCGTCCTCCGGCCAGTGGGCGGTGTGGTGACACGGACCGGCAAACCGGTCGAGACCGTCGATCGGCGGGGTGAAGGCCTTCGAGGCGAACCCGGTACAGAGGATCAGATACCGACACCGCCG
>JBCCGJ010000417.1:0-4909 GCA_039029335.1 Actinomycetota bacterium | reverse complement strand
CGTGGCCGCGGCCTGCGGCAGTGACGACGACGCGGCGGGGGAGGACACCACCGAGACCGCGTCCGAAGCCGACAGCGAAAGCGCGGACGACGGCGGAAGCGGGGATGACGACACCGACGCCATGGAGGACGACGAGGCGGACAGCGACGACGGCGCGGCCGAGGAGGCCGCGGCCGGGTTCACCCCCGGTTCCCCGGAGTGTGTGGCGCCTGCCGATGCCGGAGGCGGCTGGGACTTCACCTGCCGGTCGATCGGTCAGCTCTTCGAAGACCTCGGCCTGACCAGCAACGTTGTTGTCACCAACCAGCCCGGCGGTGGTGGCGGTGTTGCGTTCAGCGACGTCGCCGGGAACCGCAATGACAACAGCGATCTGGTGATCGCCGCATCGCCGGCCACCGCCATCCGATTCGCCCAGAACCAGTACGAGGGCCTCGAGGCGGACCAGTTCCGGTGGATCGGTGCCATCGGCGCCGACTTCGGTGTTGTCGCCGTGACGACCGACAGCGAGTTCGAGACCTTCGATCAGCTCATCGAGGCCGTGCAGGCGGATCCGACCTCGGTCGTCTGGGGCGGCGGTTCGCCGGTCGGCGGGCAGGACCACTTCAAGGTGCTGCTCCTGGCCCAGGAGCTGGGGATCGACCCGGCGGCGGTGCCGTGGGTGGCGTACGACGGGGGTGGCGAGGCGCAGAACGCCCTGCTCGGCGGCGAGATCGCCGTCTTCCCCGGTGACGTGTCGGAGACGATCGGCAACGAGGACCTGCGGATCCTAACCGTCATGGCCGAGGAGCGTGTCCCGGCCCTGCCGGACGTGCCGACCACCACCGAACTGGGATACACCACCATCTTCCCCATCTGGCGAGGCCTGCTGGCCCCCGGCGGCATGACCGACGAGGCGTACGACTTCTGGGTGGACGCGCTCGGCCAGGTCGAGGCGTCCGATGACTGGGTCGCCGCTCGGGACGAGAACGGCCTGTCGCCGCTCCGTCTGCTCGGGGACGACTTCCAGAGCTTTGCGCTTCAGGCGGTTGGCGACTTCCGGACGCTGTCGGAGCCATTCGGCCTGGTCAACGAGTAGCCGGTCGCCGGAGCGGAGGGAAGCGGTCGTGTCGATGACCGATGCCGGCGGAGACCCGGATCGGCCTCGGGGTTCCGATCCCGATGCCGACGGGTCCCGACGGACCGCCGCGCCGGCCTGGAGCGACCGGGTCCTCGGCGTGGTCTGTCTGATCGGTGCCGTCTGGTACACGATCGAAGCCAGGACGTTCGACGGCACGGGCTTCGGTACCGGTCCGGTTGGGCCGAAGACCCTGCCGACCGGCATCGGCGTTCTGTTCGGCGCGCTGTCGCTGGTCCTGATCCTGCGCCCTGACCCCGCCCCAAGATGGCCGTCACGGGCGGCCTGGTGGCAGATCGGAGTGGTCCTGGTCAGCTCGTACGTCTACGGGCAGATCATCCAGCCGGTCGGGTTCATACTCTCCAGCGCCGTGATGACGATCATCATGGGATTGCTCTTCCGAGCGCCCGCCCGGCTGCTCATCCCGCTCAGCCTGGCGTTCCCGACGGTGCTGGCCTATGTCTTCAACAACTGGTTGGAGCTCCGACTTCCGGCCGGCTGGTGGGGTGGCCTGTGATGCTGGCCTTCAACCTGCTGGACGGATTCGCCGCCGCACTGACGCCGGAGAACATTGCACTGGCCCTCCTCGGTTGCCTGCTCGGCACGCTGATCGGCGTCCTGCCGGGCATCGGGCCGATCACCGGGGTTGCCATCCTCTTCCCCATCACGCTGTCGCTGGGGTTGGAGGACGCCTCGACGCTCATCCTGCTGGCCAGCGTCTACTACGGCAGTCAGTACGGCGGCTCGACCACCAGCATCCTCCTGAACGTCCCCGGCGAAGCATCGTCGGTGGTGACCACACTCGACGGGTACCAGATGGCCAGACAGGGCCGGGCCGGTCAGGCGCTTGCGATCGCCGCGATCGGGTCGTTCGTCGCCGGAACCGGCTCGGTCATCGGCCTGATGGCCTTCGGGCCACCCCTGTCAGAGGTCACCACCCGATTCCAGTCGCCGGAGAAGTTCCTGGTTGTCGTGCTGGCGTTTGCCACGGTCTCCAGCCTGGCGGGGAACAACATCTTCAAGGGTCTGCTCGCCGTGGTATTCGGGGTCATGCTGTCCACGGTCGGCATCGATCTCCAGACCGGCGTTCCCCGCTACACATTCGGCGAGCTGAAGCTGCAGGAGGGTATGGACTTCGTGGTCATCGCCATCGGCCTGTTCGCCGTCAGTGAGGTGTTGACACTACTGGAGGACACCGTCCGGGGAGAGAAGGTGGTTTTCCAGAAGGCCGAGCGCATCTGGGTCACGTTCCGGGAGTTCCTCTTCTCGCTTGGTGCGATCATCCGGGGCAGCGTGATCGGCTTCTTCGTCGGGCTCCTGCCGGGGACCGGCGCATCGGTCGCCGGTTTTATGTCCTACGGCCTGGAGAAGCGGATCTCCGATTCGGACGGCACGTTCGGCAAGGGGGACATCCGGGGGGTGGCCGCTCCGGAGTCGGCGAACAACGCGGCAGCCGGCGGGTCGCTGGTCCCGCTGCTCACGCTTGGCATTCCCGGTTCCGGGACAACCGCGGTGCTCCTCGGCATTCTGATTTCGATGGGGATCCGGCCCGGGTCGGGCAATGTGTTCTCGGAGACCCCCGAGCTCATCTGGACGCTGATCGCCTCGATGTACATCGGCAACCTGATGTTGCTGCTGCTCAACTTCCCGCTGGTCAAGGTCTTTGTGAAGATCCTGGAGATCCCGCCGTGGTTCCTGATGCCGATGATTCTGGTGATCTCCTACATCGGCGTGTACTCGGTCAACAACAGCGGACTCGACATCACGATCATGACCCTGTTCGGCCTGATCGGCTTCCTGCTCCGCAAGTTGGACGTACCCCTCGCACCGATCCTGATGGGCCTGATCCTCGGCGACGACCTGGAACAGAACTTCCGTCGATCGCTGGTGGCCAGCCAGGGCTCGTACTCCACGTTCTTCGACGGGATCCTCAACATCGTGCTGGTCCTGCTCAGCCTCGTTGTGCTGTTCCTCCCTCAGATCCTCAGTCGGGCCAGGGGTACAAACGTCAAGGAGGAGTTCGCCGACGCCGGCGCCGAGGTTTGAGATCGGGAGGCCGTCAGGACACCAGGCGGAAGCGGTGCCGCGGCCGGCCCGGTGTCCCATAGTCCGGCACCAGTTCCGCCTCGCCGGAATCGGCCAGATGCCGAAGGTAGCGACGAACGCTGACCCGGCTTATGCCGGTCAGCTGAGCCACGTCCTCCGCCCCGATGGCGTCGTCGGCGCCGGCCAGCGCAGACTGCACCAGCGCCATGGTCTCCGCCGAGAGGCCCTTGGGAAGCGTGGCGTGCGGCCGGCCTCTGCCGTTGAAGATCTGATCGATGTCCGGTTGGTCGAGTTCACCGTCGACCCGCAGCGATTGCCGCCACCGGCGGTACTCCTGGAGCCGGTCGGTCAGCTCATCCCTGGCGAAGGGTTTCACCAGATAGTGCAGCGCCCCAAGGTCAAGACACCGCTTGACCGTTGCGACGTCCCGAGCCGCGGTCAGCACAAAGCAGTCGATCGACAACTCGTCGCGGAGGCAGCGCAGCACCTCGGTTCCCGACCCGTCCGGCAGGTAGATGTCGAGCAGCACCAGCGCGGGGGACAGCTCGACGCACAGCTCAACCGCTCGGGCTGCGGACTGCACCGAACCGACGACCTCGAACCCGTCGACCTCCTCGACAAAACCCTTGTGGATCTCCGCAACCCGGAAGTCGTCGTCGACGATCAACACCGTTATCGGTCCGTCAGGCATCGACCAACGACTCCTGGCGCAGGGCCGGTCTGCTGAGGGACAGCCGAACCGAGAACAGTGTTCCGGAGCCGACCTCGGAGTCGACGGCGATCGAACCGTCATACCGGTCGACCAGCTCCCGCACAAACGCAAGCCCGAGTCCCTCGTGGCCGGAGGTTTCCTTCGTCGAGTATCCGGCCTCGAAGATGCGGCTGATCTCGTCAGGAGAGATCCCTCCCCCGCCGTCGGACACGTCGATCCGCACCTCGCCGTCCTCGTGCCAGATCGCCACCTCGATCTCCCCGCCACCGATCGCCGCATCGCTGAGGTGATCGATCGCGTTGTCCACCAGGTTGCCGACGATGGTCACCAGGTCACGGGAGACCGCAATTTCGGTCTGGGGGAGCTCGCCGATGTGGGTCAGCAGCCGGATGTGTCGCTCCGCGGCGATCGCCGCCTTGGCCAGCAGCGACGCGACCACCAGGGCGTCACCGCCCGATCGATTCTCGTAGAGGTCGGCCACCGCCCGCTCGGACGCCGAGTGGTCCATCACCACCGCCAACACATCGTCGTGGCGACCGAGCTCGATGAGGCCGGAGATGGTGTGAAGCTGGTTCGAGTGTTCGTGGGCCTGGGCCCGCAGGGCGTCGACAAGGCTCTTTGCCGATTCGAGCTCGCTGACCAGTCCCTGCAGCTCGGTTCGATCGCGAAACGTGTACACCGCTCCCTGGTGCTTCCCTCGGATCGTGATTGGGGCGGCGGTGACCAGGAGGCTGTGCGGGCCAACCTGGAGCGGGACGTTCCGCTGCGAGCCTGGTCCCGCGGACAGGGCCAGCAGCTCAGCAAGGTCGTCTCGATCGTCGATCGCCCTCCCGACGCTGTCGCGGGTGAGGCCGAGCTTGGAGGCCGCCTCGTCATTCACCAGCGTGACAACGCCAACCTCGTCAACGGCCAGCACCCCCTCGTGCAACGCCCGCAACATGCCGTCTCGGTGCTCATAGAGCGCAGCGATCTCCGGCGGCTCCAGCCCGAGCGTCTGGCGGCGGATCACCCGGGCTGCCATGTAGGCCGCGATCGCG
>JBCCGJ010000416.1:0-4955 GCA_039029335.1 Actinomycetota bacterium | reverse complement strand
CTAGTACGAGAGGACCGGGATGGACGCAGCTCTGGTGTGCCAGTTGTTCCGCCAGGAGCATGGCTGGTTGGCTACCTGCGGAAGGGATAACCGCTGAAGGCATCTAAGTGGGAAACCCGTTCCAAGATGAGATCTCTCACCACGCAAGTGGGTAAGGCCCCTAGTAGGTGACTAGGTTGATAGGCCAGATGTGTACGCACAGTAATGTGTTTAGCTGACTGGTACTAATAGGCCGAGGGCTTGTGTTTTACTTGTCATTTCTGCTTGTTTGATCGCAGAATTGCAAACCGGGGCTTCGCCTCGGCGCTCGTGCTCGCTATGAAGTTCTTAAGGAACCGCCTCTTCGGAGGCAATGATCGTCATAGCAATCCGTTTGGTTTCATCCCAGACCGGTTGCGGTGCATATTTTCGGTGGCTATTGCGGAGGGGTCACACCCGTTCCCATCCCGAACACGGAAGTTAAGCCCTCCTGCGCCGATGGTACTTGGTCGGAGACGGCCTGGGAGAGTAGGTCGCTGCCGGATTTCTCTGCAGAACACCTGTGTGTAAGACACAGGCCGGTTCTGCCAGGAAGACCCTGAGCCAACGCCGGGGTCTTTCGCATTTTTGTCGGCCCGTCGTTGGTTGGCGGGCTTTTCGCTTTTGGGAGGCCATCGGGCTCCACCGGGGTCGTTGTGGCTCCACCCGTGCATACTGACAACCCCAAGCGTTCGACCAGCCGGTCCCGACCCAGGTGCCAACACGTCATGACAACACGAGGCCCATCGAGCAAAGGCAAACGGATCCCGCCGCCGCCGGCCGACCCCGTCCAGCGGGAGGAGGTTGTTGTCGAGCGTGTCGACACCAACCGGCCACCGAAGGCCGGCAAGAAGAAACGGAAGCGGAACCGCCGCAAGGTCGACGTCAGCGACGTCACCATCAACGGCGTTGCGCCGGCAACGGCAACAAAATTGCAGAACCGTCTCGCCGAGGCGGCAACCGCCTTCGAGGCCGAGCGCTTCGGCGATGCGGAGAAGCTGCTCGACTCCATCGACCGTCTCGCCCCCGGCGTTGCCGAAGTGCACGAGTTGCGTGGTCTGACGTACTACCGCATGTCCCGCTGGGGCAAGGCCATAAAGGATCTGGAGCGGTTCAACGAGCTGACGAACTCGGTGGAGCAGCACCCGGTTCTCGCCGATTGCAATCGTGCCCTGAAACGGTGGGCCAGAGCCGAGGAGCTCTGGCACGAGCTCGGTGACGCATCGCCGGGGCCCGAGCTGATCGAGGAGGGCCGCATCGTGCAGGCCGGTGCCCTCGCCGACCGAGGCCGCCTCCAGGACGCCATCCGGTTCATGGAGAAAGCCCCGAAGGTCAAGGGCAAACCGGCACTCCACCATCTCCGCCGCTGGTACGTCATGGCGGACCTCTACGAGCGGGCCGGGGACAACTCCCGGTCGAGGCGTTTGTTCAGTGACATCGCCAGAGCCGAACCAGATTTCGGCGATGCAGCGGAGCGCGCTGCTTCTCTCTAGGCCTGTCGGCGCTGAGTCTGCCGGGGCGTTTCGCGGACAATCGGCCGGAGTCCGCCTGGGCGATTTGACATCGGGGCTGTGCTTGGCCGAAGCCGGTATCCTCGTCCGGGACACATCCGCCATCCACCCTGACAAGGTCGCGCATGAACGAACAGCAGCTCCAGAAGGTAACGAACGTCGACGGTTTTGTAGCCGCGCTGGACCAGAGCGGTGGTTCGACGCCGAAGGCGCTTGGGCTCTACGGCATCGATGAGTCTGCGTACTCCACTGAGGAGGAGATGTTCGATCTCATTCACGCCATGCGGTCCCGGATCATCACCAGCCCGGTGTTCAACGGTGACCGAGTCCTGGGTGCGATCCTGTTCGAGATGACCATGGACCGTCAGATCGACGGCACCGACACCGCCCAGTTCCTCTGGGAGAACAAGTCGATCGTGCCGTTCCTCAAGGTCGACAAAGGCCTGGAGGACGAGGCGAACGATGTTCAGGTGATGAAGCCGATCCCGGGTCTGGACGACCTGCTGGCCAGGGCCGGGGACAAGGGCGTGTTCGGAACCAAGATGCGGTCGGTCGTCAAGATGGCCAACCCCGACGGGGTGAAGGCCATCGTCGACCAGCAGTTCGAGGTCGGGCTGCAGATCGTCGAGGCCGGCCTGGTGCCGATCATCGAACCCGAGGTCGACATCAACAGCCCGGAGAAGGCCAAGGCCGAGGAGCTGCTGGCCGCCGCGCTGCTCGAGCACAGCAACCAACTGAATCCCGATCAGACGATCATGTTCAAGCTGACGCTGCCGGAGACGGACAACTTCTATGCGGATCTGGTCAAGCACCCGAACGTCGCTCGGGTGGTTGCGCTCTCCGGTGGGTACAGCCGGGCCGATGCCAACCAGCGGCTCAGCCGCAACAACGGTGTGATCGCCAGCTTCTCCCGGGCGCTCAGCGAAGGACTGAGTGCCGGCCAGTCCGACGAGGACTTCAACGCAACGCTCGACGCCACCATCGCCAGCATCTTCGAAGCCTCGAAGAGCTGACCTCGCACCCGGTGAGTCGGGTGCTCGGCGCAGCCGGCGGGCTGGGCGATGGTCGCATCGACAACTTCATCATCGACCGGTCGGCCCACCTGTTCACCGGTGTTGTGGTGCTGGTCACCATGACGGTGGCCACCGTCGCCGTGATTCGTCATGCCGTTCGTAACGAGCCGATGACCCGGCCGACCGGGTTTGCCGTCGGTGCGGCTCAGATCGCACTGATCGTGCAGGTCCTGCTGGGAATCAAGCTACTCGACCAGGGGCAGGGCATCGTTCAGCTCTACATCCACTACGTCGGTGGGTTGATTCCGCTCGGTGCGTTCCTCGCCGGTGGCTGGTTCGCACGGGGTGACACCGGGCGGAGCAGCCGGATCTTCGCCGGGCTGCTCATCGTCGGCTACACCTCGGCCCTCATGGCGTTCTTCATCGGTCGGGCCTACGTGAACCGGGGGGCCGGTTGATGGGCCGGACACTGGTTGTCACCGATCTCGACGGCTCGTTCTGGGACGAGGAGCTGCGATGCCACGGGCGGACCCTCGACGCCGTCGGCCGGCTGAACGCCAACGGAGTCCCATTGCTGGTGGCCACCGGCCGGCGGGCGAACTCCGCCAGGGCCGGCCTGGTGGCCAACGATCTGCATCTCCCCGCCGTACTCCTGAACGGGGCGCTCGGTGTCGACTTCCGCACCGACGACCAATTCCACTCCCGACCGTTCACCCGACAGGCCGCAGCCGAGGTCGTCAACACCCTGGCCGCCGTCGAGCTGTACCCGGTCATGTACCTGGCCGACGGCTCGGTCCGCGGCCCGGAGCAGGTCACAACGGCACAGCGGCATCGCACGCAGCTGCTGGCCGACTACATCGTGGCCGATGCCGCCGACGTGGCCGACAACCACGACATCCTCGGATTCTCCATGATCGGCTTGACCCACGAACGGCTGGAACCAGTGCTTGCCGCGGTGCCGACGAACGTGGCGGATGTCGACCTCTACAACGACAAGCTGTTCCAGGCCTGGTCGGTCCATCTGCAACCGGTCGGCCTCTCGAAGTGGGACGGCATCCAGGCCTACCTCGCGCACGCCGGGCTTCAGCCGGAGCGGATCGTGGTGATCGGTGATCAGACCAACGATCTTGAGATGCTGCGTAATGCGGACGTGGCGCTCGGGGTTGCCGGCGGTCACGAGTCGGTCCTCGATCTCGCCGACCGGGTCATTCCCCATCCTCGGGACGGTGGCTGGGCCGAGGTCCTGGACCACCTGCTCTAGCCGACACCGCCCGGCGGTGCCATCGGCGACCGGTCGACCGCTGACCGGCTTTGATCGACCGGCACTCCGGGACGTCGCCGGGCCGTGCGCCGCCAACCGGTTCGCTGCAGGCGCTTGCTGTAGCTAGCACCTCGGTTGATTACTAAGCTGAATTTATGGTGAACCCGGATCAATTGAACGAGACCATCAACAAGGCGGTCAGCAGAGGTGTGGCGGAGATGCGGTCCATGCTGCACGAGGCCTCGAATCGCTTCGAGGCGGAGATGCGAAAGTTTGCGGATGCCGTCGGTGTGGATGACCGTCTAGGGCCGGATCGGGTCAGGAACGCGGGCGAGCAGCTGCAGTCTGTTGTTGAGATGATCCGTACCGAGGCGCAGAACGCCGCCGGGCAGTTCTCCGAAGGCATCAACGATGCAGTCGACGAGTTCCGGGAGTTCGTCCAGGAGAACGTTCCCGGCTCGGCCAGGCCCGACGCCGGAGATGCAGCCGCCGCAGGAGCTGCCGGAGGCGCGGCGAAGAAGGCCACGAAAAAGGCGCGGCGCTGGCCCCATTATCCAAAAGCACCTTTAAGCGTTAGAAAAAGAGGTTTACCCAACAGTAAGGTGCATATAGCGGTGATATAAATACAGAACATGGGTTCTTAGGGTTGGGAGACTTTGGTAAAGGCAAATTTTGGATACGACGCCTACCTGCACAGTCTGCGAGTTTCCATGTACTACTGCATCCATGAGAGCTGTGGATTCCGATAAACTAACCGCATTTACATTGGCTCCATGATCTAAAAGGGCCTTCAATTCAGAGAGAAAACTCAACTTGATCAGAAAGGAAGTTGCTGTGTAAGCTGTCCTAACAGATGCATATGGAATCTCGAAGGTTCTATTACTTTTTTCCCTGCAAGGACCTATGTCCATACCTGTGCACATTTCCATTGACCATGAAATGCAGCGCTCATCAATGCTGTTTGTCATTTATCATCAAGTGCATCAGGGTGTGCTCCATTCTTCAAAAGCACCTTTACATGAAAGGAGGCGCCAGTACAGTGTATGATAAATGTGTCACTTAGAAGTTTAATTTTTGATGTAGTACTGGTGTCCTGCTTATTCAACTCGAGCATTGTCCTAGCTCACGGCTTGAGAACCAGCAGAAAGTGAT
>JBCCGJ010000415.1:0-4991 GCA_039029335.1 Actinomycetota bacterium | reverse complement strand
CCGGCGGAGGTCCCAGTCAACACCGGACGCCCGGACGTTGGCCCCGGTCAGGCCATAGGACAGACCGACGTCGGCGGGGATGACCCCGATGCCCCTGGTGCGGGCCTCGAAGATCTCGTTGCCGACCAGCAGGTCTTCCATCTGATCGCAGAAGTCGACGATCTCGGTGAGGGCCTGCTTGGTGTCGGCGATCCACCCGGCAGGCAGGTCGTCTTTGATGCCGCCGATGCGGTCGAAGTTGGGGTGGAACCGGCCGCCGGTGGCGGCTTCGATCTGGTTGAGGATGTACTCCCGATCCCGGAAGGCGTAGAAGACGGGGGTGACGGCGCCCAGCTGGACGCCCATGTCCCCCAGGAACAGGGTGACGTTGGCGATACGGGCCAACTCGAAGAGGATGGTGCGGATCCACTGGGCCCGAGGCGGAGCCTCGATCTCCATCAGCTGCTCGGCGGCCAGGATGAAGGGCACCTCGTTCGCGAAGCTGCCGAGCCAGTCGATTCGGTTGATCAGGGTGGTGACCTGGGGGTAGGTCCGAACCTCGGCCAGCTTCTCGTACCCGCGGTGCATGTAGCCCATGACCGGGTCGGCGGCGATGACCTGCTCGCCGTCGAGTTGGAGGATGATACGCAGCGTGCCGTGGGTGGCGGGGTGCTGCGGGCCGATGTTGAGGGTCATGCCCTCGGCCTCGAGCTCGATGTTTACCCGGGCGTCCGCAGCCTGAGCGGCCACGTAGGCCATCTGCCGCCGATCGGCAATATCGGTCATTGCCGTTCCTCGCTTCGCTCGTCACTAACCGAGATTTCGACTCCGTCGAAACTCGTCGGACGTCGCCGGCTGTCGGGGTCGGTCATTGCCGTTCCTCGCTTCGCTCGTCACTAACCGAGATTTCGACTCCGTCGAAACTCGTCGGACGTCGCCAGCGGTCGGGGTAGGTCATCGCCGTTCCTCGCTTCGCTCGTCACTAACCGAGATTTCGACTCCGTCGAAACTCGTCGGACGTCGCCAGCTGTCGGGGTAGGTCATTGGCCGGCCTCGCTTCCTTCGCCTTCGCTGCCGACCTCTTCGACGTCCGGGAAGGGTTCCACGTCGACGATGCCGGGCCACGGCTTGATGATCCGGGCCAGCAGTGGGTAGTCCTTGCGCATCGGGTACCCCTCGAAATCACCGGGGAGGTACAGCTTGCGAAGGTTGGGGTGGCCGTCGAACTCGATGCCGAACATCTCGAACGCCTCGCGCTCGTGCCAGGCGGTACCGGGGTACACCCCGATCCACGACGGCACGGAGAGCTGCTCGTCGACGTCGGTCTTGACGTTGATCCCGATGCCCGTGGCCAGGCTGTACACCCGGGCCATCACCTGGAACCGGGCCCCGCCACCGGCGTAGGACTCTCCGGCGGCCTGGATCGGGTCCTTGGCCGGTTCTTCCTCCTCGGCGTCACCCGCCTCCTGAGCGACGTCGACCGCGGCCTCAAGGCTGCGGCCGAACGGCGAACTCATCCAGTCGACGGCGGAGAGCCAGTTGAAGAAGCGGAACCGCTGCCGGTTCCGGAGATAATCCGCGGTGTCGGCCCATGCCGGGGTGACGACCCGGACCCACAGGTCCGTGCCGGACACCAGGTGGGTGCCTACCACGGCGTCCCCGAGTTCGGCCTGGATCGCCTCGAGCAACGACTCCCTGGCCTCATCGACCTCGACCGTCGCCTCTTCTGTTTCCTCGGTTTCAGCGTCAGCTGATGGCAAGGGGATCCCCCTTCCACTTCTCCGCCATGTCCTCGTTCTGAATGATCTCCTGCAGGAGCACGATGCCCTCCAGCAGGGCTTCCGGCCGCGGCGGGCAGCCGGGGACGTACACGTCGACCGGGATGATCTGGTCGACGCCTTTTGTGACCGAGTAGCTGTCCCAGTAGGGCCCGCCGCAGTTGGCGCAGGAGCCCATCGAGATCACGTATTTCGGCTCCGGCATCTGCTCGTACAGCCGGCGGACGGCGGGAGCCATCTTGTCCGTAACGGTGCCGGAGACAACCACCAGATCGGCCTGGCGGGGGCTGGCCGGCAGCGGGATGACCCCCAGCCGCATGACGTCGTAGCGGGGCGACCCGAACGCCGCGCCCATCTCGATCGCGCAGCAGGCGAGCCCCCATTGGTAGACCCAGAGGGAGTACTTACGGCTCATGTTGAGGAGCTTTGAGAGCCCCTTCGGCACTTTGCCAGATTCAACTAGACCCATCGGTGACCTCTCCAAGTAACCGTAACGCGCCGGCGAATCCCGGCCCGTACCGCGGGCCGATTCGGTGGCGTGGTTTGTTGGCCAAAGGAGGCCGGTGTGGTTGTACGACTCTGCGTTGCCATCCTCGTCAGAGAAGCTCCGCCCGGTGGAGGAGCTATGCCCATCTGAGGACGCCCTTGCGCCAGGCGTAGGCAAGGCCGAGGGCCAAAATGAAGATGAAGATCACCATCTCGACCAGACCGAAGTAACCATACTGCTCTAACCGTGTTGCCCACGGGAAGATGAAAACTGCTTCAACATCGAACATGACGAACAGCAGTGCGAATATGTAGTACCGAATCTGGCTCTGTGACCAGCCCTCACCGACCGGATCGACACCACTTTCGTAGTTCTCGACCTTTCCGGCGGTCGGGCGATCGGGGCGAAGCACCGACGCGATGCCGATAAATGCACCGACCACCCCGATGGCGAGCAGCCCAAACAGGAAAACCAGTAGGTATTCGCGAAGGAAGTCCGACACGGACGATGACTCTACCCGGCGCACCCACCCCGGACCAAGATCCTGCCGTGTAACTTTCTCGTTTAGATTTAGGGCCTTCTCCCCTTCATCCGGCATCGGTTCCGGGCGGCCCCTCGAGCACCCGGTTCGGCCGTCAATCTGACCCGGCGGGCGATGCGCGTTAGCTTGTGCAGTGACATGCACTTGGGCAGCTACGCGGACACCCGGTCGTACACGCACCTGGGCATGCAGCCGATCCGTATTCACTTACCAGCCGGAGAACTCCCATGACACGCGAAGCAGTATTCGTCTCCTATGCCAGGACGGGCCTGGCAAAGGCCGGTCGGGGCGGGTTCAACATGACCCCGGCCATGACCATGGCAGCACACGCCATCTCAAACGCCGTCGAAAAAGCGGGCGTCGAGCCCGAAGCCGTCGAGGACGTCGCCCTCGGCAACGGCGCCCACGGTGCCGGAAACCTCGGCCGACTGGCCGGCCTCCTGGCCGGTCTGCCGACCACCACCGGCGGCAACACCATCCAACGTCACTGTTCCTCCGGCCTGAACTCCATTGCGGTGGCCGCCAACTACATCAAGGCCGACGCGGCGGACGTTGTTGTTGCGGGCGGGGTCGAGTCGATCTCGATCCCCAGCCCCGGCATGGGCGGCGCCGTCAACATGGACGACAAGCTGACCGACATGTACCCCGCGATCTATATGGCGATGATCGAAACCGCCGACATCGTCGCCGATCGCTACAACGTCACGCGCGAGTACCAGGACGAGTACTCCTACCAGTCCCAGATGCGGATGGCCAAGGCTCAGGAGAACGGCCTCTTCGAGGACGAGATCGTGCCCATGGACACCAAGATGAAGCTGGTGGACAAGGAGAGCGGCGAAGAGTCGATCGTGGAATACACGGTCGACCGCGACGAGTGCAATCGGCCGAGCACCACGCTGGAGGGCCTGGCAAAACTCAAGCCGGTCCGCGGCGATGGCAACTACATCACCGCGGGCAACGCCAGCCAGCTGTCTGACGGTGCGGCGGCGGTTGTCATGATGTCAGATGAGGAGGCCGCCCGCCGCAACGTCGAGCCGATGGGTGCGTTCAAGGGCTGGGCCGTGGCCGGTTGTGAGCCGGACGAGATGGGCATCGGTCCCGTCTACGCCGTGCCAAAGCTGCTCAAGCGTCACGGTCTGACCGTCGACGACATCGACATCTGGGAGCTGAACGAGGCCTTCGCAAGCCAGTGTCTCTACTCCCGGGATCAGCTGGGCATCGATCCGGAGAAGTACAACGTGAACGGCGGCTCCATCGCCATCGGCCACCCGTTCGGCATGACCGGGACCCGTTGCGCAGGCCACATCCTGCAGGAGGGCAAGCGCCGGGGCGCCCGCTGGGGTGTCGTCACGATGTGCATCGGCGGCGGTCAGGGCGCCGCCGGTCTGGTCGAGATCTACAGCTGATCCGCACCAGGCGGATCGGTCGTCGGACCGATCGACCGGACAATCAGGTGAACGCACGAGGGGCCCGATCGCACGAAGCGGTCGGGCCCCTCGGCTGTTGCTCGGCCACGCGCTCCCCTGTTCCGCAGCCGTAGCGTTTTCGGGCGTCAGCCCTCGACGAGTATGACCTCTCGCCCGTTCAATTTCTGGATCGGGCGGTGATTCTCCATCACCCACGACGCACCGCCACGAACGATTTCGAAACCGGATCAGCTCGCCATCACTTCCTGCTTACCTCCGGCGAGCGTGGTAGATCGCCGTGTTGTACGGACGTTCGACCACACCGTTGAACCGCTCGATCGCCAACGCCTCAAGGTCGTCGAGCAGCGGCTCGCGGATCGACGGGTCCGTCGCCAACCACGGCGAGAACGAGCCGAACATGGTCCGGATCTCCGCCGCCGTGTGGCGTCCGGTCCAACAAATACGGGTGTGTTCGACCGGCCCGAACCGCCCGGACCTGTCGAAGTCGGCCACTCTGGCCGATACGTCGAGGGCGTACGGATGGGCGCCGGCAGCCGCCGAGTCACCCTGGATGAGTTCGGGAGCCTTTGCGGCGAGCAGCGGTTGGATCGCCTCGTGAAACGGGTCCGGCCGGTCGGGATCTCCGAAGAAGTTCCACAACAGGGCAAGGTGGCCGGACGGTTTGAGCAGCCGATGACACCGTTCGAACCCGTCCGGCTGGGGGATCCAGTGGAATGCGGTGGCCGACACGATGAGGTCGAAGCTCTCGGGTCGGAGATCACCGTCGAGGGGGACCTCCT
>JBCCGJ010000414.1:0-4999 GCA_039029335.1 Actinomycetota bacterium | reverse complement strand
CGGTGATCGTCCCTTCGTCGGCCGCCGGCGTGAGCTAGCGGTTGCGGCCCGGATCCTGTCCGACGATGACCGGGCCGGCGTTGTGTTGATCGGCGGTGAGAGCGGTCAGGGAAAGACCCGGCTGGTCGAGGAGATCATTGCCGATGCGCCGCCCGAGACCACGGTGATCCGGGCGGTTGCGGTGCCGCGGGCAACCTCGATCCCCTTTGAGCTGATCCGGTCGGTCCTGGACGTCGGATCCAACGGCCCACCGGCGGATTCGGTGGAGCCGACCAACCGGGTCCAGCATGAGGCGGAAGCGCTGCGGAGCCTGGCCGCGGGGGCGACGATCTTTGTCTTCGAGGATGTCCACTGGTCAGACCCGGAGAGCCTCGACGTCGTCGACCGGCTGCTGGTGGCCGGTCCCCTCGGCGCATCGGTGTTGATCACCTACCGGCCGAACGCCCTGCACCCCGACCACCCCACCAGCAGCTTTCTTCAGCGGGCGGAACGACGGAGTCATGTTGTGCAGTTCCGGCTCGAGCCGCTCAGGCGTGAGGAGGTTGGTGAGTACCTGGAGTCAACGGGCCGCCGAGCGGACCGGGAGACCGTGGATCATGTGCATGGAAGGACCGGCGGAAACCCGCTGCTCCTGTCGGAGTTGGTGGCCGCAACCGATGAGGACGCCGACCTGACAACGGGGTTGCCGTGGACCTTGGCGGAAATGCTCCGCCCGGAGATCGACCGGCTTCCACAGGCGGAGCGACAGGTGGCCGAGGCCGTTGCGGTGCTCGGCACCGCGGTGGAGTTCGACATCCTGGCCGCTGCGGTCACCGTAACCGAGGACGACCTGATCGACCGGCTCCGGTTCCTGGTCGACCGGGGCATTCTTTTGGAACGGGGACCGGATCGGTTCGGCTTCCGCCACGACATGGTCCGTGAGGCGGTGGCCGAAAGCCTGTTCGCCAGGGAGCATCGACGCATCCATGCCGCAGTCCACGATCGGTTGTTGGCCGACGGCTCGTCCGACGTGGTGGCGCTGGTGGCCCACGCAACCGGAGCGGGCCGGACCAAACAGGCCGCGGATGCGGCACGGGATGCCGCCCGCGAGGCGTTCGAGGACGGCAGAACCCATCAGGCCGTTTCCTTTGCGGAACAGGCCCTGCTGGAACACGGTGACGACCTTGACCTGCTGCGGATCGTCGTCGTTGCGGCGTGGATGACGGCACAGTACCGGACCGCCCTCCATCACCTCGACCGGTGGGATGAGCTGGTCGGGGTGACCTCCAGCGACCGCGCCGAGGTGCTGCACCACCGGGTTCGGTTGCTGTGGGAACGGGGCGACGGGGTCGGGGCGGATGCGGCCGCCGACGAATTGGCGGAGTTGGCGGACACGCTGCCGCCAGGGCCGGTCCTGGTCCAGGCGCTCGCCGATCAGGCCCAACATCAGATGCTGCGGGACCGGGTCGACGTCGCCATGGCGGTCGCAGATCGAGCTATTGCGGTCGGGGCCGAGGTCGGCCCACCTGCGGCGTCCGCTGTTCGCCAGGCCAGAGCGGAACGGGCCAGTGCGCTGGCCACCCGAGCGGACCGTCAGACAGAGGCGGTCACCGAGTTGCTGGCCGTGGCACAGGAGGCGACGGCGGCCGATGACCACCTCGTGGCAAGCCGGGCGCTGCACAACGTGCCGCTCCGGCATCCACTGGTCGAACCTCGGGCCCACATCGAGCAGATGCGGCGGGCCGCCAGTTGCGCCGGGCTGAGTTCGATCACCAACCACAGCTACCGGAGATCCCTCTTGATCCTCAGCGAGATGGAGGGGGACCGTGAGTCCAACCTGGCCCTGATCGAGTCAGCGCTCGACAACGCCGCCGACTGGGATGAAGCGTTCGTCTACGGCGCGTTGTCGGCCCTGGAGAGCGGAGACACCGCCGAGGCCAGACGACTGATCGAGCGTCTCCCCGGCGGGTTCGGCGGTCACCACACCGATGGTTGGTCCGCCGGCTGGCGGGCCGCCATGCTCAGCCTGGTCGACCTGTTCGAAGGAAACGTCGAGCCGGCACGGCAGTGGCTCACCGAGCCACAGAACGGTCGGTTCATCCGCAAGTTCAACCTGGCCAGAATCCCCCAGTACCTGTCGTCGCTGCTCGACGCCGGGCTTGCCGCCGAGCTGACCGAGGTGGCCACCGACGAGCCGTTCGCCACCTCGACCGAGCCGTTCCATATGGCCATACGGGCGGAGTTGACCGGAGACCGGGCTGGGGCGGAGGCGAACCTGAGAACGGCCCTGGCATCGGACTTCCGTCGATCGGTCACCGAGGTGTCGGAGATCCACCTGGCACTGGCCCGGTTGGCCGGGGCGGACGGTGGTGATCAACGGATCCACCTTGAGGCCGCGGCGGCCGCGCTTTCGTGTTGGCCGGGCCGGCGGCTCGCCGCGATCGAGGCCCGCCTCGGAACCCAAACCGCACCGGACGCGCCGCCCGGGACGGAGGCTCCCGGCGGGCTGACCCCTCGGGAGCGCGAGGTGGCGACGCTGGTGGCCAGAGGGTTGACAAACGGCGGGATCGCCGAGGAACTCTTCATCTCCACCAAGACCGCAAGCGTGCACGTCAGCAACATCCTGGCCAAGCTGACGATGAGCTCCCGGTCGGAGATCGCCGGCTGGGTCGGTGGCGGCGGCCTCGAGGCGGCGCCGTAGCCCGTAGGACCCGGGTTATCGGTCCGGGTCGCGGTCCAGCTCGGCTTCGGCCATGGCGACCAGACCGAACATCTCGGCCCGCTTCGCCCGGGTTGCCAGGTGCTCGAAGTGGGAACGAGCCCGATCCCGACCGCCCCGGCTTCGACAGCTGCTCGGCTTTGAGCTGTACCGCGGCACGACGGGTCACGTGGAGGTCGCAGCCCGGCTGCGGTCCTGGGGCTCGACGGTCCTCCTCAGAACTCCTGAGCCGGGGTTCCATCCCCGGGGGAGCTCCCCTATCCGGCGTTACCGAACGGCCTGGATATCGGCGATGACACCGGGCGGCACGTCCAGCTCGAATCCCGAACCGAGACTGACGCCGTGGCTGATCCCGCCGAACCGCTCCCGGACGGCGTCGGCGATCTGGTCATAGCGGCCGATGGCCGCGAAGAGGTGGAGGACGTCGTCCGAGACCAGCGCCGCCATCTTGTCCCACCCGTCGTTCTTGGAGAGGTGATTGAGCTTCTCGCCAAGGTCGAGGAGATCGTGCTGCTCCAGTACCGGCCAGTAGGCCCTGGTCGACCCGTAGAAGCCGACCCGATACCGAACCCACTCCATCGCCTTCGCCACCGTCTCATCGTCCGGTCCGGTGCAGATGAACCCGCCGCCGTGAATAGTCAACTCGTCGTGAGCTCTGCCACGCTGGTCCAGCCCGGCCCGGAGCTGGGGCAGCACAGACGCTTCCAGGTACTCCCTGGTGCAGAACCCGTGGAGCCGGACCCCGTCGGCCACCCGACCGGCAACCCGCAGCATGGCAGGCCCGACCGCGGCGATGGAGATCGTCGGAGGCGCCGTCTCCAGCGGTTCCGGGGTGAAGTTCGGGGTCATGAGGGAGAACTGGTAGTGGTCGCCCTGGTAGTCCAGTCGGTCGCCGTCCGCCCAGGTCTTCCAGATGGCGCGGACGGACTCGATGTACTCCTGAAGCCGCGGTGCGGGAGCGGACCACGGCACGCTGAACCGTCGTTCGTTGTGGCCCTTCACCTGCGACCCGAGACCGAGCTCGAACCGGCCGCCGGACGCCCGCTGAAGGTCCCAGCCGATGTTGGCCGCGATCATCGGGCTGCGGGGAAAGGCGATGGCCACGCTGGTGGCCAGTCCCAGCTTGGTGGTGTTGACGGCGGCAACCGCCAGGGGGAGATAGGGGTCGTGGCGGTTCTCCTGGGTACTGACCCCGTCGTAGCCCGCCGCTTCCAGCTTGGCCGCCATGGGACCGACGGTGCGGAGGTCGGCGTTTGGAAGAGATGTTTCGACTCGCATGACGCGCAGCCTAGATCACCGCGTCACCTGGGTCCCAGGTGATGCCGGGGAGTACTGTGCTTGTGAGTCGCCTCCGAGGATCGTCGAGAGGCGTTGATCGTCGATCGGGAGGCCCGTGATGTCAGACACCCTGCGAATCGCAAACGCAAGCGGCTACTGGGGTGACGACCTGACCGCCCTGAAGCGGCAGATCGAGGGTGGGCCGGTTGACGTGGTGACCATGGACTTCCTGGCCGAGATCACGATGTCCATCCTCCAGAAACAGGTCCAGCGGAACCCCGAGACCGGGTTCGCCCGGGACTTCGTTGACCAGATGGATGAGGTGATGGCGCGGGCGATGGCCGACAACGTCACCATCATCGCCAATGCGGGCGGCGTTCGGCCGCTGCAGTGCGGCGAAGCCATCATGGCCAGGGCGGCGGCCCAGGGCCTCGATCCCCGGATCGGGGTGGTGGCCGGCGACGATCTGCTCGACCGGATCGGCCAGTGGCATGCCGACGGCGTCGACCTCTCGAACATGGACGACGGTCGCCCGTTCGGCGACATCGTTGACCGGGTCTCCAGCGCCAACGCCTACTTCGGCGCCGCTCCGGTAGTCACCGCGCTTGAGGCCGGTGCGACGTTCATCGTCACGGGCCGCGTCACCGACACCGGCATCACCCTCGCGCCGATGATCCACAAGTTCGGTTGGGCCACCGACGATTGGGACCGCCTGGCGGCGGGCATCATCGCCGGGCACATCCTGGAGTGCGGCGCCCAGAGCACCGGCGGCAACTTCACCGACTGGCGGGACGTGCCGTCGTTCGACAACATCGGCTATCCGGTGGTCGAGATGTCGGAGGACGGCTCGTTTGTTGTCACAAAACACGACGGCACCGGCGGCCTGATCAACGTTGCGACCGTCACCGAGCAGCTCGTCTACGAGATGGGGGACCCCGGCGCCTATCTCACGCCTGACGTGGTGGTCGACTTCGGGAGCATCCAGCTGGAGCAGGTCGGGCCTGACCGTGTCCGGGTGTCCGG
>JBCCGJ010000413.1:0-5005 GCA_039029335.1 Actinomycetota bacterium | reverse complement strand
GTCAAAGCGGGAGTGAAGACGGACGGACATATTCCACGTGTAAGCCATCCAGGGCCCTGCCTCCACCAGCCACAAGCGGCCCGTCAGGCAGGCACCGCGCGTCATGATGATGGGACACAATGAGAGCACAAGCCACATCAACAAAGCTGGCGTTTGGCGCATTCGGGCCGTGCGCCCGCTGAGCTGAGAGCCCTCGACCAAACCGAGTACCGCCGCCGACCCCGGCAAGCCGGGCGCGCCTCGGTTTCGATGATGACCCAGGCGAAAACGGCGGAGGCCGGAGCCCACCGAGCCGGCCCGGCACCGGCGAGTGGCAACGATTTTGCTGCGTCCTCAACCGTGTTGTGAGACCTCTGAAGATGGTGTGAGGAGAGCCTTACATTTGATAGAATGAACCCACAACACTCCTGACACGGAGCCAACCTTATGAGCGATGCATTAACCTGTGTGATCTACGGAACGGATACGGGCAACACCGAGGAGGTGGCGCGGCGGATCACCGCCCGCCTGGACGACCTCGGCCTCGGCGTGGACATCCGCGACGTCGACAGCATCGACGTCAACACGCTGACACAGTACGAGTTTCTGATCCTCGGTATCCCCACGTGGGACTACGGCGGTATCCAGCAGGACTGGGAGGATCTGGAAGACGGACTCTCCCAACTGGACCTGAGCAACAAGGTCGTCGCCATGTATGGTCTCGGCGATCAGAACGGCTACTCGGAGTGGTTCGTCGACGCCATGGGCTGGCTGTACGAGCGGCTGCAGAACAGCAATGCAAACTTCGTCGGCCGCTGGCCGACGGAAGGCTACGACTTCGACGCCTCACGGGCGGCCAACGAGGACAAGTCGCTCTTCTGCGGCCTCGCTCTTGACGAGGATGGCCAGTCCGACAAAACCGACGAACGCATCGAGAAGTGGATCGATCAGATCCTCGGCGAGTACATCGCCCTCATCAGCTGATCAGCTGATCGGCGGCTGACCCACCCGCCGGCGGTGCGTCACAGCGCCACGGTCACACATTTGACCTGGCTGTAGTGGTGCAGCGCCTCGATGCCCTTCTCCCGCCCGATGCCGCTCTGCTTGTAACCGCCGAACGGCGTTTCGATACCGGTGCCCCAGGTGTTGACAAACACCTGGCCGGCCTCAAGTCGAGCAGCGACACGGTGCGCTCGGGAGATGTCGCGGGTCCAGAGACCGGCAGCCAGGCCGTAATCGGAGTCGTTTGCCATCATGACGGCGTGGTCCTCGTCGTCGAAGGGGATGACCGTTACAACGGGGCCGAAGATCTCCTCCCGGGCGATGCGCATGTCGTTGGTTGCCCCGGTGTAGACGGTAATCTCCGGTTGCCAACCGTCGGCCATCTTGCCGCCGGTGGCGGCGACCGCACCCTCCTCGGCGGCGATCTCGAAGTAGCTGCTGACCTTCTCATACTGAGCTTCGGTGGCCAGCTGGCCGAGGAACGGCATGAAGTTCGGCGCAGCCTCAACCATCGCCTCGACAAAGCTGTCATGGATCGATGCCTCAACAAAGAGACGTGTGCCGTTTGAACACACCTGACCGGTGTTGAGGACAAACGCCCGAACGGATCCCATCACCGCAGCGGGAATGTCGGCGTCGGCAAAGACCAGATTGGCCGACTTGCCACCCAACTCAAGGGTGACCGGGATGATGCGCTCCGCAGCGACCCGGCCAACCTCTCTGCCGGCCCGAACCGATCCGGTGAAGGCCACCTTTCGCACCGCTCGATGCTCGACCAGCGGCTGACCGGCGTCGACGCCGGTACCGGTGACGACGTTGAAGACACCGTCCGGGATGCCGACGCTCGTGGCCAGCTCGGCCAGCTCAAGGGTGGTGGCCGACGTCATCTCGGACGGTTTCACCACCACGGTGTTGCCGGCGGCGAGCGCCGGCGAACAGGCACGGGCGGCCTGGTTCATCGGCACGTTCCACGGGGTGATCACGCCGACCACACCGAAGGGTTCCCGCCTGGTGTAGCTGTGGAAACCGGGGCCGAGGTCCAGCACGTCACCCGCTTCGAGGTTGACCAACCCGGCGTAGAACTCGAAATAGTCGGCCGACTGGATGACCTCACGAGGCCCGGACGACGCCGGCTTCCCCGCATCCCGGTTCTCCAGTGCACCGAGTTCGTCCGCCCGCTCCCGAAGTGCGTTCGACAGGGCCATCAAATGACGACCGCGCTCGATCGGCTTCAGGTCACGCCACGCAGGCGCTGCTGCCGCTGCCGCTCTCACTGCGGCGTCGATGTCGGCCGCGGTACCTTCTGCAATCTCGCAGACGACGGTGTCCGAGCCCGGTTCGAAGGACTTCATCCAGGAGCCCTTCGTCGGCTCGACCGATTCGCCGTTGATCCAGTGTCCATAGCGCTTTGTCATCGGGGTTTCTCCGTTCCATCGATCCGACGGTCATAGGGTTCCGTCGGTTACTTGGCCGATCAGTCGTCTTCGTCACTTACGCCGCGTCTCGCAGGTCTTGGTCCGGCCCCGGCCACACAGGATGTTCGGACCGGAGCCTCAAAAGGTATCCGCCGGGGTGACCATTTCGAGCGATGACCCACAGCACGCCGGATCGCCTGTCAGGCATCGTCCGCGGGCCCCTGTCCGATACGCCATCCCGCAGATCGTTGCCGCTCCGCCCAGAACCCTGCATAGGTGCCGCCCGCGGCAAGCAACTCGTGGTGGGTACCGACGCGTTCGATCGAGCCGTCGACAACAACGGCGATCCGGTCTGCATTGACGATCGTCGAAAGCCGGTGGGCGATCACCAGAATCGTCGATCGGCCGGCCAAGGCCTCGATGGCGTTTGTCATCGCCGCCTCGTTGATGGTGTCGATCGCCGCGGTCGCCTCGTCGAGCAGCAGGATCGGCGCATCCTTCAGCAACGCCCGCGCTATACCGACCCTGGCCCGCTCCCCGGAGGAGAGCAGGGAGCCGCCCTCACCGACACGCGTGTCCCAGCCGTGCGGGAGCCGATCGATCACGTCGGTCAGTCTGGCCATACGAGCCGCCGCTTCCAGTTCGGACGGCGATGCGTCCGGGCGGGCCAGTCTCACGTTGTCCGCGATGGTCGCGTCGAAGAGATACACATCCTGCAGCACCATCGAGAGATGGGCCATCAGCTCCTCTTGAGGGATGCTCCGGATGTCGGCGCCGCCGACGGCGATCGCTCCCCGATCGATGTCGTAGAAACGAGCGGCCAGGCGGGTGAGCGTCGTCTTGCCGGACCCGGACGGCCCCACGATGGCGGTGACCGACCCGGTGGGGACCTCCAGTGACAGATCACGGATCACCGGCTCGTCCCCGTAGGCGAATTGCACGTTGTCGAACCGGAGCGCCACCGGGTAACCCGGATCGGGACGCTGGAGCGGCTCGGCAACGGGAAGCGGCTGCACGTCGAGCACATCGGCGATCTCCGTGGCCGCAAGATCTCCCAGACCGACACCGCTGGCGTAGCCGGCAAGAATCATGAGAGGTTCAACCGATCGCACGGTCAGGATGCCAAGGGCGATGGCGTCGGCGGCGGCCAGGCCGTCCTGAGCCCGGGCGGCCAGGAGAAGAATCGCGGCAACGAAGGCCAGGCTGACCACACCGAAGAACGCACTTTGCGGCCGCTGCTCCCGGTCAAGTCGCTCGACGAACTCACGGCTGTCATCCTCAAGCACGTCCATCAACGGATCCCATCCGGCATCGGTGCGCTGAGACGCTCGGAGGACGCGCTGGGCATTGGCGTACTCGAGCAGTCGAGCGGTGACTTCCCGGCCCCCTTCGGTGTGCTGCGCCGTCGCATGGCGGATCCGGCCGAAGAGGTACGCCGCCACCGGCACGATGAGAACAAATACCAACGCGATCAGCGGTTCGACAAAGGCGATGACCACCAGGACCGTCGCCAACGTCGAGATCGACACAACGACCTGCTGGATCACCAACGAGGACAGGTTGCCGAGGTCGATCATGGCCATCTTGATCAGCACCGACACGTCCGCGGTGCGCCGTCCGTGGAACCACCCGAGCGGCAAGGTTATGACCTTCTCTCCGATGCGACGGATGAGCCCGCTGGTGATCCGTCCGCTCGTCATCTGGAATGCGCTGCTTGTGGTTATCCATATGGCGATGCCGTGGCCAACGATCGCCAGGGCAGCAGCGCCGAGCCAGCGCCACGCCGACCCGAGGTCCTCGTCGACGACGGCCCGCAGGATCGGGAAGACGGCGGCATAGGCGACACCCTGCAGGATGCCGGCGATGGTGTAGCCGAGAATGTGCATGCGCAGTCCGCTCCGGCCGCCGAGCAGCCGGTCGACCCGGTCGACGAGCCCGTTCATGCCCGGCCTCCGTCCACCAGGCCTCCGTCGACCGAAGCCCGGTCGATGAGTTGCTGGTCCGCCTGCCACAGGTCGGCGTAGAGCCCACCGGCCTCGATCAGTTCGGCGTGGGTGCCGACGGCAACGAGGTGGCCTGCGTCGAGCACGGCGATCTGGTCGGCCCCCATGATGGTGTGCAACCGGTGGGCCACGACAAGTACCGTCCGATCGGCGAGCAGCTCCGAGAGGGCGGCACTGACGTGGGCCTCGCTGTCCGGGTCCGCATGCGCCGTCGCCTCGTCGAGCAGCACGATCGGTGCATCAGACAGAATGGCTCGGGCGATCGTGATCCGCTGCCGTTGGCCGTGTGAGAGGTTGGCTCCGTCGATTCCCCCGATCACCGTGTCGTAGCCATCCGGCAGCGAGACGATCTCGTCGTGGATCGATGCAGAACGCGCGGCGGCCTCCACGGCCGCGTGGTCGGCATCGGGAACCGCAAGACGGATGTTGTCGGCGATCGTGCCCCGTATCAGCACAACGTCCTGGAAGACGATCGAGAGGTGCCTCAGCAGCACGCCGGGTTCGATGTCACGAACATCAACACCACCGACCAGCACCCGCCCCTCGTCGGTGTCGAAGAAGCGGGCGACCAGTGCGGCCAACGTTGACTTGCCGGAACCCGACGGT
>JBCCGJ010000412.1:0-5038 GCA_039029335.1 Actinomycetota bacterium | reverse complement strand
TCTGGCCAACCCGGCGTAGTTCATCACGCCGTGCCAGCCGTCGCCGGGGGCGTCGAGGGACGCGTCGAAGAAGTGCTCACCGACCAGCCACTTGTCGTCCCGGGCGGGGTCGATGAGATCGACGGTGTCCGTTGTGGCCCTCGCCGTTCGGGCCACCTCCTGGTTGCGATCGATCATGCCGAGGCGGCCGGTCATGTTGGCCACATCGATCCGCCACCCGGCCATGTGAAACGGGGCCTGCAGATACCGACCGAAGACCGAGTCCGGCCCGTCGTAGTAACGGCGCCGTAGTTCGGCGCTGCTGTGATCCAGTTTCGGCAGCGTCTGTATCCCGAGCCACGATTCGTAGCCGTCGGGGTGATCGGTGAAGTGGTAGAACCCGGCCTCCTCGCTGTCGGCATCGGCCTGGGCGGCGACGAACCATCGGTGGTTGTCACCGGTGTGATTCAGGGTGAGATCGGTCATAACCCGGAGACCGACCGCTTCCGCCGCTGCCGACAGATCGGCCAGCGCCTGGTCCCCGCCGAGAACCGGGTCCACCTCGTCGAAGCTCTCGGCGTCATACCGGTGGTTTGACCTGGCGGGGAAGACCGGTGTCAGGTAGACACCGCCGATCCCCAGGTCAACCAGGTGTTCCAGCCGGGCGGTGATCCCCTCAAGGTCGCCGCCGTACAGCTGGGTCATGGCTGCGGGGCCGTCGGCAACCGGGTCGTCCCAGGCCGACCACTGGGCCCACGACGTGTCGGTCGGATGATCGTCGTGGCGGTGGTTGCCGGAGGTGGCGAACCGGTCGGGGAAGATCTGGTACCACACCACGTCCGGCACCCACTCCGGTGCGCCGCCGGTGGTGAGGAGCCGGAAGTCCTCCCGATCGGTCGGGTCGTGGTCCAGGAATCCGCCCGCGCTGAGCCATCGCGGCCCGTCCTCGGTCTCCAGATGGAAGCGGTAGTTCATCACCGCCTGGGTGCAGGTCATTTCGAACAGGATGTGGTGACCGTCGATACGGCCCTTGTCCCAGAACTGCTCGCCGTCGCGCATCCCTCGCAGCCAGGCGGCCGTGATCGGCATCGGTGCGCCGTCCGGACCGGTGGCCGGGAGCTCGACCACCAGCTCAACGGTTTCCTCGATGGCCGGGCGAGGGTTCGAGACGTAGCGGGCGGAGGGGTCGTGGTGTGGAAGGTGGAGCATGTCAGCCTTTGACCGCGCCGGCGGTGAGGCCGGAGACGATGTACTTCTGGAGAAACAGGAACAGCAGAACGACGGGGATCCCGGCCATCACGGACCCGGCCGAGAACTGGCCCCACTCCCCGCCCTGGGCGTCGACGAACCGGAACATACCGATGGCCAACGTGAACTGCTCGGCGTCACCCTGGCCGAGCACCGCGGAGGCGACCAGGAACTCGTTGATCGTGAAGACAAACGTGATCAGCGCAACGACCGCCAGGATGGGCGCGGCCAGAGGCAGGATGACCCGGAAGAAGATCTGGGCGTGGGACGCCCCGTCGATGAGCGCAGACTCGTCCAGGTCCCGGGGGATGGTGTCGAAGTAGCCCTTGATCAGCCAGGTGTTCACCCCGAGCGCACCACCGAGGTAGATGATCAGCAGCATCAACCGTGACCCCAACCCAAGGGACGGGGCAACGCTGCCGATGTCGCTGACGAACACGAACATCGCAACGAACAGCAACGTGGTGGGGAACATCTGGATCAGCAGGATGCTCAGCAGACCAACCCGACGGCCGGTGAACCGCATCCGGCTGAAGGCGTAGGAGGCGAACGCCGCCAGCGCGGTGTTGGCCACCGCAGCACCCCCGGCCACCAGCATCGTGTTCCACAACCAGTCGAGGTAGGGGGCGTCCGTCCCGTTCAGCAGATCCCGGTAGTTGATGGTGGAGAACTCGGAGGGGAACAGGCCGGAGCTGTTCAGGGTGCCGGCCGCGTTGAACGACGAGGAGACGATGAACAGCACCGGGAACAGCGAGAACGCCAGGGCCAGGACACCCACCAGGTGGCGCCAGCCGAGCTCCCGGAACCACCGACCGAACGATCGCCGCCTTCGGCGTGCGGCTACCCGGGGGTCAACGGCTGATGACGTGATGGCGGTCATGGTCAGATCTCCTCCAGGCGTGCGGTCTTACGGAAGCTCCAGGCGCTGAACAACGCGACGTGGAGGAAGATGAGGATCGAGATGGCCGTGGCGAACCCGAGGTCCTGACCGCGGCCACTCTCGAACGCCAGACGCCAGGTGTAGGACACCAGGATGTCCGTGCTGCCGGCCGGCGTCTGGGCCCCCGGTACCGGCGGACCGCCCCGGTTCAGGAAGTAGATGACATTGAAGTTGTTGAAGTTGAACGCAAACGACGAAATCATAAGCGGCGCAACGGCGATCAGCAGCAGCGGGAAGGTGACCCGGCGGAACGCCTCGGGACCGCTGGCGCCGTCGACGTTCGCCGCTTCGGTCAGCTCCTTGGGGATCGACTGGAGCGCCCCCGTGCTGACGAGGAAGAAGTAGGGGAAGCTCAGCCAGGTGCTGACCAGCAGGATCGACGCCCTGGCCATCCACGGGTCGGTCAGCCACGGCACGTCGAGCCGGAGCAGTTCGTTGATCAGTCCGAACTGGCGGTTCATCATGCCCTGCCAGACCAGGACGGTCAGGAATGACGGCAGGGCGTAGGGGAAGATAAGCAGCGACCGGTAGAGGCGTTTACCGCGGAGATCGGGGTGATCCAGGGCGATGGCCAGGAACAGACCGACGGCAAACGAGAACACCACCGTCCCGGCGGCGAACGCCCAGTTCCACAGGAACACCCGGAGGAACGGGCCGCGGATCGCCTCGGACGTGAACACCCGCCGGTAGTTGTCGAACCCGATGTTGATCTCCCATCCCGGGGTGAGCCGCTCGCCGGAGTCGGCGACGAAGTACCCGTCGACCGGGCGATAGACGGTGCCGTCATCGACGCCGGTGATCGTGTCGGTCTCGGCGTCGTACTGGAGGGCGTAGGAGACCAGCGACGCCCGGGTAAACGTTCGGAGCCGGACGATTCCCTCGTCGGTCGGCACCTCCAGCTCGGCCAGGTCCTGTTCGAAGTCCGCAGCCTGGCCCAGGTTGAGGGCGACGAAGTCACCGGCCGCCTCGATCCGGTCCTCCTCCACCACCACATCGGCGGGGTCGATCGCAATGAGGCCGTCGGCGGTCCCGACCGAGATCGTCGGCGGATCGGTCCGGTCGTCCGTCAGGATCAGACCGAGCGTGCCGTCGGCCGACTGCGCGGTCCGGACGGAGAACGACACGTCGCTCTCGGTGTTGCTGAGCGAGGTGGAAAGCACCTGCTCGATCGCCGCCTCCTTGTCGAGGATGTTGCCGGTGCCGAGGTTGGTGGTTGAGATGTAGGCGGTGTAGAGCACCGGGTACAGCTGAAACACCAGCAGGAAGATCGTGCCCGGCACCAGGTACTTGTAGGGGATCGACCATCGGCTGGTGGAGAGGAAGACGACGTCGATCGCCAGGGTGGCGATGACAACAAACGCCACCCCAAACCAGACCCCCTCGGATATCAAGCGTCCAAGGGCCCAGATGGAGGTGGCGTTGACGGTTGCCAGGAAGATGACCTTCGCCAGCAACCCGACGGAGAGGCCGACCGGGAGCGAGCGGCGCGTCCGCCGCTCGCTCGATGCCTCCGGAGTGTCCTCGTGAGACCCGGTCGGCATGGGATCAGCCCTCGGCGATCAGGGTGCGGATCTGCGCTGCGGCGTCGGTGAAGGCCGCGTCACCCGCGCTCTCACCGGACAGGATGAGGGCGTAGGCGTCGGTCCAGGCCGACCACACCGAACCCATCTCCGGGATGGCAGGCAGCGGCTGACCGTTTATACCTGCTTCGCCGAAGCCCTGGATGTCCGGATCGTCGGAGGCGGCGGCAAAGGCCGCGGTGTGGGCCGGGGGTCGACCGCCGGCTTCGAACAGCGCAGTCTGCACGGCCTCGGTCGACATCACTTCGGTGATGAAGGTCTGGGCGAACAGCGGGTTCTCGGCGTTGGCCGAGACCATGAATCCCTGCACACCGACAAACGGTGATGCGGTGGTGCCGCCCAGGGCCGGGATGGGCTCAACGACGTAGTTGACGCCCGTGGCCTTGAAGCCGCGGTCTGGATCGGCAACGGCCCACGGGCCGGTGATGGCGAACGGAGCGGTGCCCTGTCCGAAGCTCTCGATCATCACGTCGTAGCTGAGGCTGGGTTGCATCAGCCCGGACTCGGCCCAGGCGTCGAACTGCAGACCGGCGGCCAGGCCACCGTCGGAGTCGAGCCCGAGGTCGTCGGGGTTGAGGCTGCCGTCGGCATTCTGACCGAACAGGTAACCACCGGCTGCGGTGTACAGCGGGAAGTTGTGGAACGGGTCGCCGGGGTCGTTCTGCACGGCCAGCGGAATCTCCGCGTCGCCGGACTCGACCAGGGCGAGCGCCACCTCCTCCAACTCCTCGATCGAGGCCGGGGCGTCGGGGACCAGGTCAACGTTGCGGATGAGCGCGATGTTCTCGATGGCGTAGGGCACGCCGTAGAGCTGACCCTCGTAGCTCATGGCGGCGATGGCCACGTCGGAGAAGTCGCCGGCGCTCGGCAGGTCGACCGGAGCCAGCAGACCGGAGGTGACCAGCTGACCGAGCCAGTCGTGGGCACCGATGATGACGTCCGGCCCCTCACCGGCGGGGCCTGCGGTCTGGAGGCGGTCGCGGATATCGCCGAAGTTGACCTCTTGAACGGCGACCGAGATCCCGTTCTCGGCGCCGAAGTCCTCCGCCAACGGGAGGATCACCGGGGTCCGGGTGTCGTCGGCCCAGATCACCAGGTCGGCGTCGGCCCGGATCACCGGCGGCGGTTCCTCCTCGCCCTCCTCGGCGGCTGCGTCCTCAGCCGGCTCCTCGTCGTCCATGGCTTCTTCATCGTCCATGGCCTCGTCTTCAGCGGTGTCATCGGCGGTGTCTTCTGCTTCGTCGGTGGTTGCCTCCGCGGTTGTTTCCTCTTCTGCCTCCTCGTCCCCGCT
>JBCCGJ010000411.1:0-5052 GCA_039029335.1 Actinomycetota bacterium | reverse complement strand
GCCTCCGGCTACGGCGACAGCATCACCAGCACCACCGACACGCTGCCGGAGGAGCTGGCCGAGCCGGTCGGCGAAGGCATCGGTCAGGCTCTGGCCGTCGCCGGGCAGCTCGGCCCCGAGGGTGCGACCATCGCCCAGGCGGCCCAGACCGCCTTCCTGGACGGGTGGACGCTGGCCATGTTCGTGGCCGCCGCCGCTTCGGTGGTCAGCGCCGTCGGCATCCGCCAGATCGGTCGCATCCGCCCGGACACGACCGCCCCTGAAACAACGGACTCAGACCTCGTCGGTACAAACACTGTCCGGACCTCGGACGCCGAATCGCCCATCGGCGCTGTCCCGCCGAGCCCGGACCGGGAGCTGGCCGGCCGCTGACGGCAGCGGTTCCCCCCCCAATCGAGCCGGCTCCGGAACGCCCTCGCCCGCTACGGGTGGGGGCGTTCCTCGTCTTGGGCAAGCCGGAGCACTAGGGTGCCCCGGGTGAGGGAACCGAAGACAACGATCCTGTTCGTGGCCCTGGTGGCCGTTGTGTTGCTCCTGACCGGTTGCGGCAGTGACGGCGACGGGGGAGCAGATGACGCAGGCGGCACGACCGCCGAGTCCGGCACCGGCGCAGACGACGACCAGTCCGAGTCCGGTGACAACGAGGACACCGATGAAAACGGCGACGAAGAGGAGGACGCGTCCGCCTCGGCATCGGGGTCGATCGGCGACGGCGGCGAGGACGATGCCCCCGATGACGGCGGCGACGAGGACAGCGAGGCGACCGACGAAGCGGCCGACGAGGAGGAGCCGGCCGCCGAGGCGCTCGAGCCGGAACGTGTCGACTGGCTGACCTTTGCCCGCGGGCTCACCTTTGTCAGCCTCAGCGGTCTGCAGAGCGGCAGCGCGGCGACCGCCCTCGCCACCGTGGACGGCGATCCGAGGGCCCGCGGGGTCACCGACGATCAGGGCATGGTGGAGATGGTGTTCGAACTGCCGGCCCTCACCACGTTCGATCGTCTCGCGGTCCCCAACATCGTCGACCGGCCGGGGAACGACTCCGCCGTTCGATTCCTCACCGTCGAAGGTTCGAGCGAGGGTCCGGACAGCGGCTGGGAGGTGCTGGCCGACGCCGAGTTCGAACTCCACGACGAGGAAGGCCAGGTCACCGAGCTGGAGCTGTTGGCCACCACACCCATCCGGTGGGTCCGGCTGACCATGGGCGGTGCCATCTTCGTCGAGGAGGGTGATGAGGGGAAGACCATTGCCCGGTTCTCGGAGCTGATCGGCAACGGCACCCAGGAGCCGATCGTCGAGCCGGCCAATTTCGACGGCCTGTGGGAGCTGGACCTGACCGAGCGCCCGGACTTCGACGGGAAGCCGCTGCAGCTGACCCAGAGCGGCTCGACTATCAGCGGGTGCTGGGGTGACGTTGAGATCGTCGGGTCGATCAACGGGGTCATCGCCCGGGCAACCGGGTTCGACCCGGTCCGGGAGCGGGAGTCCCTCTTTATATTTGTGGCCGACGTTGATGATGGGGCCATCTCCGCGCTGGTCTCGGAGAACGGTGGGTTCTTCAAGCCGTACATCACCACCGACAATCCGGACATCGGTAGCTGCGGCGGCACCGAACCGACGGATCCGACGATCTGTGACACCAGCGTCTACATCAACTTCGACGTCGACTCCGCAGTGATTCGGCCGGAGTCCGCAGGTGTGTTGGCCGCCGTCTTCGACCTGCTGGAGATCGACGGTGCACCGACCGTTTCCATCGTCGGCCACACCTCCACCGAGGGGTCCGATGCATACAACCTCGATCTGTCCGAACGGCGTGCGCAGTCGGTGGTCGACGACCTGGTGGCCCGGGGCTACGACCCGGCGTCGCTGTCCGCCGAAGGTCGGGGCGAAGCAGAACCGTTGATCTCGCCGGACGACACCGAGTCGGCCAGGGAGATCAACCGTCGGGTCCACCTCGACTGCGAATAGCGGTAGACGATCGGGGCCGGTGCGCTCGGGTCGGTGCAACCGACCGTGATGGGCTGACCGGTCTGCGGACCGCGGCGCCTCTACCCGCCCTTACCCGCCCTGATCCTCCATATCGACCCGAATGCGCAGCGGTGTGCCGTCCTCAAAGAGCTGGCGTCCGTTGGTGGTGAAGAGCGTCAGGATGGCGGTCTGTCCGGAGATGTCATCCCACGCCGGTGACTGCCTGCCGGTGATCCTGGCAACGACGTCGCCGTCTATCGACAGAATGCCGTAGCCGGTTGTCGGGTCGTCGGCGGTGGCCTCGGCTCCCGGAACCGTGGCCGGTTCGGTGAGCGCGAAGCCCGCGATGTCCAGGGTGATGTCCGTGCCCGCCGGGGTGTCGGTCAGTTGCACCGACGTGACCACCGGGGTGGTGTCGCCGGCTTCGATGGGCGCCGGTCGCGGTCCCTGTTCGGCGACTGCAGTTTCGAACTGGGATCGGGCGGCCGCGGTGTAGATGACACCGGCCGCCAAGGTCAGAACGGCCATGTTCACCGCGGCGAAGGCCATCCGCAGCCGAAGGTTCCGGTGAATGGCGATCGGCGCCGGGTACACGCTGCCGGCGCCCTGGAGCAGAAACACGATGAGCGCAGCATGCAGCGGCGTGTGGCCGATGACCTCGACCCGGCCGAAGATGATCGTCGAGGTCATGAACACCCCGGTGATGACAAGGGCCAACGGTCGGCCGAGTAGACCGATGATGAGCAGGAAGCCAAGTGAGATCTCGACAAACGCCGCGAGTTCCAGGAAGACATCGGCCGGAAGGCCGAGCCGAAGGATCGGACGGGTGTCCAGCACGGTGAAGGACCACTCCGGATACACCAGCTTCTCGAACCCGGCCCAGATGAGGGACACGCCGACCGTGGCGTACAGCAGCGGCAGCGCAAGTCCTCTGGTCTCGGCCTCATCCGAGGTCCGAAGCGCAAGGAACCCGGCGATACCCACGTACGTCAGGTAGTCGAGCATGTGCAGGGCGCCGTACTCGAACACACCGACCAGCCACAGGAGGAGCACGCCCGCGCCGGCGATCCGGTTCCACCGGCCGATCAGCAGCAGGATGGCCAACCCGAGCTGCAGCCAGCCCACCCATCCGGCCGGCTCGGCCAGCTCAGGGACAAGGAGTGCCTCGCTGCCCCAGGCGAGGATCAGCGACGCTGCGACCAGGTAGCGCAGGATCGGGTCTGAGACGCTCCGCCGCTCGTGCAGCCAATCGTTCACCCGGACATAGATCGCATGGGTGTCCAGCCACCGGTCGATCGCCGGGAGGACACCGATGACCGCAACCGCAACGGTCAATCCGATCCAAAACCCGGTGTCGAGAATCTCCGTGAACGACAGTGGCGGATCGCGGAAGTCGAAGTCGCTGAACCACTTCACGTGGGCCGCAGCTGGACCCTCGACGAGTAGCTGGACGGCTGCGGCCGTCCCGATGAGGATCAGTACCTTCGCCCGCAGACTCATCCGGCTGTCCATGCCCTGAACCTACCTCGGTATTTCGGTCTGATCGGGTGACCTCCGTCGCCATCCGAGGTCCACCCCGAGTTCATCCAGGAATGAGAAAAACTCCGACCAAAGCCAAGGTTGTCCAACATGGATGCTGGTCGTGGGTTACCATGGTGCCGGTTTGTACCACTCGCGGCCCGCTTCTACCACCGGGGCCGTGGTGGCGGGGTGTAGTGAAACAATTCCATGGACCAACCGGGATTCGTTGATTCCGCGAGGTCGCTGAGAGGTCTGCAACGTGTCTGTTGACGACGGTGATGTACGTGACGTTGACGATCCCGATCGTCGTTCTCTTGATCCAGGTCGGGATCCTGGTCCGGAGACGGCGGCCGAGGGTCCGGCGGACAGTGAGGTCCCGGAGTGGACCGTGGTTGTCCAGCCCGGTACCGGTGCCGCCCAACGCGGTGGCACCACCGGTACCGACAGACCCGACGCACGGCCGGACGCCGGTCCCGCCGGGCCCGACAATGCAGCGGCGACCGACACCGGACGCCCGCAGCGGATGGAGCTGAGCGGTCGACCCGCCGGTCAGGCGCCGCCGCCTCGGTCGGCGCTCGAACGGCAGTCTGCCCCGGCGCCGATGGCGACCCGTGAACGCGAACGCGAGGGTCGGTTCGGCAGCGCAGCGATGGTCGGGCTGGGGATCGGTGTCGCCCTGCTTGCCCTGCTGGGTGTCGGGGCGATCGGTTATGCCATTTCGAGCATCGGTGGGGATGACGACGGCAACGGCGACACGATCGGTGGTGTGGTCCTCGGTGGCTCAACCGACGATGTGCAACGGCTGCTGACCGGCATCGGCTACCAGGACGTGGAGGTCACCGAGGAGGACAACACGCTCTTCCTCTCCGGTGACGTGGCGAGCCAGGCCGACTTCGCCGCCGTTGTAACCGCCGCGGCATCGCAGGCCGACGGGAAACAGATCAACACCGACAACCTGCAGATCGCCGCCCCACCCCAGACCGTCCAGGTGGATGCCGGGGACGACGCAGCGGCACCGGCCGCCCCCTCGGCCATCCTGGTCGATCCCCTGCAGCGGCTCCAGGTCGACCTGAACCGGACGATGGCCGCCACCCCGATCATCTTCGAGCCGGGCACCTCGAGCATCGCGCTCTGGCACACCGCAACCCTCGACCGGGTGGCCCAGCGGCTGCAGGAGACACCCGGTATTGCCGTGACCGTCGTCGGCTACACCGACGGGACCGGCTCGACCGCCAGCAATCAGGCCCTCAGCGAGGAGCGGGCCGGTTCGGTCCGCGACTACCTGATCGGCCAGGGCCTCGACCCCGGTCTGATCCGCGTCGAGGCCCGGGGCGAGTCGGTCGCAACCGGTCTTCGGGACATCGGTTACCTGGAGCGCCGGGTCGAGTTCGAAGTTGTGGCGGTCTCGATGACGGAACCCGCTATCCTGCCGCTTGACGTCGGCATCATCGTCCCCAGCCCGTCGAACGACCTGGCGTTCTCCCAGGCGATGGTCGACGCGCTTCGAGTCCTCAACGAGGAGCGCGGCGGGCTGACGCTGGACATCAGCGAGAACATGTTCGACGT
>JBCCGJ010000410.1:0-5072 GCA_039029335.1 Actinomycetota bacterium | reverse complement strand
GTCTTTTGTCATCAAGTACGCCGAGGGGAGTCCTGGAATCGCAATGAACATTGTGGAATGGGGAGCTCGGACAGCATAATTCAAAGTCCTGCCATGATCTCTTCTTCAACAGAATTGAGTTCGCACCACAACTCTGAGGCAAGGAACATTTCTTTTTAGGGAATTGGACTTCTCGAAGGTGTAAATTTAAATTTAGTTGGGTTTTTCGGGTCCACACGACCACACTGCATTCACCTTCCAAATCAAACATTTGCAAGCCAAGATGGAAAAACCGGGCCAGTACTCTACCAATTGAGCTATGGTGTGACTCTCATCCACGGAGGCGATAACCGATGATTTATCCAACTGGCCTGCAACCATACTGGCAACTCACACCACTCAGGAGGGCCCTCGATTCCCGTTGGTGCGACTGATAGTTTTTCCATCTTGGCTTGCAAATGTTAGATTTGGAAGGTAAATGCAGTGTGGTCGTGTGCACCCAAAAACCCAAATAAATTTACACCTTCGAGAAATCCAATTCCCTAGAAGGTATAAAAGTACATTGGGACTTTCAGTACCCAAGCCAACCACTAAAAAACTTCTCCTACTGTTAACATTGAGGCCTTTTAAGAACAATCAGACAACTGAAAAATCTCCACCACCACACCTATCATCAAAGCCAAGTCAGACCCAGGGGCGTAGCTCGGTCAAGATTTGTGTGGACACCGGCCGAAGGCTGGAGTGTTTGCACCGACTCTGGGATGTGACCGTCGAAGGGGTGGAGAACGTCCCAACCGGCGGCCCGGCCATCATCACCCCGAACCACCTGTCGTTCTGTGACTCGGTGTTTGTGCCCGCATCGCTGCCCCGGCGGGTGTGGGCCATCGGCAAGGGCGAGTACATGGACGACTGGAAGACAAAACACCTCTTCCCCGCCCTTGGCATGATTCCGGTGGACCGGTCCGGCGGCGATGCCGCCCAGGTTGCACTGGACACCGCGGCCCGGGTGCTGGGCGGTGGACACCTTTTTATGATCTATCCGGAGGGCACTCGATCCCGCAGCGGCAACCTCCACAAGGGGCGCACCGGAGCGGCCCGGCTCTCGGTCCGTTGCGATGCGCCGATCATCCCGGTCGGCCACGTCGGCACACTGGAAATTCAGCCGCCCGACCAGTTCATGATGAAGCTGAACCTGCCGTGCACGGTTCGCTTCGGAAAACCGATGCGGCCGGAGGACTACGGAGACCCCGACGACCCTCGGCTCCTCCGGGTCTTCACCGATGCGGTCATGTTCGAGGTCGGCAAGCTGTCCGGCCAGGCCTACGTTGACACCTACGCGGGCAAGGACGATAAACCGGCCGCGGCAAAATCGGAATCGGCGACTGCGGCTTCGTCGCCGACATCCTCAGCGGCTACGGGTCCGTCATCGGCGGGGATCGAGGTGGGCGCCGGCCCGTCCCTCCCTCCGGCCCGTCGACCGGGACCGTCCCTGCCGCCCGGGCGGGTTGCCGCTGCCGCCGCAGCCGGTTCGGTCATCGATCTGCGGGAGCGGCTGGGCGACCGCAGCCCGGGCACGACCTGACCGGCGTCCACCCCGATCAGCGCAGTTGGAAGCCGACGCCGATGGGGTCGCGCTCGTCCAGCACAAACGTGGCCGTGCCGGTGGTATAGGCCGACCCGGTGACCCAGGTGGCCACCAGGGCTCGGTCATCCTCGTTGCGCAGATCCTCGATGCCCGCCACGAACCGACCACCGGCTACGCCCTCGTTCACAAAGACATCGCCGACGTCCAGACGGTCCTGGGCCTGCAGGACGGCCAGCCTCGCGGAGGTCCCGGATCCGCACGGTGACCGGTCGACCTCACCGTCGGCAAAGACCGTCACGTTTCGTTGCTGGAGCGCCGGCGGCGGGTCACCCTCGGCCGATGAGGGCGGCATGTCCCGGTGGAAGATCACGCCGTACATACCGGAGAGCCGAGGATCGGGGTGGGTCACCGCGTCGTGACCCTGGAACCGGGCCTTGATCTGACCGGCCAGATCGATAAGTCGGCCGAGGTCCGCCCGGTCCGGCGTCAGCCCGAGCGCAGGGTCGTCCAGTGGCACCGAGCCGTAGAACGCCCCGCCGAAGGACACGTCGACGGTCAGGACGCCCCGGTCCGTTTCCACCGGCAGTTGCTGGGCGGTGACAAACGAGTCGACGTTCCAGAAGCGAACGCTGTTCACCCGCCGCCGCTCGTCGAGCTCGGCCACGACCCGAAGCCGTCCGGACGGCACGTCGATCACCATCTCGACGGAGCGGTCCTCGCCAGGTTCGATCCGGCCGCTGTCGATCGCCCACGTGGCCAGGGCGATGGTGCCGTGACCGCAGGCGGTGCTGAAGCCGTCCTTGTGGAAGAAGATCACCCCGAGGTCCCCGTCGCCGTCATCGGGCGGGGTGACAAATCCGCCGTACATGTCCGCGTGGCCCCTCGGCTCGTTCACCAGGAACGCCCGGACTTCGTCGAGATGTTCCTGGGCCCACGATCGGCGGTCCAGCACCGTTGCCCCCTCGGTCTCCGGAGCACCGTCGGTGACGATCCGGAACGGCTCACCTGCGGTGTGGTACTCGGCGGTATGGATGGTCCCGATGGGGTGCGGTGTGGCCATCAGCTGACGCTAGCCCGCTGCCACCCGGTCCCTGTCCCGGATCTCTTTCCCGGGTCCCGGTCCCGGTCTCGAATCCCTGCCGCTGCGAGTGGCTGTTTCAGTCTGGAACCATCCATCTGGTCGCTTGGATTGGCAACAACATAACTGTTTTAGATTGACCATGGACAGTCGGATCATCCCGCAGAAAGCTTGCTGCCGGCTGAAAGACAGCCAGGAGGGATGGATTATGAGTAACGACCAACCAGCGACCGGCGTGGTGAGCCGGCGTGGTGCACTGAAGGGATTGGGTGCCGCGGGCGCTGCATCGGCGGTTGTCGCCGGTGGCCTTGTCGGCGCCGGCCCGGCTTCGGCGGCACCGGCCCGGCTGCTGCCCGCGGTACCGCTACCAAAACCGGTGGGCGCACGGGTCCCGACCGGCTTCACCGCACCCCAACCAGAGGAGATCGCCTTCACCCTGCCCGGACCGCCGGGAGCGGCAACGCCGGTGATCGGCCTGCCGGCGATGGGGCTGGACATCGATCCCAGTTCGATCAGTGACTTCAACGGGTTCACCGCCTTTGCCGTTGTGGCCGGTGAGGCCAGGGCCAGCGACGGCAACCTCTACCCGTTCGAGTTCGACGTGCGGGCGATGAAAGGCACCTACGTCGGAGAAGACGGAACGGAGCAGCGGGGCGAGTTCGCCTTCATGTGAGTGGATCTGTTCGACTTCAGTTTGGAGTCACCACAGATCACCGACATGACACCGGGCATCGCCCCGAACCAGCTCTTCTGGACCGCAGCGCTTCCGCCAGGGTCCTTCCGCTTCCGCAACGACGGCACCCGTGCGACGCTCAACGTACGGAGCTTCCCTCTGGTCGATCAACTGTTCTTCGGGAACCTGGAGAATGCGCTGAGCGCCGAGGTCGACGTCGACCTGGAGTGGCGGGCAACCGGGGACGCCCAGGCCCGGGGCCTCGGGGCCGACGTTGCTGAGGACAATCCCGGCCGTTTCGAAGGCATGTTGGCCGACGCCGTCTGTTCCGGCCGGGTCAGCGGCCGCCGGATCGGCTGGTCGTTCCGGACCAAGCAGGTTGACTCGAGCGGCTACTACGCCAGCCTCGGCCGGGAGAAGAACGGCAGCTACCTCTAATCCCGGACCCGTAATCCCGGATCCGCCTCGAACCACAACATCCAGACCGCCGGCCCGCCCGGCCCGGCCGGGTCTCCGCCGGGCCGGGTCCCGGGTCGTTCCGCGCCACGGCCACCGGCGGCCCTGTACACGCGCCAGAGGATCGATGCCGGCCTCGGGCGAGTCGTCAGGCGTTCTGGCGGAGATGGTCGAGCTGGGTAGTGCCCGAGTAGGCGGTTCTGAACCGGCCCCGACGCTGTAACTCGGGTACGACAAGGTCGACGAACTCCTCGATGGCGCCGGGGCAGTAGATCGGCGAGAGCATGAACCCATCGCCGCCGACCTCGTCGTGGAACGCCAGCAGCTGGTCGGCCACCGAGGACGGCGTGCCGGCGAACTGCGGCAGGCCGACGCTCTGACCGTGCCGCTGTGCGGCCTCGGCGACCGTATAGGAGCTGCCGTCCTCCCGGAGGTAGCGGGTTCGCATCCGCTGGAGCTCCGGTTCGGTCCGTTCGGCGATCGGTTCGTCGGGATCCAACCGGGACAGATCAAAATCCAGATGGGCGGACAGGATCGTCATACCGGCGTCCACCTCGACCAGCTCGTTGTGTTCGACGAGTTTCTCCTGGGCCTCGGCCTCGCTGGTCCCGATCACCGGCTGGGCACCGAACAGGATCTTGCAGTGGCCCGGATCCCGTCCCGCGTTCGCCACCCGGTCCTTGATGTCACGGAAATACTCGGCGGCGTCGACCGCACGGGGCTGAATGGCAAACAGGGCGTCGGCATGTCTGGCCGCAAAGTCCCGACCCTTCGGTGACGTGCCGGCCTGGAGGATGGCCGGGCCACCGAAGGGGGAGGGGGTGACGTTCAGCGGACCCCTTGATCGGAAGTACGTCCCCCGATGCTCGATACGGCGGACCTTGGTCGCATCGACGAAGCGAGGTTCGTCCCGGTCGGCCACCAGCGCGTCCGGTTCCCAGCTGTCCCACAGCTTCCGGCAGACCTCCATGAACTCGGCGGCCCGGTCGTACCGGACGTCGGTCGGTTCACGATCGTCCTCGCCGTAGTTCGCGGCCTGGTTGTGATTCAGCGACGTGACAACGTTCCAGCCGACCCGACCCCTGGTCAGGTGATCGAGGGTGGCCCACAACCTGGCCACATAGAACGGATGGTGATGGCTCGTTGAGAAGGTGGCGGCGAGGCCGATCCGTTCGGTCGCTGCGGCCATGAACGACAGGAGCGGGATCGGATCATGCTCGGGAGCCTGGGCCGCATACCGAAGCGCCGGGTCGAGTGAACCGGTGTAGGTGTCGGAGATGTAATTCAGGTCGGCGAAGAAG
>JBCCGJ010000409.1:0-5075 GCA_039029335.1 Actinomycetota bacterium | reverse complement strand
TTTCGGCCCGTGCTTGCCACTTGGCGACGGCGTCGTTGCTCATGGCATCGAGGGTAGACGGCGCCATCCGGTCGGAGCCAGGTCCGAAGGACCGTCCGGTTTGAGGTCCGAAGGACCGTCCGGTTTTGAGGTCCGGTGGACCGTGCGGGTTCGAGGTCCGAAAGGCCGTCCGGGTTTGAGGTCCGGAGGACCGTGCGGGTTGGGGTCGGGAGGATCGTGCGGTTTCGAGGTCCGGAGGACCGTCTGGTTTCGACGGACCGGTCTTACGCCATGGGTGAGATGACCCGGCTGCGGTCGTGGTTCGCCTTTGGGTGCTGCACTAGCGTTGTTGCTGGTTGTCCCCCGGTGCGGTCGGCGGCGGGTGACGGAGAGCAGCCCGGTCGTCGTAGCCGGTCGAAGGGTCTGGCGGATGGCACGAAGGAAGAGCACAGCGCGCAAGTGGGTCGCTCCGATTCTTCTCGGGGTTGCTGCGCTGCTGGCCTTCACCGGACCGAGCACCGATGCCCGGGAAACACCTCTCAACCTCACCGTTGAAGGTGTCGAGGCCGGCGGGATCGGGGGCATGGTCTCCGCCTCCGAGGGTATGGCGGTACCGGACGCCCGGCTCACCTTCTTCATGGCCGACGGTGCCGGTTCCGTCGAGTTCATCGGGCGGGCCTTCACCGATCTCTACGGCCGGTACGACTTCATCCTGCCATTGGCCGGTTGCTACTCCGTTGTGGTCGACACACCTGCCGGGAACCCGACGGGGGAAATCCACTCCATGAGCGGCGGCTTCTGCGTCGGCGACGCCGGCGACTCCGCCGCACAGGTCGACCTGTCCTGACCGAAGCGGAACAAACGGTCCGCCGGGCGGCCGTTTGCCGAGCCTGAACGGCGGAGCGGATGTGGCCGGGCGGACGCGGTCGGTATCCGGGGTTTCGGTGCGGTTCGTCGGTACTGTTCGATGGTGAGCCCCGCCCGAGGTCGACCGACACGTATCGCCATGGATGTCACCTCGCTTCTGGGCACGGCAACGGGTGTCGGTGCGATGACCAGGGCCATCGCGGAGCGGTTGCCCGGTCTGCTCGTCGCCGGTGAGGTGGAGCTGACGGGGTACGTGGTCAGCGTCCGGGGCCGAAGCGAACTCCGCTCCGTACTGCCCGATGGCTGGTCACCGCGGGCCCTTCCGTATCCGGCCAGACTGGCCCACCGACTGTGGCGCTCGGTCGACGTGCCTGCGGTCACCGGGTTCGACCTCGTCCACGGGCCGAACTATGTGGTCCCGCCCGCAGGCGGTGCAGCTCGGCTGGTCACCGTCCACGACCTCACCGCCTGGCGGTTCCCCGAACTGGTCAGCGACCACTGCCGGGCCTACCCGGAGCATCTGGTACGGGCGGTGGCCGGCGGAGCCCATGTCCATGCGGTGTCCCATCATGTTGCAGGGGAACTTACAGCCGACGTCGGCCTCCCCGTCGACCGGGTCCATGTGGTGGCGAACGGCTACACCCCGGTTCCCGGTGATCGGCCTGCCGACGGTGCCCGGGGATTGGCCGCCGTGGGTTCGCCCTATGTCCTGGCGATCGGCACGGTCGAGCCGCGCAAGGACCACGTCGGCCTGGTGATGGCCATGACCGAGGTGTGGACCCGATTCCCGGACATCGTGCTGGCGATAGTCGGGGAGGATGGCTGGGCCGCGAACGAGCTCAACGAGACCATCGCCGGTCTCGGCTGTGGTGACCGCATCGTCCGCCTCGGGTATGTGACACAGGAGCTGAAGCAGGACCTGCTCGCCGGGGCCGAGCTGCTGGCTTTCCCGTCCCGCTACGAGGGGTTCGGTCTTCCCGTGCTGGAGGCGATGGATATCGGCGTCCCTGTTGTGTCCACCACCGCGGGTTCGATTCCGGAGGTGGCGGGCGACGCCGCGCTTCTGGTGGAGCCCGGTGACCCGGCCGTAATGGCCGATGCCCTCATCTCCGTCCTCGAGGATCGGGCGCTGCGGGCCCGGCTGGTGTCGGCTGGGCGCAGCAATGTGTCCCGCTACTCCTGGGACCGCACCGCGGCGGCGATGGTCTCGCTCTACGACCGGTTGCTGACCGACCATCCGTATCGAGCCGGGCAGGCGTCTGCAGGCTCACCGCGGCACCCGGTCACGTCTCCCGAGTCGCCGCAATCGAGTGCGTGACACCGAACACCATCGGCGATCTCCGATATCGTCGGGTCGACCCACCAACCGACCCACCGATCGATATGGCCTGCGGACGACCTGACCAGCGTCGGCCGCCGGAACAAAGAGGAGCCAGTCGTGATGCACCATCCGGGCCAGGAACCGGAACAGAAACACTTCGTCATCATCGGTGGCGGGCCCGGTGGTACCACGTGCGCAACCCATGCCGCCCGGTTCGGGGCCAAGGTCACCCTGATCGAGCGTGATCTGGTCGGTGGTGCCGCCCACCTCCTGGACTGCATCCCGTCGAAGGCGATGATCGCAACCGGCAGCGCCATGTCGATGATGAAGGACGCAACGGAGATGGGCCTGGCCCGGGTGGACGTCCTCCTCGACTTCGATGCGCTTCGCAACAGAATCCAGGACATCGAAGATCGGCTCGAGGATTCGCTGACAACCCTTCTGCAGAGCCAGGGGGTTCGCCTCATGCACGGCGAAGGGCGGCTGCTCTCCGAACATCAGGTCGAAGTCAAAACCATCGACGGACAGACCGAGGTGCTGGATGCGGACATCATCGTCCTCAGTACCGGCAGCAGGCCCAGGATCCCGGACTGGGCGAACGTCGACGGCCGCCGCATCCTCACCACCCGGGACGCCTATCCGCCGCCGGACTTGCCGGAACATCTGATCGTTGTCGGCTCCGGCGTGACCGGTGTGGAGTTCGTCCACATGTTCAACTCCTTCGGGTCGAAGGTGACGCTGATCGTCTCCCGCCAGCAGGTGCTTCCGGAGAAGGATCCGGAGGTTGCCGCAGTGTTGGAGCAGAGTTTCCTCGACCGGGGGGTCCGGCTCTTCATGGGGGCGCGGGCGGAATCCATAGAGTCGACAGAAGAGGGGGTCCGGGTCCACACCGACGACGGCCGGGTCGCCGAGGGGACCCATGTGCTGCTGGCGATCGGGTCGATACCAAACAGTGACAACCTCGGGCTGGAGAATGCCGGGGTCGAGACCGACCGCGGGTACGTGGTGATCGACCACAACTGCCGGTCCAACGTCGACCACATCTACGCTGCGGGCGACCTCTCCGGCAAACTGCCGCTCTCCTCGGTTGCCTCAACCCAGGGCAGAAAGATCGCCGAGCATGCCATGGGCCGCCACCGTGGGCCCCATCGCCACATCGACTACGACAAGGCCGCATCGGCCATCTTCACCGACCCGGAAATCGCGGACGTCGGTGTTGCCGAAGCGGATGCCTTCGCCGAAGGCCGCAAGATCCGGGTTACCAAGGTCCCGTTCTCGGTGTCGGCGAAGGCGCTGATCAACAACGACTCCCGGGGTTTCGTGAAGATCGTGTCCGATCCCGCCACCGGCGTGGTAATGGGCGGATCAATCGTCGGCCGTCACGCGGCCGAATTGATTTCCGTCCTGGCCCTTGCGGTCAGCTCACAACTCACGGTCAAGGATTTGGTCGAGTCCCTCTTTGTCCATCCGGCGCTCGCCGAGGTACTCGGCGAGGCCGCCGAGTGAGCGGGCACTAACCCCCCCCAATCCGTCCCTGGTTCTGTTTTCTTCACGGAACGAGAACCAATCCACAGCCGAGTGCCTGACTTTGCCCCGGCCGGGCACTCAGCCCCGGTAACCACAGGCCGATAGGCAGCTGATGTCTCGAATCTGGAACGTGCTCAAACGGTCGGTTGGCGGTGCGGCCCAATCGGATCAGCGCGACCACGACGGCGTCGGGTCCTCGCCGCAATCGGTTGCGAACCCGGCGAGTGCGATGGACGGTCGACTGGTCGTCGACGCCCTTCCGCATGCGGTCTGCCACATCCTGCCCGACGGCAACTTTCTGTCGGTCAATCGAGCCTATGCGGACCTCAATGGTCGAAGTGTCGATGACTTCGTTGGCGCGAACGTGCTTGACCTGGTCGACCCGAGCAAGCAGCAGGAGGTCCGAAACAAGCTCGGGTCTCTCGCCAGGTTGACCGACGATGATCCCGTGATGTTCCAGGAGTTCCCCGCCCTTCGGCCCGACGGGACCCATACCTGGTTCCACTGGTCGGATCGGGCCTGTTTCGACGAACACGGCCGCGTGACCTCGATCGTCACCATCGGACAGGACATCTCCAACCGCCGCGAGGTGGCGTTCGCGATGGATCAACATGCCTCGACCCTGGTCGAACGGTCAGAAGTGCTGGCCAAGCTCACCGATGCTCAAGACCCCCGCAGCCTTGTCGCCGGCATGTGTGTGGCCGCTGAACTGGCAGCCGACCTGGCCAAGCGCATGCAGGAGATCACATTGCTGTCCAACAGCGTCGGCGAGGTCGCCGATCAGACCAACCTGCTCGCTCTGAACGCGACCATCGAAGCGTCACGGGCCGGAGAGCACGGCCGTGGGTTCACCGTCGTCGCCGACGAGGTGAAGACCTTGGCTGCGACGACAAAACAGTCCGTCGTCTCCATCGATTCGTTGGCGAGTGAGCTGACCGTGGCTGTCAGAGACTTGGACGAGGTGATGTCGGGCGTGTCGAGTTCTGCCGCCGAAATGGAGGCAACGGTCGATGCGGTCCGGGACGTCGCCTCGGCGCTGTACGATCTTGCTGCAGCGGGCGCACCGCCGGACTGAGGTCCGGCGCTGGCTCGGCAGGGGCTGTGACCAGTACGTTCGCTCGGGTTTGGCGAGCCGCTGGTGCTTGTGGCAAGGACACAGGAGTCCCGGGACGGCACGGCCGGGCGGTTGGTCTACGGCTGACCCTCTGCCGGCGTTGCCATGTCCTCTACCTGCGGTCGATTGCGGGCTTCCCGCACCTTGGCCGGCGCCTGAGCCATTTTCTCCAGCCGCTCCCGGTCCGGAACCGTGCAGGTGAGCAACCTGTCACCGCCTGCGACCTCGATCGAACCGGTGAGCGAGTTCACGCGGATGGCGGAGATC
>JBCCGJ010000408.1:0-5096 GCA_039029335.1 Actinomycetota bacterium | reverse complement strand
GGGTGACCCCGCAGTTGACGTCGTGGGTGTGGCTGGGGCCCACGCTCGCCGCGTAGTTTGAAGTCGGGCTTCCGCTTGGGGGCGATGCCCGTATACTTTGGGGAGCCATCCACCCCCTTGGTCGCGGGCTCCGGCGCGTTTCGGTCGCCGGTCGGCGGGTCTCAAATGTTGCTGGCAAAGCCCGAACGGTCGATGTCGTTCGGCTCGGGTGCCCTCCCGGCAGCGGCTCGGTTCCCCTCCGGGGACCGGCGGCCGGGGCCGGGGTCGGTCCAACAAGAACCTTGACCTCGGACCAAGAAACTCCTAACATTCCGCGGCAATTCGGTTGTCGCGGAGGCGCGCACGGCTATCCTTGTAAGGCCGTGCTTGCTCGCTTGTTCCCCACCACCGAGAATCTCATCACCGAGAATCTTCGGTTCCCGCTTCATCGCGCTTGGGATCCCAGCAATCCTGCACGGTCAGCTACTTGTAGCCCTGCTCGTGATCAATCTGTTGGTGGTGCCCCTTGCCTGCACGTACTGTCGCCCGCGATCGCTACTCCTTCGGCAATCTCGCCGAAGCTCTTGAACTTCCGGACCTGATTGCTGTCCAGCGGGATTCGTTCCGCTGGTTCCTCGAACACGGCCTCGCCGACGCGTTCCAGGACATCAGTCCGATCAAGGACTTCACCGAGACCCTGCAGCTCGAATTGGAGTTCGACCCCCACGACGAGGACCTCAAGCCCTATCCCAAGTTCTCCGTCGAGGAGTGCAAGGAAAAGGACATGACGTACTCGGCCCCCATCTTCGTGCGGGCCCGGTTCATCAATGCCGGCACCGGCGAGATCAAGGAGCAGACCGTCTTCATGGGGGACTTCCCCATGATGACCGACAACGGGACGTTCGTGATCAACGGCACCGAGCGGGTCGTCGTGTCCCAGCTCGTCCGGTCGCCCGGCGTCATCTTCCAGCCCGGTGAGCGGTTCCGTCTGCGGAACCTGGCCAAGCACCAGATGGTCACCGGCACCATCCACCCCTACCGGGGCGAGTGGATCGAGTTCGACGTCGAGCAGAAGCCGGGCAAGGACCCGACCGCCGGCGTCCGGGTGGCCCGCAAGCGCCGGCTGTCCCTGTTCACCATGCTGCGGGCCCTCGGCTACGACGAGGAGAACGCCCCCGGCTTCCTCGAGGCCTTCGTCCGCCACTTCGAGTTCCTCGAGGGCCAGTGGGAGAAGGATCGGGAGATCGCCCCGACCCAGGACGAGGCGCTGATCGAGATCTACAAGCGGGCCCGCCCCGGCGAGCCGCCCACCCTCGAAGCCGCACGGACCTACCTCCGCAACGCCTTCTTCGAGTCCCGCCGCTACGACCTTTCCCGGGTCGGTCGGTACAAGCTGAACCGCAAGCTCGGCCCGGAGATCGAGAAGCTCGAGAAGCTCTTCCCGATGCTCGACCTGGACAAGCCGGAGATCGACCAGCCGGTCCTCTCCCGCTGCGAGGTCCTTGCGTCCGCCACCTACCTCCTGCACCTGATGGTGGCCGAGCCCGGCTACCGCCTGGATGACCAGGACCACTTCGCCAACCGCCGGGTCCGCTCGGTTGGTGAGCTCATCCAGAACCAGGTTCGCATCGGCCTGTCCCGTATGGAGCGGGTCGTCCGGGAGCGGATGACCACCCAGGACGTGGAGGCGATCACCCCACAGACCCTGATCAACATCCGCCCGGTCGTCGCGGCGATCAAGGAGTTCTTCGGAACCTCGCAGCTGTCGCAGTTCATGGACCAGGTCAACCCCCTGTCCGGTTTGACCCACCGTCGTCGGCTCTCGGCGCTCGGCCCGGGTGGCCTCAGCCGTGAGCGTGCCGGGTTCGAAGTCCGGGACGTGCACTTCAGTCACTACGGCCGCATGTGCCCGATCGAGACCCCCGAGGGTCCGAACATCGGGCTGATCGGGTATCTCTCCAGCTACGCCCGGGTGAACGACTTCGGGTTCCTGGAGACCCCATACCGGAAGGTCATCGACGGCAAGGTCTCCGACGACATCGTCTTCCTCACCGCCGATGAGGAGGAGGAGTACGTCGTCGCCCAGGCCAACGCCAAGCTCAACCCGGACGGCAGCTTTGCCGCCGATCGGGTCCTGGCCCGGCGTTCGCCGCAGGCCGCCTCGCTGCGTGACCTGAAGCTCCAGCTGGAGCGTGACGTCTTCTTCGGTGCCACCACCGAGATCTCCCAGGTCCCCAAGGACGAGGTCCAGATGATGGACGTCTCGCCGAAGCAGATCGTTTCGATCGGCACCGGCCTCATCCCGTTCCTGGAGCACGATGACGCCAACCGGGCCCTGATGGGCGCCAACATGCAGCGTCAGGCCGTGCCGCTCCTCACCGCGGAGTCACCTTATATAGGTACCGGTATCGAGCGCCGGGCCGCCTCCGACGCGGCGGACACCCTCATCGCCGACGACGACGGTCTGGTGACCGAGGCCGACGGCCGGGCCATCACCGTCGAATACAAGTCGGGCAAGCGGATCCACCGGCTCCTCAAGTTCGACCGGTCCAACCAGGACACCTGCATCAACCAGAAGCCTCGCGTCCTGGCCGGCCAGTCCGTCAAGAAGGGCGAGCTCCTGGCCGACGGTCCCTCAACCGACAACGGTGAGTTGGCCCTCGGCAAGAACCTGGTCGTGGCCTTCATGCCCTGGGAGGGTTACAACTTCGAGGACGCCATCATCCTCTCCGAGCGCCTTGCCAAGGACGACGTGCTCACGTCGATCCACATCAAGGAGCACGAGATCGATGCCCGGGACACCAAGCTCGGCCCGGAGGAGATCACCCGGGACATCCCGAACCTGAGCGAGGACATCCTGGCGGACCTCGACGAGCGGGGCATCGTGCGGGTCGGCGCCGACGTCGGCCCCGGCGATGTGCTGGTCGGCAAGGTCACCCCGAAGGGTGAAACCGAGCTCACGCCGGAGGAGCGGCTCCTGCGGGCCATCTTCGGTGAGAAGGCCCGGGAGGTTCGTGACACCTCGCTGAAGGTGCCCCACGGCGAGACGGGCAAGGTCATCGAGGTCAAGGTCTTCAACCGTGACGACAGCCACGAGCTGCCGCCCGGGGTCAACCAGCTGGTCCGGGTCTACGTGGCCCAGAAGCGGAAGATCTCGGTCGGTGACAAGCTGGCCGGCCGCCACGGCAACAAGGGTGTGATCTCCCGGATCATGCCGGTCGAGGACATGCCGTACCTCGCGGACGGCACCCCGGTTGACATCATCCTGAACCCGCTCGGCGTTCCGTCCCGTATGAACGTCGGTCAGGTGCTCGAGTCGCACCTCGGCTACGCGGCCCGCTGGGGCTGGGAGGTCGACGGTGAGTCCGTCGGCGAGGAGCCGGTGCGCGGCACCGAGACCAAGACCCGTCCGTTCACCACCCCGTCAACGCTCGTCGCCACCCCGGTGTTCGACGGTGCGAAGTGGGATGAGCAGGAACTGGCGGGGGAGAAGCCCACCATCCAGTCGATCTTCGAGAACCTGAATCCCGAATCGGTCGACGGTGAACGGCTGATCGGTTCAGACGGCAAGGCCACCCTGTACGACGGCCGAACCGGTGAACCGTTCGACAACCCGATCATGGTCGGGATCATGTACATCCTGAAGCTGTCCCACCTCGTGGACGACAAGATTCACGCCCGGTCAACCGGTCCGTACTCGATGATCACCCAGCAGCCGCTCGGTGGTAAGGCGCAGTTCGGCGGCCAGCGGTTCGGTGAGATGGAAGTGTGGGCCCTCGAGGCCTACGGCGCGGCCTACTGCCTGCAGGAGCTGCTCACCATCAAGTCCGACGACGTGCTCGGCCGGGTCAAGGTCTACGAGGCCATCGTCAAGGGCGAGAACATCCCGGAGCCAGGCATCCCCGAGAGCTTCAAGGTGCTCATCAAGGAGATGCAGGCCCTGTGTCTCAACGTTGAGGTGTTGGCCGAGGACGGCAATGAGATTGAGATGCGGGAGCTCGACGATGAGCTCTTCCGCACCGCAGAGGAATTGGGGATCGACCTCAGTCGCCCCGAACGAGGATCAGATGAAGACGACGCAGCACGCGCCGCCGGTGCACGGAACTAAGGAGATCACATGCTTGATGTAAACGATTTCGATCAACTCAAGATCTCCCTCGCCACCGCCGGTTCCATCCGGATGTGGTCAAACGGTGAGGTCAAGAAGCCGGAGACCATCAACTACCGCACGCTCAAGCCGGAAAAGGACGGACTCTTCTGCGAGAAGATCTTCGGCCCGCAGAAGGACTGGGAGTGTGCGTGTGGCAAGTACAAGCGCGTCCGGTTCAAGGGCATCATCTGTGAGCGCTGTGGCGTTGAAGTCACCCGCTCGAAGGTCCGGCGTGAGCGCATGGGCCACATCGAGCTGGCCGCGCCGTGCGTCCACATCTGGTATCTGCGGGGCACCCGCTCCTGGCTGGCCTACCTCCTCATGGGCACCGAGCCCCGGGAGGAGCTGAAGGCCAAGCAGCTGGAGAAGGTCATCTACTTCGCCGCCAACCTGGTCACCTGGGTTGACGAGGAGAAGCGGGACGAAGACCTGCCGAACCTCGAAGCCGAGGTGATCGCCGAGAAGGAGACCATCAACAAGGAGATGGAGCTCCGCCTCGCCGAGCAGCACGAGGAGCTCGAGGAAGAGCTCAAGCAGATGGAGGCCGACGGCGCCAAGGACACCGAGGTCCGGGCCCGCCAGCGGGCCTTCGAAAAAGAACTCGCCATGACCCGCGAGCAGTACGAGATGGAAATCGACGTGCTGGACCGGGCCTGGGAGGAGTTCAAGGACCTGTTCCCCCGCAAGATCCTCGAGGACGAGCTTCTCTGGCGGGAGATGGCGGACCGCTTCGGCGACTACTTCGAAGGCGGCATGGGCGCCGACGCGATCGCCCAGCTGATCGAACGCATCGACTTCGATGAAGAAGAGGTCAAGCTGCGGGCGGCCATCGACCCGGAAGAGGGTGTGAAGCCCCTGTCGGCCCAGCGCAAGCAGAAGGCCATCAAGCGGCTGAAGATCTTTAACATCAAGGAGCACATTCCAAATTGGGCAGGAGATGGACGAATTCCTGCAGGCAAGACTTTGG
>JBCCGJ010000407.1:0-5102 GCA_039029335.1 Actinomycetota bacterium | reverse complement strand
TGCTGTTGGCGCTGGCAATCGTGCGGACATGGCCCAATGCGGCGGTGCTGCGCCCGTTGATCAGCCCGGATCGGTAGCACCTCTGACGCCAGACGTGCTCTCGTAGTCCACCGAACGATTGACGTCACACGGTCCGTACGCCTCCTCCCCGGTTGATCAAGACCGACACACGAAAATTCATGCGGAGTTTGCATCCTCCTTGTCGCTGGGATCAATCGGGGCCGTCTCTCGTTCAAACAGCCGGTCTCGCCGGTCGTTCTGCGGTAAGCGTCGATGACCGCCGCCCGTCCCTTGCCCGAGAGCGCTCGCACCGAGTCAATATCAATATCGAAACAAAGCAGTCCGATAAATCCATACGCTTCGCCGTAGAGCGGGGTCGTGGTCGCCTTTACGTTCTTGGTCTGGGTGAATCGCTTCGGGTATGCGACTTTGCTCCCGCTGCCCAGGGGCAGCAATGAGGTCCCTACCTTGATTAGGCGAGGGCTCCGACCACGGTCGCCACGGCTCCGACTATGGCGATCGTGGTGGTGCTATCGGCCGTCGCCTGAGATGGGGTTTGAGACGCCATGACTGCATCGACGCCGACAACCCAAGACGACACGAACCACTGGTCTACCGGGACTACCTCACCGCGTTCATGCAGCGAGGGTACGCATCGACCCGCCCTGACTGACGAGAGCCCCCGGGCTTCGGCGGGCCGCACTGAACTAGCGTGTTGCGGTGTCCAACGTTGCAGTAACCAGCGGGCTGTTCGCCGCGATGCCGGAGATGGCGGCCCGGATCCGGGAGCGGTACCCCGACGCCAAGATCGTGGAAGGAAGACCCCCGAGCACCGAGGACGAGATCATCGAGTTCGTCCGGGGCCACGAGATCGTTGTCGCCGGGATCGAGCGCTACACCAAGCGGGTGCTGGACAACCTCCCCGAACTCCAGGTGATCGCCTGTTGTTCGGCAGGGGTCGATCACCTGGACCCGGTGTTGCTCAACGAGCGGGGCATCCGGATGGGTTGGATCCCCGGCGTCAACAAGTACGCGGTCTCGGAGATGGCGGTCTGTTTCATGATCGACATTTTGCGGGACATCCACACCTCAAACGTCCGCCTCCGGGACGGCCGGTGGTCCCGGGCCAGAGGCCAACTCCTTCGGGGGCGAACCGTCGGCGTTCACGGCTGCGGGAACATCGGCAAAGAGGTGGTCAAACTGTTGCAGCCGTTCGGCTGCGAGATTCTGGCCTGCGACCGAGAGGACTACCCGGAGTTCTACGCCGAGTATGGGGTGACGCCGGTGGAGCCGGACGAGCTCTGGGCCCGGTCAGAGGTGCTCACGGTGCACCTGCCCCGCAACAGCACAACGATCGGTTTGTACAGCGCCGATGTGCTGGACAAGCTCCGGCCTGGCATCTTCGTTGTCAACACCGCCCGGGGCCAGATCTTCGACGAGGTCGCCCTGGCCGAGCGGTTGCGGGACGGGCGAATCGCCGCCGCGGCATTCGACGTGTTTGCCGTCGAACCGCCCGGGCAACACGAGCTGCTGGAGCTGCCGAACTTCCTCGGCACCGCCCACATCGGCGCCGGCGCCGAGGAGGCGTGGATCGCCATGGCGGAAGCGGGCATCCGGGGCATCACCGAGAACGCCGTTCCTGAGCCGGGCGTCTACCCCTTCGACTGACGGCACCCACGCACACACTTACACCAACGGACGCACACCAACAGACGGACACCAACGGACGGACACCAATGGATGGAAACGAACTGATCGCACGGATCCTGGAGCGCGAAGGCGTTGAGTGGCTCGCCTGCTTTCCAAACAACCCGCTCATCGAGGCGGCGGCCAAGATCGGGATTCGCCCCATCGCCTTCCGCCACGAGCGGGGTGCGGTCATGGCCGCGGACGGCTACAGCAGGCTGAGCGACCGCCGCCGGTTCGGCGTGGTCGCCGTGCAGTCCCAGGCCGGGGCCGAGAACGCGCTCGGCGGGGTGGCCCAATCGTTTGCCGACAACATCCCGATCCTGGTCCTACCCGGCGGTCCAAACTCCGGCGAGATCGCGGTCCGTCCCAACTATTCGGCGGAACAGAACTACGCGGGGATCACCAAGTCGGTCGAATCGCTCCGCCGGTCAGCCGACATCGGTGCGGCGATGCGGCGGGCGTTCGCTGCGCTCCGGAACGGCACACCGGGGCCGGTTGTGGTGGAGCTGACCGCGGACGTGTGCCGTGAGCAGCTGGCGGACGACGCCCTGGATCGCTACATCTCTCCCCCGGTGGCCCGGCAGGTCGCGGCCGCCGATTCGATCACCGCCGCGGTCGACGCGCTGCTGGCCGCCGACCGCCCGTTGCTGTGGGCCGGCGGCGGTGTCCTGTTCGCCGACGCCACCGCCGAACTCCGGGAATTGGCCGAGCTAACGGCCACCCCGGTGTTCACCACCATGCAGGGCAAGTCGGCGATTGACGAAGCCCATCCGATGTCGGTCGGCGCCGGTGGCATGACCACCACCGGTCCGGCGGCCCGGTTTCTCGGCCAGACCGACCTGCTGGTCGCCCTCGGATCAAGCCTGACCCGCACGCCATACGGGCAGCGCGTGCCCCGTGGGGTGCCGGTCATCCAGAACACCAACAACCCGAACGAGGTCGGCAAGGACGAGAATGTCACGATCGCGCTGGTCGGCGACACCAAGCTCACCCTTCAGGCGCTTATCGAGGAGGCCAGAGCCCGGCTCGACACCGCCCCGGACGCATCGGCGGTGGCAGCCGAGATCGCCGCAGCCCGCGACGAGTGGTTGACCGCGTGGGCGCCGGCCCTTACTTCGGACGAGGTGCCGCTCAGCTACTACCGGGTCATCGACGAGCTCAACAACGGGCTGGACAGGGCCAACAGCATCGTCACCCACGACGCCGGCGCACCCCGGGACTGCCTGGTTCCGTTCTTTCAGGCCACCACGCCGCACTCCTATGTCGGCTGGGGAAAGACCACCCACCTCGGGTTCGGCATCCCGCTGATGATCGGGGCCAAGCTGGCCCACCCGGACAAGTTCTGCCTGAACGTGATGGGCGACGGCGCCTTCGGTATGTCCGGCACCGACATCGAAACCGCGGTTCGCTCTGGTGCGGCCATCACCACGGTCCTGTTGAACAACGGGAACATGGCGACCTATCCCCACGGTTCCCCGATGGATCCAACCACGGCCAGGACCGAGTTCGGGGTGACCACCATGCTTGGTGACTACGCCAAGATCGCCGAGGGTATGGGAGCGATCGGGATCACCGTCCGAACACCGGAGGAGTTCCGGGCCGCGCTCGCCGACGCCAAACGGCACAACGCGGAAGGCGCCACCGTGCTGATCGACGTCCACGCCAACGTGGAGGCCCGCCGCTCCCCACACGCTCCGCCCGCCTGAAGCCTTTGGCCACCCGCTCGTGACCGGCGACAATCGTCGGTCTTCAGCTGTCGGCCGTCAGCGGTAGGTGGTCAGCCGCCGGCTGGTGAGGGCACCCCGGTGGTACCGATGGTTCGATCACCGCTGTCACCGGTATCGGTGAGCGTGTCTCGCTTCGGCGGCGCGGGCGGTGTTGCGAGAAAGAACCACACGCTACCCAGCGCGGCCACGACGGCAAGGATGACAAACCCGAGCCGATAGTCACCGGTTTCGTCCCGCAGCACGCCGGCGAGAACCGGGCCGACGATCATGCCGAGCATCACGATCATTGACGAGAACCCCATGATCTTGCCGAATGAGGTGGCGCCGAAGTAGTCAGCTCGCAGGGCCGACTGGATCGGTCCCCGAATCCCCCACGCAAGCCCGTGGAGGAGCACAAACAGCCAGACGAGCAGCCAGTTGGTGGCAAGGGCCAACAGAAGCATGCCGAACCCGTGGCCCAGCATGGCAACACTGACCATCATTCGTTTGTCGAAGCGGTCTCCGAGGTAGCCACCGAGCAGTTGGCCGGCCCCCATCATCGCCGGCAACATCCCGACGACAAGAGCGGTGTGCAGGACCGAGAACCCTCGCTCCCCCTCGAGGTACAAACCCAGATGGGCCATGGACGCCCCAACGACGAGCAGGGCCGACGCGTGCCCCAGGCTTATGAACCAGAACGCCCGGGTTCGCAGGGCCTCCCTGGCGGTGAAGTGGACCGGACTCACTGTGGACGGCAGCCGAGCGACACCGTCGTCACCACCGCTCGGATCGATCCCGTCGACGAACTGGCCGACGTCCTGCGGTCGCTGATGGAAGTGGCGGGACTGGGGGAGGATCACCAGGAGTGTGAGGCCGGCCGACAACACCGAGGTTGTCCGCCAGCCGAACTGTTGCAGCGCCAGGCCGACCAGAAACGTGAACGCGCCGCCAATCGCAAATCCCATCTGTGCCAGTGCGAGCGCCCTGGCCCGTTTTCGTTCGAACCAGTTGACGATGGCCACGGTGATCCCGAGGAAGCCGGACAAGCTGGACCCGAGGGAGACGACCAGATAGAAGAGGTAAAACTCCAGAAGGGTGTCAACCGTGGCGAAGGCGACAAGCCCGACAGCCATGATGACCGCACCGATGCGCAGCACCACCCGCGGACCCCAGTGGTCGGTCATCCATCCCTGGATCGGCCCGAGGAGTCCGCTCTCCGCCCGGTTGAGGGCAAACGCAAGGCCAAGGGCACTGGCCGACCAGCCGAACTCGTCCCGGAGCTCGACCGCGATCAACGCAAAGGCGTTGAAGACCAGGCCGCTGTGAAGCGCCTGGATCGCAAACCCGCCCCGAACGATGCGCCACCCGGCGAACGGCGGGACACCGGTTGTGGGTTTACGGACGAACACTGCGGCCCATGGTCCCCCAGATGGCCTGGCTTCTGCGATTCGGCGGGGCTTCTGCGATTCGGCGGGGCTTCTGCGATTCTGCGATTCGGCGGGCAGGCGACCCACCCGCAAGAACGGTGAAGGCGTTCCCGGTGGGGTCCGGGACGGTGCGTCGTTGTTGGTCAGCATCGTGAAGGTCTGACTACTGTGCGGCATGGCCGTGTCCAGCCGTCGGAGGCAACAAACATCGTTCCGTCGTCGTCGTCCGACGAAGGGGAGCTGGTGAGCCCACCGCTGCTGGACGGTCTGACGGTGATCG
>JBCCGJ010000406.1:0-5121 GCA_039029335.1 Actinomycetota bacterium | reverse complement strand
TGGAGGCGGCTCTGATGCCACAGGGCCGCTTTCACCCTCAGGCGAGTCGCTGAGCAATAGGCTCCCAGGGATCCGCTCATGATGTCGTCACCCCCGAACCCGATCACACCACGCACCGGCCCGGCATCGGTTACCGCGTCGTCGTTGACCGCTCGCCGGTTCACCCGTCGTCGGAGGGTTGTTGTGGTGCGGACGTTGCTGGGTGTGCTGGCCCCGGTGGTGCTAGTGGTGTCCGTGGTGTCGGTGGTGCCGATGTTGCTGTCCGGCGCAGCCGTTGCCGCCCAGGCCCAGCCGGACTGCTCTCGAACCGTGGCCGACACCAGCGGTGTGGTCGACATCGACGTCGTGGTGGCGGCCACCACGCTGGTCGACCCGGCAGCCACCATCGTTGTCCGGAGCTATGACCGGGTGGAGGGCGGTGATCTGGTCGGCACCGTCGATGAACTCGTCAGCCGCTGTTACGCCGGAGACGGCGACATACAGCCAGACGTGATCGTCCTTGCGGTGTCGGTGGGTGATCGACAGTCCGACGTTGTCATCGGCGGCCGCTGGCGGCCAGCCATCCCCGACCCGGACGATCTGCGGATCGACGTGATGGGTCGATTCTTCTCCGAGGACGACTTCACCGGCGGCCTGGAGGCCGGCGTCCGTGAGGTGGCGGTTGCCGTTGCCGACCGCCTGACGACCGAGGCCGAGGCCGCTGCCTCCGCCTCGGACGAGCAGGAGGATCAGTCCGATGGCGACGGCGATGAGGATGAAGACACTGCCGACACCGGATCGGCAGCGGACACGACCGGTGACGGCGGCGACGACGGTCAGTCGCCGTGGGCCGTCGGTGGGGCCCTGGCCGCGGCGGCGGCCGGAGGCGGCGCGTTCCTGGTCATCAGCCGCCAACGTCGGCTGTTCGCGGCCCGCGACGAACTGCAAGGGGCCATGGCGGACCCGATCGCCCGGCAGGGCACGCTGCGGGCGAGGGACGCCAGGTTGGTCACCCAGGCCGACGGCTGGGCCCATACCACTGCGGGCCGGACAACCGAGGCACTGGCGGCCGCGGTTGCCGACCTGGATGAGACCAGGAGCGGAACGGATCGAACCAGGCTTGTGCTCAGCCGAATCATCCCGGACGGTCCGGCCAAGGCTGACCTGGGAGAGGTCCAGCGGGCGAACGCTGCGCTGGTCGAGCTGTCACAGGCCCTCGACCAGCACGACGATGCGCTCGGCCGCCTCGAGGAGCTGGGTGCCCACTTCGACCATCTCCGGGTTGCGGTGCCGGCCAAGGCCCAGCTCCTCGACGAGGAGCTGGACGAGTCGGAGGAGCTGGCGGACCAGCGAGCCAGCGAGGGTTGGGCGGTCGAGAGCCAACGGTCGGAACTCCGGCTGATCGCCGCCGGCCTGGACCAGATGGTGATGGACGGTCTGGCCCACGACCTGCTGAGCCTCTCCGAACGGGTGGAGGCGCTGGAGGCCGACCTGTTCCGGACCAACCACTACCTGCAGTCCCTGCCGTCCCGACTGGGGTCCCTGAGACAGTGGACCGACGGTCTGGATCAGGCGGCGGAACTGGAGCAGCGCCGGATCGACCAGCAGCGGCGGGATTTCGTCAGCCTCTCAACCACCCACGCGAGCGAGTCGTGGCGGTGGGCCGCCGACCTTCCGGAGCAGGCCCTTGACCACATCGCCCGCTCCGACGCAATCCAGGAGCGGGTCATCACCGAGCTGGTCTCCCGTCAGGAGTTCGACCAGGCCGGACGGGAACTGGACGCGGCCGGTCTGGAGCTGATCGCCGCCGATCGGCTCCTCGATCGGGTTGACGATCTGATCGTCGACCTGGAAACGGCGAAGGAGGCCGCACCACAGCTGGTGGCCGAGAGCCGGGAGGTGCTGCGCTCGTTCGCGGAGTTCATCGACGGGCACCGCGGCGACCTCGACACCGCAACCCTCACCGCGCCGTCGGACGTCTCGGATGCGATCGCCGGGGTCGAACAGGAACTGCGGCAGCCGAAACCGAACTACCTTCGGGCGGCCGAATCGGCGAACGGTATCAACCGACAACTCGACGAGCTGCTGCGGAGCGCCAAGGAGCAGCACCTGAGGATGGAGAGCCTCCGCCGGGAGCTCGGCCGGGAGACGGAACGGGCGAAACGGGCCATCTCACGGGCGAGACGGTCCATCGGCTGGGAACTCTTCCCCTCCCGGGACGGCCGGGCCCTCGACGAGCTGGAGCGGAGCCTCGGGCGACTGCCCGACGATGTTGAGGTCGCCATCGATCGTGCCGGTGACGTTGCCGACGATGCGCTGCGTATTCAGGAGCGGGTCATCGCAAGACGGCGCAGGCAGAGCACCTGGGTCTCCACCGGTGGCGGTGGCTGGTCATCGGGTGGCGGCGGATGGTCCTCCGGCGGGTCGAGCGGTCGGTCCCGGTCCGGCGGCGGCCGCTCGTTCAGCCGGTCGATGTCGCGGTCCGGAGGGGGCCGGTCGTTCGGCAGCGGGCGTTCGAGCGGTCGCTTCTGAGTCGGCGCCCGCTATCGGCGGAGGGCGGCAGGACGGTGACCGACCGTCCGGACACGGAATGCGTCAGTGGCGAGCGTCTCGGGTGGTTATCCGTTTTTTGCTGCGCCTCCCGTGGCGTTCGATCGCCAGGTCGACCAGACGATCGATGAGTTCCGGGTACGGCAATCCGGACGCCTCCCACATCTTCGGGTACATCGAGATGGGGGTGAACCCGGGAATGGTGTTCAGCTCGTTCAGGAGCGGACCCCGGCCGTCCTCTTCGAACAGGAAGTCGGCCCTGGCCATCCCTTCGACCCGAAGCGCCCGGTACGCCTCGACGGCCAGTTCCTTGATGCGCTCTTCGACACCGGGCGGAAGGTCGGCGGGGATGATCAGCGACGCGTTGCCGTCGACGTATTTGTCCTCGTAGTCGTAGAACTCGGCGCCGGGGATGATCTCACCGGGGACCGACAGCTCCAGCGTGTCGTTGCCGAGGATGGCGATCTCGATCTCCCGTGCGGTGACCGCCTCCTCGATGACCAGCCACTCGTCGTAGCGCAGCGCGGCCTGCATGGCGGCCACCAGCTCCTCCTCGGTTGTGGCCTTGCCGACCCCGACCGAGGAACCCATGTTGGCCGGCTTCACAAAACACGGCAGCCCGAGCGCGGCGGCCGCCTGCTTTGCCGTCTCCGCAAGGTCGCCGGCCATACCGGTTTCCTGCACACCGACCCACCGGGTCTGCGGGATACCGCGGGCGTCAAGGATGGTCTTTGACATCACCTTGTCCATCGCGGTCGCAGAGCCGAGCACACCGGCGCCCACGTAGGCCACATCCGCCAGCTCGCACAGGCCCTGCACCGTGCCGTCCTCGCCGAGTGGACCGTGCAGCAGCGGTAGGACAACCACCGTCTCCTCGGCGGCAAGCGAGGTGACCGAGGACATCAGCTCCGTCCCCGGACCGACCGGTTTGAGCGGCTCGATCGCCTGACCGGTCTCCGCTGTGTCCGCCACGGTTGGAGTTGTTCCGCCGAGCAGGGCGGCGGCGTCCTCGGCCCTGACGAAGCGACCCTCTCTCGTGATGCCGATCGCCTCGATCGTGTATCGATCCGGGTTTGCCGCGGCCAGGACGTGGGCGGCGGTGGTGCAGGACACGTCGTGCTCGGCCGACTGGCCTCCGAACAACACCACGAGACGGATTTTCTGGTTCGAACCGGAGGTCACCGCGTCATCGTAACTGGCCGAGGCCCGGCGACGGGGGCACCGCGTCCGGCCCGGACCGGTACCGGCGATCCGCCCGGTCCTCGCCACGGCCGGTCGATCCGGTCAATCCGCTCGGTGCCGTCCAACCGTTGGCGCCATGGAGTAAACCGGTGTGGTGCGATTTGCTCTCTCAGAAGTGACTGCGGCGGTCGACGGTGAACTCATCGAACCGGACAGCCCACCGGCCGGGACCGTGGACGGCGCCGTCGACGGGCTCTCCGTTGATGGCGTGTCCATCGACAGTCGAAGCATCGGGGCCGGACAGCTCTTTGTGCCGATCGTGGCCGAGCGGGACGGGCACGATTTCATCCCGGCCGCCGTCCAGAACGGCGCCGCCGCCTATCTGTCGGCCGCCGACCGGTCCGAGGCGGTGGGAAACCGTCCCCGCGGTGCCGCCACGATCCTGGTCCGGGACACCGGGACCGCGCTGACCGCCATCGGTCGGGCGGCCAGGGAGCGTCTGGAGGTCCCGGTGGTCGGCATCACGGGCAGCGTCGGCAAGACATCGGTCAAGGATCTGACCCGGGCGGCCTGCGGTCCGCTGGCGTGGGCCAGCGCCGCGTCGTTCAACAACGAACTCGGGGTGCCGCTGACGTTGGCCAACGCGCCGGCGGACACCTCCGTTGCGATCGTCGAGATGGGAGCCAGGGGGATCGGCCACATAGTCGAGCTGTGCGCCGTCGCACGTCCGACCATCGGGGTGGTCACCCGGGTGGCCCTGGCCCACTCCGAGCTGTTCGGGTCGATAGACGCCGTGGCCACCGGCAAGGGGGAACTCGTCCAGGCGCTCCCGGCCGACGGGGTCGCCGTGCTGAACGCCGACGATGACCGGGTGGCGGCGATGGCCGACCGAACCTCGGCCAGGGTCCTGACCTATGGAGTCGGGGGCGACGTGCGGATCGAGGGGATACAGGTCGACGGGTCGCTCCGGCCCAGCTTCACCGTTCGGACGGACTGGGGAACCGCAGAGCTGACCCTCGGTGTCCGGGGGTCGCACATGGCACTCAACGCCGGCGCCGCGTTGGCGGCGGCCCTGGCCGCAGGCGTTGGCTTCGACGATGCGGTGACGGGGGTCCAGTCGGCCACGCTGTCCCGTTGGCGGATGGAGATCAACACCGGCCAGGACGGTCTGCTGGTCATCAACGACGCGTACAACGCCAACCCCACGTCCGTCCGGGCGGCACTCGACGGGCTGCGGGCGGTCGATGCAACGGTCCGGGTTGCGGTGCTCGGCGCGATGGCCGAACTGGGCGACGAGGGGCCGGAGGAACACGTGGCGATCGCCACCGAGGCCGCTCGTGACGGCATCCGGGTTGTAGCGGTCGATGCGCCGGCCTACGGCGGGGACGCCGATCACGTGTCGGGCCGGGA
>JBCCGJ010000405.1:0-5174 GCA_039029335.1 Actinomycetota bacterium | reverse complement strand
CTGATCCTGGCCTTCGCAACCGAGATCAGCGCGCTGTCCGCCCTCGACCCGATGGACGGGTTGATCGCCCTGGTTGTGGCCCACACCCTCAGCCGTTCGACGGCGGTGCTGATGATGCGGCACGCACCGCCGGCCGGTTCCGGTCTCGGTGCGGCCTACGCCGCCGACCTCCGGCCGGTCCACGCCTACGCCTCGGTCCTGTTCGGGATCGTGGTCACGGTCGTGGCCTACCGGTCGGGCCCCGAGGTGATACCGGCGGTCCTGATTGCGGTTGCGGCGACCGGGTCAGCGGTCGTGGCGCTGTCGATACGCAAGATCGGCGGCATCACCGGTGACGTGCTCGGTGCGGTGCAGCAGATGTCGGCGCTGGCCGTGCTCCTCGTTGCGGCAAGCGCGGCCCACCTCGGTTGAACATCCGGCGAGCGGTTAGCGGCCGCGCCACGTCCGTTTGTTCCACCAGCGACCGCTGAACCGCCACGTTGTTGACGGTGGACCGATCGGGCCGGCGTCGGCGGTGGGCCGAGGCCAGGCCATCGTCAGCGCAGCAACGATGGCCGCAGCCTCCTCGTCACTCGGCGGCGGGGTGATGGCATGAACGCCGGATGCGGCGCTGACCGGAGACGATGCGTCGGAATCATCTGCCATGGCTAGAGCGGGACGTTTCCGTGTTTGCGGCGGGGCAGGTCTTCCTGCTTGGACGCCAGCATGTCCAAACCGGCGATCATCTTTCGGCGGGTGTCGGCCGGGTCGATCACGTCGTCGATGTATCCCCGCTCGGCGGCGATCCACGGGTTGGCGAACTGGTCCTTGTATTCCTCGACCAGCTCGGCCCGCCTCGATTCCGGATCGGCGGCCGACTGGATCTCCCGCCGATGGACGATGTCCGTCGCACCCTCGGGGCCCATCACCGCGATCTCGGCGGACGGCCACGCCAGCGACAGGTCACAGCCAACACCCTTTGAGTCCATCACCACGTAGGCACCGCCGTAGGCCTTGCGGGTGATGACCTGGATTCGGGGAACGGTGGCTTCGCAGTAGGCGTAGAGCAGCTTCGCCCCGTGGCGGATGATCCCGCCGTACTCCTGATCGACACCGGGCAGGAAGCCCGGCACATCGACGAAGGTCAGCAGCGGGATGTTGAACGCATCACAGGTCCGGACGAACCGGGCGCCCTTCGACGCACTCTCGATGTCGAGCACCCCGGCCAGCACCAGCGGCTGATTTGCGACGATGCCGACGGTCCGACCGGCCATCCTGGCGAACCCGCAGACGATCGACTTGGCCCAGTTGGCGTGATACTCGAGGAACTCACCGTCGTCGACAACCTCGGTGATGACGGCCTTCATGTCGTACGGCATGTTCGGGCTGTCCGGCATGAGGTCGGCGAGGCCGGTGCAGAGCCGCTCCGGGTCGTCACCGGTGTCGAGAAGGGGAACGTCCTCCATGTTGTTGGCCGGCAGGAACGACAGCAGGTACCGCACATCGTCCATGACCGCCTTTTCGTCGGCGGCCACAAACGTGGCAACGCCGGACCGGGACGAATGGCTGCCCGCCCCGCCCAGTTCCTCCAGCGTGACCTCTTCGCCCGTGACGGTTTTGACCACGTCGGGGCCGGTGATGAACATGTGCGACGTCTCCCGGACCATGAAGATGAAGTCCGTCATGGCCGGGCTGTACACCGCACCACCGGCGCACGGGCCCATGATCACGCTGATCTGGGGGATGACACCGGAGGCCTGCACGTTGCGATAGAAGATGCCGCCATACCCGTCCAGGCTGACAACCCCCTCCGGGATACGGGCGCCGCCGCCGTCGTTCAGCCCGATATAGGGTGCGCCGACGGACAGGGCCAGGTCCTGCAGCTTGTGGAGCTTCTCGGCGTGGACCTCGCCGGTGGAACCACCGTTGATGGTGAAATCCTGGCTGGAGACAAAAACCTTGCGGCCGTCGATCGACCCCCAACCGGTGATGATGCCGTCGGTGTAGGGCCGGGAGGTGGCCTCGGGGTGGCGTGACCGGGCCAGCATGTCCAGCTCGTGGAACGACCCGTCGTCGAGCAGGTACTCGAGCCGCTCCCGGGCCAGCATCTTGCCCTTCTCGTGCTGGCGCTGCACCGCCCGCTCCGGGCCGGCGGCGAGCGCCTCGGCCTTGCGGGATTCCAGTTCGGCGATTCGTTCGGTCAGGGGGTGATCTGCCACCTCAGCAGCGTATCGGAATGGGCCGGTGTGCCGAAAAGTGGTCGGGCCGCTGAAATCAGGGGCTCAGGCGGTGCGTGTGGCCACTGCCCGAGCGGCCAGCTCATCGATCGCGGCGATGGTGAGGTCCCGCCCGTCCGCCCGGCAGGCCTCGGCTCGCTCCGGGTCAACCGCCACCCGGGCATCGGCACGACGCCGGTCACCGAACGAGACGGGGAACCCGTACGCCGCGGCGGCCAGGCGGGCGTCGACCGCCCCTTCCAGCTGCAGGCCGAGGTCGATCGCCCCGTTGCGGACGGCGATGGATGCGGCGAGGTCGGCAAGCGCCAGAGTGAACCACAGGTACCCGGTCCGCCGGGGGTTGGTCATGATCGTCGGGAGGCGCTCGGCCACCAGATCGAACCGCCCGGCCTGTTCGAGTGCCCACATCGCCCCGTGGCCGGCAATGGTGATCCGGGTGTCGAGCCCGGTGGCCAGCAACCGGTCGAGGGCGACCAGCAGTTCGGCAACGGTGGCGGCATCGCTCGACGGTCCCCGCTCCGCCAACTCGGACCCAACCGTGAAGATCCGGCCGTAGCTGTCGGCCCAGCCGGCGAGCGCCGATCGGTCGATCGCCGCGGCCCGCTCGTAGAACTCTGCGGCCAGGGCCGGGTCCCGGTTGTAGTCGCAGAGCGCACCGGCGGTCATCAACGCCTGCCAGCCGTTCCGCGGATCGTCGTCGAAGCCCGCGGCCGCCTTGTCGAACCGTTCTATGGACTCATCGATCCGACCCTGGGACAGGTCGATGAACGCCAGCGGCAGTTGCATGGCGTGGACGCCGGGCATCGGCATGTCGGCCAGGGACCGGATGGCGTCCACCGGCTGACGGTCGAGCGGCGTCAGGCCGCACATGGCGTCATACGTTGCACCGACCAGGACTACGGCGGCCCACGACCGCTCACCGATGTCGTGCGGCTCGCCAAGTCGGGCCATCCAGTCCGCCCCGAGCCGCAGCCGCCCAGTGTCCTCCCAGTAGTTCTGGAGTCGGACGCACAGCCGGCGCGCGTTCCGCCGGTGCTCCTCCTCGGTCACCCCTCGCTCCAGGATGGCCGCAAAGTTGTCGTGGTCCTCACCGATCGCCGCGCCGAGCCCGGCCGAGCCGTCGCGGTGCAACTCCTCGACCTGCGTGCGGGCCAGGTCCAGATAGTAGGTGGTGTGGCGATCAGCCAGGTCTTCGATGCCGCTCGACAAACCGTCGGCATAGGCACGGATCAGCCGCAACAGGCGGTACCGGCGGCCGCCGGGACCGTCGAACGAGGACACCAGGCTCCGTTCCACCAGCGCGCCGAGCGTGCCGAGGACCAGAAAGTCGTCGAGTCGATCGTCGGTGCAGACCGCGTTGATGGCGTCCAGGTCGAAGCTGCCGGGGAAGACGGCGAGCCGGGCCAGGAGGAGGCGGTCCTCATCGCTGCAGCGGGCGACGCTCCAGTCGATCGCGGCCTCGACGGTGCGATGCCGGGAGCGGCCGCCCCGACGAGTGGGGGCCTGGGCCAAGACCCGATCCAGGTGGTTCAGGAGCTGGGCCGTTCCCAACGTGCCAATGTGGGCCGCGGCCAGCTCAACCGCCAACGGCAACCCGTCCAACCGTTCGACGATCTCGTCAACGACGGCCGCGTCGATCTCGGCGGTCGGCGCTGCGGCGGTCGCCCGTTCGATGAACAACCTGGCGGCCGCCGAGGTACCGACGCCGTCCCCATCACCACCGGTGAACGACAGGGGATCGAGCGGATAGGCGTGCTCACCGTCGATCCGAAGCGGCTCTCGGCTGGTGACCAGGAACGTCAGGTCGGCCGACGCCCGCAGCAGAGATTCGACCGCCTTGGCACACTCATCGATGACGTGTTCCGCATTGTCGACGACGATGAGGACCGGTTCGGTCAGCTCGGTGCCAAGCCGTTGAAGGTGCTCGTTCGGACCGGCGGTGGCTTCGGTCCCGAGGACCAGCTCGGCCACCCTGGTGGCCAGATCCTCCGCAATGTCCTGTTCGGCGTCCAGGTCGGCCAGCTCGATCACGTGAACCCCGGCAGGGAACACGTCGCCGGCCCGAACCGCGACCTCGATCGCCAGCCTGGTCTTGCCCGCCCCACCGGTGGCCCAGATGGTGGTGCAGCGCCGGCTCCGCACGCTTTCCAGCACGTCGGCCAGCTCCTCGGTACGGCCGATGATCGACGTTGAGGGGATGGGGATGGTGAACCGGGCCGGGTCGAGCACCCGGAGGGGCGGGAACGCCGCCGGCTGGGCCGGGCCGCGGACCATTGCCAGGCCGGTCTGTCCGACCACACCTTTCAGCCGGTGGGCGCCCAGCGGCTCGACGCGCAGCTCGGTGTCCCCGAGGGCGGCACCGGTCAGCAGCTCGGCCAAGGTCTCGGTGATCACGATCTGCCCGCCGTGGCCGGCGCTCATCACCCGGGCCGCCAGGTTTACCGTTGGTCCGAAATAGTCGTCGTTTCGATGGTGGGCCGGACCGGCGTGGGCCCCCATCCTGACCCGGATGGTGTTGTCCTCGGGCCACGGGTTGTTGATCAGCGCAGCCTGGGCCGCCACCATCGCCGTCACCGCGGCGTCCGGATCGTCGAAGGCTGCGGCCAGCCCGTCGCCCATGGTGGCGAACACCGTCCCGCCGGCCTCGGCAACCGCCCGGTTCAGGATCCGGTCGTGGACCTCCAGCTGCTCGGCCATGACGTCGGCGTTCCCGCTCCACATCGCGGTGGAGTCGACGATGTCGGTGAAGACGAACGTCCAGCGCGGTTCCGCCCCGTCCGGTTGCCCCTGACTGGCCGACGTCCCCACCCTGGGAAGTATGGCTCACCGGCCCATCCATGGCACAGATCCGCGGGACGTGGGAGGGTGGGATCCGACCAGATGGAGGGACCATGACCACCACCGAAAAGCCGACCATCCACATCCTGGGCGGCGGCCCGAGCGGCCTGTCCGCAGCGT
>JBCCGJ010000404.1:0-5224 GCA_039029335.1 Actinomycetota bacterium | reverse complement strand
TTGCGAAGCGGGCCGGTGTTGGCCAGGACGTCAAGGGTCAGCACCGGCCGCTCCGGATCAGCTGTTCGTCTGCGACGGGGACGGACGTGAACCGTCGCCGCCGGTTTCCCCGGCTGTGGCCAGCCGATGCCGTGTCCTGATCGATCCCGCAACGTAGCCGAGCACGCCCGCTCCGAGCGCGGCCTGCAGTGCAAACAGAAGGCCCTCTGTCTCACCGCCGGGCGGCGCCCAGATGGGATCGAACCACGGTTCGAGGTCCGGGTCGATGCGGACCGCCTCGTCGGCCGCGGCGCCGTCTGCGCCGCCGAACTCGGTGTCGCTGTTCCGGGGGAGTAGGAGGGGGATGATGGCCAGCGCAACAACGGCCAGCAGTGCAATGAGGTTTCTGCGGCTCATACGACGGCCAACTCCTCCATCTCATTCCGGCTGTAATTGGACAGCCAGGTGACGACAACTGCGGTCAGCAGTCCCTCGATGATCGCGAGGGGGATCTGGGTAACGGCGAAAATGCCAAGGAAGGTTGCGATCCCGGCCAGTACACCGCCGTCGACTTCCGGAAAGGCAAGACCGAGTTGCACCGAGGTGGTGACGTAGGTGGCCAGGTTGGCAACCGCCGCGGCGGCGAATGCACCGGCCCATAGCGATTCGGTTGCACCCCGGACCGCCCGATAGGCGCCGTAGCCGGCCCACGGCCCGACGATGGCCATCGAGAAGGCGTTCGCTCCAAGGGTGGTCAGCCCACCGTGGGCCAGGAGGATGGCTTGGAAGAACAGGACGATGGCGCCGGTGATCGCCATGATCGGAGGTTTGAACAGCACCGTTCCCAACCCGACGCCCGTTGGGTGTGATGAGCTGCCGGTGACCGACGGGATCTTGAGTGCCGACAGGAAGAACGAGAAGGCCCCGGACGCGGCCAGCAGCATCCGGGTGTCCGGTTGTTCCCGGACCTTGTCGCTCAGCTGCCGGACGCCGTGGACCACAAACGGTGCGGCGGCCACGGTCCAGGCGGCGGCGTGAACAGGGGGTAAGAACCCCTCGGCTATATGCATCAGTCGACTCCTTCGGACGGACAGGATGAATTGGATTTGCCCGAAGCAGGTCTCCTGACTTCCGGATCGATGCGCCGCCTCCCCTTCCCAACCCGCAGGTCAGTGGGATGTCGAAACGTTGCTCCCCGGTCACAGTGGCGAGGACCGTGCCGGAATCACACCGGCTTCCCTTCGCTACGGACGCCCGTACGCTACCGCTCGACCGATTGCCGAGCAACCGGGCGAGCGCATGCGGCGACGAACCGGGCCGCGGACTCCGGCCGGGTCCCCAGGTGCTGATGGAGGTAGGTGGCCAGCAAGGTAGGGGTTGCGTAACCCTCGACGCGGTCCGTAAATCGGGACCGCAGCGCCAGTGCCTGTCCGGCCGGTTCAACGACGGAATAGTGGAACTCGTGCCCCCTGACCTGCTCGCCGTCGGCCATCAGCGGGTTGTCCCCGATAGCGGTTGCGTGGCGGTATCCGAGGGTCAGCCGATCGGTCATCCGGCCGTCGGCTGCAACGGCGCCGGCCATCGGTACGCCGTCGAGTGATCGGGCGAGCCACAGCAGGCCGCCGCACTCCGCCCAGGTCACCAAACCATCACCGACCCTGGTTGCGACCTCGGCCAGCAGCGGAACGTTCTCGGCCAACCGGGTCGCGTAGACCTCGGGGAAGCCGCCGCCGATGACCAGGCCGTTGATGTCGTCCGGGAGCCGCTCGTCGGTCAGCGGATCGAACGCCACCAGGTCCGCACCGGCCGCGGAGAGGGCTTCGACGTTGTCCCGGTAGAGAAAGGTGAAGGCGGGCCCACCGGCCACGGCGATGCGGGCGCCCCGCCCGTCCAGGGGCGGTGTGATCGGCTCGGGAAGATCGCCGACCGGGGTATCGGTGGCCGATCGGGCAACTCGACGAAGCCGGTCCAGGTCGCACGCGTCGGCGACGGTGGCCCCGAGCCGCTCGAGGGCCGTGGTGACCTCGCCCGGCCGTTCGTCAACCGGAATCAGTCCGAGGTGCCGGTCGCGCCAGGTCAGCCCGTCGTCCCGACCGAGCGACCCGAACACCTCGACGCCGATCTCATCAAGGGCTTCGACCAGGAGCGTGCGATGGTGGTCGCCGCCGACCCGATTCAGGATCACCCCGGCCAGGTCGAGGTCCGGTCCGTGATCACGGAAGCCGCGAACGACGGCGGCAACCGAGGCGGAGAGCGACGAGCCGTCCACCACAAGCACCACCGGCGCACCGAGCAGGGCGGCGACATCGGCGGTGCTGGACTGCGAACCGTCAACGGCACCGTCGAACAGGCCCATCACTCCCTCGACGATCAGCAGGTCCGCACCGGAGCCGGCCCGGGCTGCAAGCGGTGCGATGGCATCGGTGCCGCTGAGCCACGGGTCGACATTTCGGGGTGGTCTACCGGTGGCCAGGGCGTGGTAGCCGGGATCGATGTAGTCGGGCCCCACTTTGGCCGACGCCACGGAAACCCCGGCGGCCCGAAAGGCGGCCATAAGGCCGGTGGCGATGGTGGTTTTGCCAACGCCGGAGTGGGTGCCGGCGATTACCAACCGCGGCCCGAGCCCCGAACCGAACTGGGTCAATATTCGATGCCCTTGATCGCCTTGATGCCCTTCTCGTAGGCGTGTTTGACCTTTTGCATCTCGGTGACGGTGTCTGCGATGTCGATCAGCTCCTGGGGGCAACCCCGGCCGGTGATCACCACGTTGGTTCCGGTGGCCCGGTTGGTGATCCCGTCGACCACGTCGGCCACGTCGACCCAGCCGTACTTCATCGTGTAGGTGAGTTCGTCGAGGATGAGGAGCTGATAGTCACCGCTGGCCAGCTTGTCTTTGGCGACGGCCCAGGCGTGCCGGCCCTTTGCGATGGTTTCGTCCATGTCGGTCGACTCCCACGTGAAGCCGTCACCCAGGGCGTGCCACTCGATGCCGAGGTGGTCGGCCAGCTTTCGCTCACCGATTTTCCACTTCCCGCTCTTGACGAACTGGACGACACCGACGGTCCAGCCTCTGGCCCAGGCGCGGCCCATGACACCAAACGCCGAAGAGGACTTTCCTTTCCCGTCGCCGGTGTTGATGAGGACAATCGAAGGTCGTGGCATGCCGACAGTCTGCCCGGTCATCTGTCCTTCACGCAGGCGGACCGAGGAAACCTCCGGTACAGTCGACCCGTCGAGGAGGGGAACCCGGTGAAAGTCCGGGGCTGTCCCGCAACTGTAAGAGCCGAGCGACCGGTCAGGTCGTCACCGCTCAAAGCCAGATCGCCTCCTCGACGGCAACAGCAACCACGAGGATGGACAACCAATGATCAGGCGTAAGCGCTCAATCACTTCAACCACCCCCACCCCTTCGAAATTTGGGCTCGGGGGCCACAAAAAGTGTGGGCTGTGTGCCCAAGTTTTGCTTGGGATTGCGGGCTGAGGGGGCGGGTCGTATGTTGCTGTTTCTTTCGAATGCCGACACGGAACTGCTGGCCGCGCGGTCGATCGTTGACGATCTGCCGGACGATTTTGGCGGCCTCCGGTGGGCCAATCCCGACCGTTTGCCGGACGCGCCGGATCTGGACGGCGTTGATGCCGTCATCATCCGTCTCCTCGGCGGCGCCCGGGCCTGGGAGGGTCCGTTCCAGGAGATGCTTGACGACGCTCGGGAGCGGCGGGTGCCGGTCATCGCCGTCGGCGGTGAGGCCACCCCAGACGCAGACCTGGCTGCGCTGTCCACCGCCCCGGCAGGGGTGGTTGCCGAGGCCCATCGGTATCTCGCCGCGGGCGGGCCGGCCAACACCGAACAGCTGCTGCGATTCGTTTCGGACACCATGCTCTTGACCGGCTTCGGCTTCGACCCGCCGACCGAGCTGCCCCGCACCGGTATCTGGGACCAGGCCGGCATCGGCCGCCCGGACCGGGAGCGTCAACCCGATCGCCCGCTGGTCGCTGTTGTCTTCTACCGCGCCCACCTGGTGGCCGGGAACACCACCTACATCGAGGATTTGTGCACCGCCGTCGAGGACGCCGGAGCGGACGCGCTTGCGGTGTACACCTACTCGCTCCGGGTTGACGAGGACGGCGCCGTCCCGGCACTCCAGGTGTGTGCCGATCACGGCGTCGATGCGGTGATCACCTCGATCTTCGCCGCGGGTGCCACCGCCGGTGAGGACGGCGATCAGTGGGAGGTGCCGATGCTCGATGCGCTCGACGTGCCGGTCATCCAGGCCCCGTCCAGCAGCCGCCCGGCCTCGGTCTGGCGGGACGACGACGCTGGTCTCTCGCCGGTCGACGTCGGCATGGGGGTTGCCATCCCGGAGTTCGACGGTCGCATCATCGGGCCGACGTTCGCCTTCAAGGAGATCGTCGACGACGACGGCCAGGTCGGGTCGGAGATCGTGGCGACCCGAACCGTTCCAGAGCGCACCGTCCGGTTGGCCGGCCTGGCGGTCCGCCACGCCCGGCTCCGCCACATCCCGGCTGCGGAGAAGAAGGTGGTGCTCATCCTCTCGGCCTATCCGACAAAGCGCAGCAGGCTCGGCAACGCCGTTGGCCTGGACACGCCTGCGTCGGCCATCGAGGCGCTCCATGCGCTGGCCGATGCGGGCTATCGGGTGGACCGAATCCCCGCGGACGGTGACACCCTCATGGCCGAACTGGCCGACACCCTTACCTACGATCTCCCCACCCTCACCGAGGAACAGCTGGCCGAAGCCCCGGGCCGTTTGGACGCCGAGGTGTACACCCGCTGGTTCGAGGGGCTCGACCCCGAAGCCAAGGATCAGGTGACCGAGCTCTGGGGCCCGGCCCCCGGCGAGGTCTACCACCACGACGGCGCGCTGGTGTTTCCCGGTATGGACCTCGGCGGGGTGCTGGTCACCATCCAGCCGCCCCGGGGGTTCGGCGCCGACCCGATCGGCACGTACCACGCCCCAGACATGCCGCCCCCACATCACTACCTGGCCTTCTATCGGTGGCTCGGTGCCGCTGCCGAGGATGGTGGTTGGGGGGCCGATGCGGCGGTCCACCTTGGCAAGCACGGCACGCTCGAATGGCTGCCGGGTAAGGCGCTGGCGCTCTCCGCCGGATGCTTCCCCGACGCAGCCCTGGCCGACCTGCCGTTCGCCTACCCGTTTGTGGTCAACGACCCCGGCGAGGGGACTCAAGCCAAGCGGCGGACCCACGCCGTTGTCATCGACCA
>JBCCGJ010000403.1:0-5228 GCA_039029335.1 Actinomycetota bacterium | reverse complement strand
GTGGCGAGTTTCACTGACGACCTCCGGGGGCTGCTGGTGACGGGGTGTGCGGTGTGGTGAGCAGCGCGGCGATGGCATCGGCCTGGGCGTCGATCATGGCCGCGGCGAGCGGATCGGTCGCCGTCAACAGGCGGCACTCCGGGGCCATGGCAAAGATCGATGCGCTGCTGACAAGCAGGTAGTAGAACTGCACGACCGTGACCTCAGGCACGACGCCCTGCGCCCGACCGGTCTCGAAGATCTGACTGACGATCTCATAGAAGGGGCGAACGTGGTGTTCAACCAACCACCCGAGGCGCCAGTCATCGCAGCGCCCCTCGTCGAACATGATGCGCATGATCTCCGGGTTGGCGGCGCTTGAGCGCAGGTGCTGCCGGATGAGGAACCGGACCCGCTCGGCGGGCTCGATATCCCGTGCCTGGCCGAGCGCCACGTCGAGGGCGCCCTCCACCCGTCCGAACAAGGCGACCATGCAGCGCTTCCAGAACTCATCCTTTGTCCCGAAGTGGTAGCTGATCAGGTTGCGCTGGACTCCGGCCGCCGCCTCGATCTGGCGGGTGCTGGTCCCCTCGAACCCCCGGATCGAGAAGAGCTCGATCCCGCTGGTGATCAGCTTGGCCTGCGTCTCGGTGGCTTTGGCCGTTGTGGGGCGGGGAACGGTTGAACTTGACATTTGACAAAAACAATTACAGTATTTTTTGACAATTGACAAGTTCTGAACGTCGGCTTTCAGGATGCATCAGTGAATGAAGATCCCTCGAGAACGTCGGTAGGGGAGGCCCCCGATCATGTCGACATCCATCGAAGTCCCACCGACAGCAAAGGAACGGGGAAAGACGGCACCGGCCAAGTTGGCGCATGTCGTCCTCCGCTCACCTCGCTACGAGGAGGTGATCGACTGGTACCGCACGGTCCTCGAAGCCGAGGTCATGGTCCGGACCCCCGGGGTCACCTTCCTGACGTACGACGAGGAGCACCACCGCATCGCCGTCATCAACGCCCCGGGTATTGAAGACGCAGACCCGACGGTCGGTGGTGTGGATCACATCGCCTTCACCTACGACACGATCGACGATCTCTTCGCCACGTATGAGCGGTTGCGGGGCGTTGACATTGAGCCCCACTGGACCATCAACCACGGTCCGACGCTGTCGTTCTACTACGCAGACCCGGACGGCAATCGGGTGGAACTCCAAATCGATGTCTTTGACACGAACGAGGCGGTCAACGCATGGATGGCCGATAGCGACTTCGCCACCAACCCGATCGGGGTCAAGTTCGACCCCGACGATCTCATCGCCCGCCATCGGGCCGGCGAGGATACTGCCACGCTGCTGGCCAGGCCGGTCATCGACCCGGCCGACCTTCTCGCGCAACTCCCGGACCCACCGGGATCGCCGTAACGCCCGTCGCAGGCACCGCGGAGGGTTATGGGCCAAGTCGGGTTCTGCAGTCCGGTCTTGCGCCGACCGGCAGCTCTCCTGCACACGTCCGACCGATTTCGGCTGCCCGGGAGCCAACCGGGGCGAGGCGTGCGACCAGGTCACAAGCGGTCAGATCGCGATCGCGGCACTCGGCCACCAATGTCACCAGCCCCGCCGCATCCGATTTCACCGCCCCCGTTGGGTCGGTCGGGAGCTCGGGGGTGCACCACTCCGAAGGGGTGTCGGAGCGGCCGGCGCAACTGATGGCCACGTCCTCATACACGCTTCCGGTGCCGCTCAGCAGGTAGAGCACGTCGCATGCTGCGTCCGCACCGTCCCGGCAGTCGTCCTCAAGTCGGTCGAGCCGTTCGCTGTCTCCGTAGGCCTGCGGTCCAGCCCCCGGTTCCCCCCGCAGGATCGCAAGGTGCTGCGGACGAAGGCACGCTTCCAGCGCGCCATCCCAAATCGCCCGGTCGTCCGGCCCGTCCCCGATGGCCATCGTTCGTGCCGGATCGTCACTCAGCAAGGCCAACTCGTTGACGATGCAGCTACCGACCGCATGGTTGACGTCCACCAGTCCGTCGGAAATCAGCTCCAACTCGACCAGAACCACCGCGGTGAGGGTGCCGGACTGACCGGGGGAAGGAGCACACTCCAGCGCGGCTTGGTAGTACAGCAGTCGCGCTTCGTCGGCGTTCGGGCCGTTGTACATCTGGTTCAGTGTTTCCGAACCGTCGGTCCGGGCTCCGATGCAACCCACTTCGCGTATATCGATCTCGACTTCGTCCGTGGCGATTGCATCGATCTGCGCCTGCGTCGCCTCGTTGACTATGAGGCCCTCCGAACCAAGCACCAGATACCAGGCGCGTAACGCAAACAGCACCCCGATCAGCGCCACACAACCGACGCCGAGAAGCAGGCGTCGCCGCCAACCAGTCCATCGTCGGATACCCGCAACCACGTTATGGAGGGTGCCACCTCCGGCGCGGCTGCGCCACCTCCTGGGGTGTTGGGGCGTCCTGGACAACGACCGCCATGCCCGGCCCCTCCTCAAAGCGCTACCTTGCCTGCATGCGCGTTGCCATCGGCGGGATCGAACACGAGACCAACACCTACGCAACCGCCTCGATGGGGCCGACGACGCTGAACAACTTCGCAACGCTGCGGGGTGACGAGTTCGAGCGTACGGTCGGAACCCGCACGACGCTCGGTGGGTTCGCCGCCGCGGCCGAGCGCATCGGGTGTGAGCTGGTCCCCACCCTGTGGGCCATGGCCGGGCCCTCCGGCATCATCGAGCGGACCGCCTATGAGACGTTGCGGGATGAGTTACTCGACCGCGTGCGAGCAGTCGGCCCCGTCGACGCCGTTGTGCTCTCTCTGCACGGCGCCGGTGTGGCGGACGGGGTAGACGACCTCGAAGGGGACCTCGTCCGCTCGGTGCGGACGATCGTCGGCGACGTGCCGATCGTTGTCACGCTTGACCTCCACGGCAACATCACCACCGAGATGGCCGAGGCGATCGACGTGATGCTCGGCGTGCACGAGTACCCGCATGTCGACTTCTACGATCGTGGCGTTGAGGCGATCGAACTGCTCCCCGGAATTGTCGACTGTTCGCTTCGGCCGACGAGCTACGTCCAGCCTGTCCCGATCATGTTGACCACCTCGACCACCGATCCCGGGTTCCCGGCCGCGGCCATGCGCGATCGCTGCCTCGCCTCGGAACAGAGCGACGGCGTGGTCGACGCCACGTTCTTCCACGGCTTCCCGTACACCGACGTGCCGGCGTCCGGCTGCTCCATCGTGGTGACGACAAACGACGATGCCGAACTAGCCGAACGGACCGCCAAGGACTTGGCTGCCGAGCTGTGGGCTCACCGGAACGACTTCCTGACCGAGTCGATCCCGCCCCCCGTCGCCGTCGAACTGGCCATCCGGGCCGCCGAACGAGGCGGCCCGGTTGTCATCAACGAGACGTCAGACAATCCCGGTGGTGGGACCCCGGGGGACGGCACTCACCTGCTGCGGGCGATGATCGACGCCGGGCTGGACGAGCGGGCCTGTTTCGGGTTTGTGTTCGACGCCCGCACAGCGGCCGCCGCTCACGAGGCCGGGGTCGGAGCGATGATCGACGTCCGACTCGGTGGTCACCACGGTGACCTTCACGGCGAAACGATCGAGTCAACCGCTTACGTGAAGACACTCACCGACGGACATCTCGTCTACACCAACCCGATGCTGGAGGGCACCAGGGCCAACTTCGGTCCGTCGGCCCGTCTTCGGATCGGTGGACGGGATGGCCTCGATGTCATCGTCACCTCGCAACGCCGTCAGACCCTGGATGCGGAGATCTTCACGCTCCACGGCATCGACGTGACGACACGCTCGATCGTTGCGCTCAAGAGCAGTCAGCACTTCCGGGCCGGATTCCGGGACATCGCAACCGAGATCGTGACCGCAGACGGCCCGGGGCTGACAACGCTGGACGTGACCGTGTTCGAACACGAGCGGGCTCCCGGGCCGCACTGGCCCCACCACCCGACGATGACCTGGCAACCGGACCCCGGCGCCGGGCCGATCCCCGACAGGGCCGGCCGATGACCAGCCGGAAGCCAAACCTGCTCTTCATCTATGCCGATCAGCATCGGGCCGATGTGCTCGGGTGCGCCGGCAACGACATCGTCGTCACACCTCACCTCGACCGGTTGGCCGCCGAGGGTGTCCGATTCGACCATGCCTGGACCGAAAGTCCGATCTGTCAACCGGCCCGGGCGTCGCTGCTGACCGGTCGGTACCCGAGCGATCATGGCGTGCTCGGCAACTTCGCCGGTGACTGTCGGCCGGACTGGGACACCTTTCCCCGCCGCCTGCAGGAGGCCGGCTATCACACCGCCTCGATCGGCAAGACCCACTTCTCGGCATGGCCGGTTGGCGCAAAGCGGGGCTCGCCGCCGCCAAGCGACGAATGGATCGGCAGCTTCGGTTTTGATCACGTGGTCGAGGAGTTCGACAAGTACGTCCACCTCGGCGACTGGGAGACGCCGTATATGCGGTTCCTGGGCGAACACGACGCACTTCAGCCCTACCAGGACGTGATCAAGGCCAACTTCCGCGGTGGTGACCGGCACTGGAACGGCGTGACCTCGCCGCTCCCGCAGGAGCTGGACCTCACCTCCTTCCTCGCCGACGAGGCCAAACGGTGGATCGATGGGCAATCGGCGGAGCGACCGTGGTTCCTCCAGCTGTCTCTTGTGCAACCCCACGTACCGCTCATCGGCGACCCCGTGTGGGCCGACCACTACGCAGATGCTCGGATCGAGCGCACCGCTTCCGCCGAGCCGGAGGCGACGACCGACGCCTGGGCCGATCACCTGGCGTGGCTCCGCACGCATTCCCACAGCGAGCTGCTGACGGACGACTTCGTCCTGGCCGGCGCTCGCCAGTACTACGCGATGGTGTCGTTGATCGACCAGTGGGCGGGGGAGCTGGTGGCCGCGCTGGAGGTCCAAGGACAGCTCGACAACACGTGGATCGTGTACTGCGCCGATCACGGCGAGATGCTCGGCGATCACGGCCTGATGGCCAAGATGAACTTCTACCGATCATCGGTCCGGGTCCCGCTGATCATCCGCCCGCCCACGGGCACGGTCGCCGCCGCGTCCGTCGGCCGGGTCGAGTCTGCGCCGGTTCAGGCGTTCGACGTTGCGGCCACGTTGCTCGATGCCGGTGGGGCGGACCCGCTCGATGGGGCGCCGGCCCGGTCACTCGTTCCGCTTGTGACCGGAACCGGTGAAACCGCCCGAG
>JBCCGJ010000402.1:0-5261 GCA_039029335.1 Actinomycetota bacterium | reverse complement strand
GGCGTCCAGGTCTATCGAGTCGACCCCGACCCCGAGTCGAGAGACGACCTTCAGGCGCTCGCAGGACTCCAACACGCGGCGGGTCGTGAGGGGGAGGACCCCGATGTTGGCCCCGTCGACATCCCGGAGCAGATCGATGAACTCGTCCTCGGTCGTGCAGGCCCCCTCGGTGATGTCGAAGCCGGCCTCCTCATAGAGATCCCGACGGTTCCAGGGGCTGGCCTGCAGCGCGACCTTCATTTCTGCGCCACCCTCATCGTTGGGCCACCTTCATCGTTGCTCCCGTTTTGGCTTGTGCCGCTCCCCGCCGGTTGGCCGGGGATCAACAAGTGTCGCCGATGTCGGGGGCGGGCGTCTAGAAACCGTCTCCGGCCGCCAGGGCGGTGTCGGTGGCTGGAACCGGCCCGCTCGTCTCGCTAGGAGAGCCCGGTATGCGTTATTACTGGGGCATGACCGCAACCGAAACCACAGCCGCGCCGGCTGAGACCGAGGACGACTTTCGAGCCCGCTGCCAGGCGTTCCTCACCGAACACGCGACCGGTGCCGTGTTCGAGCAACCGGACCCCCGGAGCGCAAACGAGCTCGCCGCCTCAAAGGCGTTCATGCAGAAGGTGGCCGACGCCAACCTGGCGGGCATCACCTACCCGGTGGAGTACGGCGGTCTCGGCCTCCCGAAGAGTTACGAACGGATCTGGCGGGAGGAGTACGCAAAGCACCACGACATGACCGGGCAGCTGACCATCAGTCACGGCATGTGCGTGCCGATGCTGGCCGAGTACGGCAGTCACGAGCAGAAGGCGGCCTACCTGCCCGATGCGATTGCCGCCCGCACGGTGTGGTGCCAGATGTTCTCCGAGCCCGGCGCCGGATCCGACGTGGCCAGCCTGCAGACCAAGGCGGAGCTGGACGGTGAGGAGTGGACCCTCAACGGGCAGAAGGTCTGGACCACGCTGGCCCATGTCTCGGACTACGGGATCATCGTCGCCAGGACAAACCCGGACGTTCCCAAGCACGCCGGCATCTCGATGTTCATCATCGACATGAACGCACCGGGAGTGGAGATTCGGGCCATCAATCAGATCGACGGCGGCAAGCACTTCAACGAGATCTTCTTCACCGACGTCCGGCTGCCGGCTTCCGCGCTGATCGGCGAGCTCAACGCCGGCTGGCGGCTGGCCACCGCCATGTTGATGTACGAGCGCGTGGCCATCGGCACCGGCAGCAGCTCCGGTATCAAGACCCCGACGTCGGACTTCCTGGTCAAGACCGCCCGGGCCCATGGCAAGCTGGAGGACAGGGTCACCCGGCAGGAGCTGATGAAGATCTACGCAGAGGAGACAACAAAGAGCCTGGTTTCCTTGCGGACACGGGCCGAGCTGAAGGCCGGGAACACGCCGGGGCCGGGCGGCTCGCTTGGCAAGCTGCACGGCGCGAAGATCGCCAGGATGTCCCGAAACGTGATGATGAACCTTGCCGGGCCGGCCGGTGCCGCATGGGGCGACGGCACGGGCGCCGACCGTCTTGCCATGTCAACCCTGCGCAGCTTCAGCGCCAACATCGCCGGCGGTACGGACGAGATCCAGAAGAACATCATCGGTGACCGCGTGCTCGGGCTGCCCCGGGACATCAGTGTGGATCGGGACGTGCCGTTCAAGGATCTGAAGGTGGGCACCCAGAAGTCCTAGGAGGCCAGAGGTCTCAGGGAGGCCGGAGACGGTAGGAGGTACTGTGGCGGAGGGCCGGCCGATGGTTGCGAACGACACCCCCGACCAGTCGGCAGGGTCCGCCCCCGGACCGTTCGCCGGAGTTCGGATCCTGGATCTCGGTTCGAACATCGCTGCGCCCTATGCGGCGATGTTCCTGGCCGACCAGGGGGCGGACGTGGTCAAGGTGGAGGCGCCGGACGGAGACCCGTACCGGGCCGACCCCGGATTCCAGACGATCAACCGGAACAAACGATCGGCGGTGGTCGACCCGTCGGTGCTGCTCCCCGCAGCCGACCTCGTGTTCGTCGATCAGCCGGGTCAGGCGGCGACCATACGGGCGGCCGCCCCGGACGCGGTCATCATCGCCATGCCGCCGTGGGGTGAGCGGGGCCCGAAGGTCACCGATGCGGTCAGTCGTTCCACGTTGCACGCCGCCACCGGCATCGCGTGGAACCAGCAGACCTACGGCGAAGTCCCGGTCGACATCGTCGTGCCCATCGCCGCCTACGGAACCGGGGTCCTCGGTGCGCTGGCCGGGGCGACCGGTCTGTTCCATCGCCGGTCGACCGGGGTTGCGCCCACCTACGAGGTGTCGCAGGTGGCGGGCGCGGCGGCGATCCAACTGGGAGAGTTCCGCCTGGCCGCGGACGACGAGCCACGCCTGGCGGAGTCCCCGCTGGGGTCGAAGGGCCGGGTGCCGTGTTATCGCCTGGTCCAGGCCGGCGACGGTCATTGGTTCTTCCTGGCCTGTGGCACCATTCGCTTCTACCAGCGGATGTTGGAGGTCATCGGCCGTCCGGAGCTGATCGACGATCCGCTGCTCGCCAACCCGCCATGGGGACTGATGCTGAACGAGGCGGTCGAGCGGTTCACCCCGATCCTGGAGGAGGCACTGGCGACGAGACCACGGGACGAATGGCTCGATCTGTTCGCCGCGGCCGACGTCCCGGCTCAACCGGTGAGGACCCGTGAGCAATTTCTGACCACAACGGCGGTTTCGGCCAACGAGATGGACGTGGCCGTTGATCACCCCGAGCTCGGCCGGGTGGACATGATGGGCCTGCCGGTCACGGTGGACGGTGCGGTCGGTGCGATCACCCGCCCGGCGCCGCTGCTCGGTCAGCACACCGACGAGGTGCTCGCCGACTGGTCGAAGCCGACGGCACCCACCGGTGATGAACGAGGGGCGGCCCAACAGTCCGACAACGCAGGCGATCGTGGTCAGGAACGGCCGCTGGCCGGGCTGCGGGTCATCGATCTTGCGTCCTTCATCGCCGGTCCGGTTGTCAGCCGACATCTCGCGATGCTGGGCGCGGACGTCATCAAGGTGGAGCCACCAATCGGCGATTCTTTCCGGACCATCGGTGCGCTGTTCCACTCCTGGAACCACGGAAAACGAAGCATTGCCCTGGACCTCACCACCGAGGCGGGCCGGACCGACCTCCACCGCCTGGTGGCCGGCGCCGATGTGGTGGTGGAGAACTTCCGGCCGGGGGTGAGCGCCCGGCTCGGCTGCGATCGGGACACGCTCCGGGCGGTGAACCCGGACCTGGTCTTCCTGTCTTCACCGGGGTACGGCCGTGATGCCACCATGGCCGACCAGCCCGCGTTCGATCCACTGGTCCAGGCGATCGGCGGGTTCATGGCCGCCCAGGGCGGGCAGTCGACAGACGGCGACGGTGCGGAGCCGGTGTTCCTGACCGTGCCGATCCACGACGTGATGACGCCGCTGATCGGTGCGTTCGGTGTGGTCGCCGGGCTGTGGCATCGGGAGTCATCGGCTGTCGATCCGGCGGCCGGTGGCGGGCGGGACGCCGATGCCGCTGATGGCCGCGGGCGGTTCCAGACCGTCCGGACCTCGCTGGTGCAGAGCACGATGGCGGCCCAGGCCGCCGAGTTCACCCGCTACGCCGGTCGTCCGGAACCGGAGCTCGGCGGGTTCGACCATCCGGGATCAGACACCAACACCTGGGTCGAGGACGGCGACGGGCTTCGCTGGCAGGATGGACCGCTGTCGGTCCCGGTGGAGACACACGGGCTGACCGCGTCGGAGTTGGCTGCGGCAAACGGCCTGACGATGACCGAGGAAACCGAGGAGTTCGGTCCGATCCTGGTGTTCGGCCAACTCGTCGGTGGCGCGGGCCCGCAGCCGGCGCCCGCACCGACCCTCGACCAGCACGGTGCGGAGATCCGCAGTGAACTCGAAGCCGAGCTCGCCTCAGAGTGACCGCCCGATGACCGCCGAGTAGGTTGGGCGAGGTGAGCGATACAGCGGACGCCTACGCCTTCGACCTCGGGGGCCACACGCGCACCATCTCCACCGACTCGGCCGATGCGCAACGGTGGTTCGACCGGGGTCTGAACTGGTCGTATGCGTTCTCCCGGGAGGAGGCGCACCGCTGTTTCGAGAAGGTGGTCGAACTGGACCCGGACTGCGCCATCGGCCACTGGGGGCTGGCCTACTCCTACGGCCCCTACTACAACGGCCCGTGGGATCGGCTGCCCGTGCCCCAGCGCGACAAGGTCAACAAGCGGACGTACGAGTTCATCGTGGCGGCCCAGGGAGCACCGAACGCCAGCCCGGCCGAACGGGCATTGATCGACGCCTATGCGTTGCGGTGCCAGGCCCCGGCCAACGACGACCTCGAGGTCTTCGCCCGTTGGGACGACGCCTACGCCGATGCCATGGCCGGCGTCGCCGAGCGGTTCATCGAGGACGACGACGTCCTGGCCCTGGCCATCGACGCGCTGATGTGTCGAACACCGTGGCGGCTGTGGGATCTGGAGCGGCGAACGGTGGCCGACGGCGCCTCCACCGCAGAGGCGATCAACCTGCTGGACCTGGCCATCGGTCGAGCTGCCGATGAGGGCCGCCAACCCCATCCCGGGCTGCTCCACTTCAAGATCCACCTGATGGAGATGTCGCCGACGCCGGAAGCCGCGCTGGCGGAGGCCGACGTCCTCCGGTACCTCATCCCGGACGCCGCCCACCTGGTGCACATGCCGTCCCACCTGTACGTGCTGTGCGGCCAGTTCGAGGACTCGCTCCAGTCGAACGTGGAAGCGGTCGTCGCCGACGAGAAGTACCTGGCCGTGCACCCCGACATCGGGATCTACCACATCTACATGCTGCACAACGTGCACTTCCAGATGTACTCGGCGATGTTCCTCGGCCGGTACGAACCGGCGCTGCGGGCCGCGGACCAGATCATCGAAACGGTCCCGATCGATGCGCTCCGGCATCCGAACCAGTTCCTGGTCAACTACCTGGAAGCGTTCTACGGGATGAAGGTCCACGTCTACATCCGGTTCGGGAAGTGGCAGGAGATCATCGACGAACCGCTGCCGGAGGACCAGGAGTTGCTGTGTGTGACCACCGCACTGTGGCACTACGGCAAGGGTGTTGCCTATGCCGCTACCGGCGATGTCGAGCAGGCGGCCGAGCAGCAGCGGCTGTTCGCCGCGGCGTTCGACCGGGTGCCGGAGGAACGCAAGGTGTTCAACAACGAGAGTCGGGACATGCTTCGGGTTGGTGAGGCGATGCTGGCCGGTGAG
>JBCCGJ010000401.1:0-5286 GCA_039029335.1 Actinomycetota bacterium | reverse complement strand
TCGGCACCGGCGATGAACGTCCGGCCGCGGCAGGTCAGGACGATCGCGGCGACCGATTCATCGGCGACCGCGGCGTTGATGCCGTCCAGGATGCCCTGGCGAACGTGATGGCTGAGGGCGTTGACCGGCGGGTTGTCGACGACGACAAGCGCCACCTGACCCTGAGTTTCGAGGGAGACCGATTCCGTGAGTTGCGTCATAGGGCCAAAACTGTAGGGTCCCCCGCACCGGTGGGCCATTCCCGGCTACGGGTTCCCACGCCGATGGGTCACCCCAGCGAGCTTTGGGGGCAACCCCTTACCGCACCGGGCGGGCCGGCATGATCTACTGGGGCCGTGGAGCAACGACCGGCCGCCGACAGACGCATCACTGTAGACCGCTCCGGCCAAACTCCGGCCGACCCGCTCGCACATCGATCGGCCGAGCGGACGGCGCACCGGTCCGGAGGCGTTCCCGTGCCGTTGGTGATCCTGACGGTGCTCTTCGCAGGGCGGGTCGTCGCCCAGCTGGTCCAAGCGGTCGATGAGGTCACCTGGCTCCCGCCGTTCGACGCCTGGCAGTCCGGGGCGCTGCCGTATCCGATCCTGCTGATCTCCCAGGCGATCATTCTGGTGGTGCAGGTCCGGTTGATCCGGCGATCGCTGGCCGGCCGTTTCGACCCCGGCCCCCGCACGAGGGGACTACTGGCCGGGATCGGCGCGGCGTACGCCCTGACGATGGCCGTCCGTCTCGTGTTGGGCGCGACCGTGCTCGACGGTCACCGGTGGTTCGACGCACCGCTCCCGTCGATCTTCCACCTGGTGCTGGCCACCTTCCTTCTCATCCTCGTGCGGCCGACACCGGCGCCAACGGGTGCTCGCCCGACCGGGAACTCAGCCGCTGATCGGCTCTTCGACGGCCTGACCTACCCGGCGGTGATGGTCGGCGCGGTGCTGTTGCTGTTGGTCGGTGTCGCCGTCGACCTGCCGGCCGCAGTCGCCGCCTACGTCGCCGTTGCGGTCGGGGCCGTTGCGATCACCGGGCTGGAGGTTGTACGGCCCCATCGCGCCACGTGGCAGCCGGATCGTCGGACCGTGGTCAACGATGCGGTCTTCCTGGTCATCGTTCAGATGCTGCTGCCGACGCTCGTTTCGGCTGCGGTCGTCTTCGGTCTCTCCGCTCTAGTCGGCGACGGCACCCCCGTGCGGTCCTGGTGGCCCCACGGGTGGCCCGCGGTGGCCCAGGTTGTATTGATGCTGGCGCTCGGGGACGTACTTCGATACTGGCTGCATCGGGCGTTTCACACCTGGCAGCCGATGTGGGCGTTCCACGCCGTCCACCACTCGCCGGACCGGCTGTACTGGCTCAACGTCGGGCGGTTCCATCCGTTCGAGAAGGTCGGGCAGTTGGCCCTCGACTCGTTGCCGTTTGTCATCGTCGGCGTCGGCGACGATGTGCTGGCCGGCTACTTCGTGTTCTATGCGGTCAACGGGTTCTTCCAGCACTCCAACTGCCGGGTACGGCTCGGCCCGCTCAACTGGATCATCAGTGGGCCGGAGCTGCATCGGTGGCATCACTCCCGGGTCATCGCGGAGTCCAACAACAACTACGGCAACAACCTGATCGTGTGGGACGTGCTCTTCGGCACCCGCTTCCTGCCGGACGACCGCGAAGTGGCGGAACTCGGGTTGATCAATCGCGACTATCCGGACGGTTTCGGTGCCCAGCTGTTCTCGGTGTTCCAACCCGGGCTGGACAAGACGCCCGCGCAGCCGGCGGCCCCGGATCCAGCGGGTGCCAAACCGGCGACCGCCAGGCGAGCGGGCTCCCGATCGGTGATCTCATGACCTCGGTCCTCGACGCCCTCACCGAGCGTGCGGTGAACGCGGCCTTCGATGTGGCGATGCGAATCAATCGGCGCCGGCACTGGCCCTCGTTTGTTGCCGCCGCCACCAATCCCGGTGCGGTGCAACGCCGGACGCTGGCCCGAATCCTGACCGAGAACACCGATACCACCTTCGGCCGGGTCAACGGCTTCAGGGACATCGATGGACCGGACAGCTTCCGAAAGGCGGTGGCGGTCAACGACTACGAGGCGCTGCGGCCACTGATCGAGGAGCAGGAGCGGTCCGGCATCGCGACGCTCACCGCGGCACCACCGGTGCTGTACGCCCAGACCAGCGGTACGAGCGGAAGCCCCAAGTACCTGCCGATCACGGCGGACGGCGTGAGCCGGGTGGCCCGCATCCAACGGCTGTTCGCCGGTTCGGTACACGCCGGCACCGACATGTTCGCAGGCAAGATCGTCGGCATCGGATCGCCCGCGGTGGAGGGACATCTTCCCGGGGGCACACCGTTCGGGTCGGCCAGCGGGATGGTGTACGAGGGGATGCCGGCCGTCGTGCGCCGTAAGTACGTCCTGGAACCGGAGGTGCTCGCCATCGCCGACCACGCGGTGCGGTACGAGGTGATGGCCGCGCTGTGCCTGGCCGAGCGGGATGTCACCGGCGTGGCGACCGCCAACCCCTCGACGCTGCTACGGCTCCGATCAGTGATGGTCGACCGGTGGGATGACCTCGTCGACAGCATTGCGGACGGCACGATGACCGTTGCCGACCGGCTGGATCCCGAGGCGCAACGGGTCGTCGGTCGACGGTTGGCCGGTGATCCCCGGCGGGCCGCCGCGTTACGAGCAATCGCGGCGAGGCACGGGACAAACGTGGGGTATCGCCATATCTGGCCCCGATTGGCGGCGATCACCACATGGACCGGAGGCAGCGCCGGCTTTGCCCTGGCCGCCCTTGCGCCCCATCTGGATGCCACCACCCGGATCGTCGAACTCGGCTACTCGGCAAGTGAGGTCAGGGGGACGATCGGTATCGATCCGATCACCAACCGGTGTGTGCCGCTGCTGGAGGACAACTACTACGAGTTCGTCGAACGGGACCGGCGGGAGGGCGGCGCACCACCGACGTCCGATGCATTCATGGGTGTCGAGGACCTGGTTCCCGGCGGTCAGTACTACGTGTACGTCACCACATTCGACGGCCTGTATCGCTACGACATGAACGACATCGTCGAGGTGACCGGAACCTTCCACAACACCCCGACGCTGGCCTTTGTCCAGAAGGGTCGGGGTGTCACCAACATCACCGGTGAGAAGTTGACGGAAAGCCAGGTGCTCGACGCCGTGGAGCAGGCCCAGGCCTCGCTCGGGCTGGCCCTCCGGTTCTTTGTGATGCTGGCCGACGAGGCCGGTGCGCGATATCGGCTGTACGTCGAAGACAGTCCCATCTCAAATCAGGCCGTCCCCGATCGGGCCGTCTCAAATCAGGCTGTTGTAAACCAGGCCGGCGCAGAGTGGGCCGACCCGACGCAGGCCCGTTCCGCTCGAGTTGCGGCGCTGGCCGCCGCGGTCGACGAGGCACTGGCCGAGACGAACATCGAGTACGGATCGAAGCGGGCCAGCGGACGCCTCGGTCCCGTCGTCGGTCACGAGCTGGTGCCCGGAGCGGCGGAAGCCTATCGCAGTGCCTGCGTGGCCGATGGCCAGCGGGACGCACAGTTCAAATACCTCCACCTGCAGTATCTGGACGATCTGGTGGGCGGTGCCGACTTCTGCTTTGACGACCACCTCACGGCCACCGACGGACGGACCCAACCGTGACCGGCAGCCGGGGCGACCGGATCCGGGTGGAGATCGGCACGTTCCCCATGCCCTTCAGAATCGTCTTCCGTCACACCACCGCCGCCAGGGACGCCACCGAGAACGTCGTCGTGCGGCTGACCGACGATGACGGAAACGCCGGCCACGGCGAGGGGTGTCCCCGCAGCTATGTGACGGGAGAGACCTCGGCCACCGCCATCGACTACCTCAGGGAGGTGGCCGAGGCGGTGACCGACGCGGCAACGACGGTCGACGAGCTTCGAGCCTGGGTCGGAGCCAACCGGGCCGACATCGACAGCAATCCGGCGGCGTTTTGCGCATTGGAGCTGGCACTGCTCGACCTGTTCGGCCGCCGGTCCGGCCGTACCGTCGAGCAGCTGCTGGGGATTGATGAACCGGTCGGTCCGTTCGACTACTCGGCGGTGCTGGGGGACGGTGGCGCGGCGACGTTCGCCGCCCAACTGCTCCGGTACCGGCTCGGTGGTCTCCGTCATTACAAGCTCAAGCTCTCGGGCGACCTCGACCGCGACCGCACAAAGATGCGGTGGTTCCGTGGCAGGTTCGGCCGGTTCATCGCCTCGTCCGTTCGGGTCGATGCGAACAACCGGTGGTCCGACCCGACCGACGCCATCGAGCATCTCCGGGCCCTGGACATTCGGCTGCTTGGTATCGAGGAACCGCTGGCCGCCAACGACCACCGGGGGTTCCTTGCCATCGCCGAGGCGGTCGATACCCGCATCATCCTGGACGAGAGCCTGCTTCGCAGCGGTCAGGTGGCGGACCTGCCCGGGGACCCCGACCGGTGGATCCTGAACTGTCGGATCTCCAAGTCCGGTGGTTTGCTCCGGTCATTGGAGCTGGTCGAAGCGGCGACCGCCGCCGGTCTCGGGGTGATCGTCGGCGCCCACGTCGGCGAAACAAGCCTGCTGACCAGGGCCGCCCTGACCGCCGCAACGGCGGCCGGACCGGCGCTGCTGGCCCAGGAGGGGGCATTCGGCACCAACCTGCTCAGCCAGGACATCACCGACACGCCGATCATGTTCGGCCGAGGCGGTCGACTGGAGCCGGGTGACGCGCCGGAGATCCAGCGGCCCGGTCTTGGGGTCGAGGTGGTCGCCGACCGCCTCGTCGAGGCCGCCACCGCATGAGGTGACGCCCGACTCCGCATGAGGTGACGCCCGACTCCGCACCGGCCGATGGCGGGATCGGATCGCCGATCGCCGGACGATCGACGTCAGCTCCCGGCCTGGGCGCAGCGGCGGCGAATCCCGAGCAGCTGCCGCCTGACCATGATCCCGTCGCCGATCGTCAACAGCGGGTTGATCACAAAGCCCAGCGGGCCGGTGACGTCGATCCGGACCCGGCTGACCAGCCGGCTGGTGACACCGCCGTCCGTCGACGACGCCCGGTAGGCGAGGGTGAAACCGATCCGGTGGCCGAGTGACCGCCCCTCCGGCATCGCCAGGACCAGCGAGGTCGGTCCATCTGTTCTGCGATCGTCGACTTCCGCTCCGGCCGGTTCAAGGTGCGTCACCTCGAACGAGACCGGGCCGACGGGCACGGTCTCACCCACTGCGGCTACCGCCCACGACGGCTCGATGTGCTCCGCCGATCGGCGACCGTAGTTGTCGATCAGGTCG
>JBCCGJ010000400.1:0-5311 GCA_039029335.1 Actinomycetota bacterium | reverse complement strand
TTTGGCTCGGTCGCCCGTCACGCCGACCCATTACTCCGTGTCCGCGTTGGAGCGACAGTCTGTTAGCCGGTTCTCGGTCGTGGCGGACGTGCCACTTCGCTGCGGTCCGCGTCGGAGCGACAGTCTGTGTGGCCGCTTCCTGGTTACGGCCGTGCGTCGCTTCGGGTCCGCGTTGGAGCGACAGGTGTGGGGCGGGGGTGGGGCAGGGCGACTTATCTGGGGATGGGTCGATCCTGGGCTTTGTTGTCACACCGCGCTCCTACTGTCAGTTTCATGAACCACCAGCCGAACCCAACGATTACTGACCTTGAACCGACCGTCCCACACCTGCGGGGACGTGGGTTGCGGTTTGTGCTGGTTGAACACATCGAACGCCACGGCACGGTCACGGTTGCGCAGTTGGTCGCAGCGGTCACCGGGCTCGGTTACCAACTGCCAGGCCGTGCCTCCAAGGTCATCTCGGACGCACTCCGGTGGGAGGTTGCCCGCGGCCGTGTCGTCCGCGTCGGACGCGGCGTCTATCGCCACGGCATCACGCCACGTACCACCGCTCGCCGGATCCGACGGTTCGCCCGACACTGCAACACCTGGATTGTCGCTCTAACGCGGAATGAAGTTCCCCCTTCGACCCCTCCAACCCCGCAGGAACGCCGTGGGAACCCCGGTTGGCCGCCAGAGGATCCTGGTCGGGTGCCGTGGACCTCCCTGACGTGGCTCTGGGTGACGTGATATCCCCTGGCGTTACGGGACGGACGTGACGTGACGGCCTGGTTCGGAGCCGTCAGCGATCGTCGAAGACGCCGTGGATGTCTCGCAGGTCGACAGCCGCACCGGTGATGACCTCGTCGGACGGGACCGGCCTTGCCAGGTCGGGTGATGCGGCAAAGACCGCCTCGCACGCACGGGCCGCCGACAACAGCCGTCGGTCCGCATAGGTGCGACCGATCAACTGCAATCCGAACGGCAGCCCGAACGGATCGAGACCAGCCGGCAGCGCCACCACCGGATGCCCGATGACCGTGATCGCCGCCGTCAACGTCAGCCATGCCATGTAGTTGTCGACCGGAGCCCCGTCGACCGTTCGGGGGAAGAGCTCCCGCCAGGGGAACGGGCTGACGCTGACGCCCGGGCAGACGATTACGTCGTACCGATCGGTCAACAGCTGAAAACGCTGGATCAGCTCCATCTGCCGCCGCCGGGCGCGGGCGATGTCCTCCATCGGGGTCTGCAGCGCAGAGTCGTACGTCGCCCGGATGTTCGGGTTGAAACCGTCGTCCCACGCATCGACCTCGGCGTGGTACTGGGTCACGAAGACATCGGACCGCAGCCGCCAATCGACATCCATCGCCGCCCGCAGGTCCGCAGCCCGTAGCTCAGCGCTCACATCCTCACAGACCGCAACCTGCCGACCGAGCGCCTCGACGCGCGCCCGGAACGCCCGGCGGATCGGCTCGGAGACCAACACACCCCCGAGATCCTCGGAGAAACCGACCCGCAGCTCACCGGGGTCGACCTCGTCGAGCGTGGCAAAGGCCGCTGCGTCGAGCGGGAACGCCATCGGATCGCGGGGCGCCGACCCCGAACGATCGGTGATGACCGACAGCAGTAGCGCCAGGTCGTCCACGGTCCGGGCCATCGGCCCCTGGACGCTGTAGTAGGTCTGTGGCGTCGTCCGCTCCTCGAACGGCACCACTCCTGGCGTCGCCCGGAACCCGACAACCCCGCAGTAGCACGCCGGGATCCGCAGGCTCCCTCCGTGGTCCGAACCGGTGGCCAGCGGCGCCATGTTCGCGGCCAGCGCAACCGCAGACCCACCCGAGGAGCCGCCACAGGTCCTGGTCGGATCGAATGGATTCCCGGTGGCGCCGAACAGCCGGTTCACCGTGTTGGCACCGATGCTGCGTTCCGGAATGTTCGTCTTGCCGATGACGATGCCGCCGGCGGCCCGAACCCGGGCGACAATCCCCGCGTCGGTCGACGGTACGTGGTCGGCGAACTGTTCCGCTCCCAGCGTGGTCCGGATGCCCTCCGTCGCCTGCAGGTCCTTGATGGCAACGGGCAACCCGGCCAGCGGCCCAACCGGTCGGCCGGCGGACCGATCGGCGTCGATGGCGGCTGCCTCCGCCCGGGCTCGCTCCTCGGCCACGGTGATCATGGCGTTCAGGTGGGGGTCGATCCGGGCTATCCGGTCGAGGCACGCCGCCACCAGGTCCGTGGCGGTCAGGGAACCCTCGTCGAGTTGCTGCAGCGCCTCCCGGGCCGTCAGCCCCTCGGGTCCGGCCGGAACCACCGAATCGGCCGGCTCCGGCGACGATCGCGAGGTGTCAGCGTCCGTTGACCGACCAGTGCCAGGGTTCACTCGGCAGATTGTAGAGGCCGTAGTCCGCAGCGTTGGCCGCCAACCACTGGTACCCCGGACTCGAGCGGGTACCGATCGTCCTGCCGTTGTATGTGAAGTCGATGGCCTTACCGAGCTCGTGCTGCGAAGCGCCGGGCCGGGCGGTCGGCGGTCGGCACTGCGAAGACGGCATCTGATAGATGGCGTAGTTGCTGGTACCGCAGTGGGCCCGCCGAAGCCGGATCTGCGCCGAATGGTCCCGGTACCCCCAGCCACCGAACGTGATGCCGTCCGCCTCGGCCGCAGCCAGTAACTGTCTCACGTCCTCCGCAATCTCGACATGGACCCAGAACCCGCCGACGTTGGTGATCTCGTCTGCGGTGGGGAACTTGGTGTTCCCGGTGCTGGTCGGCGCTGGATTGCGACGGCGGGCCAGCTCGATCTGCCGCTGCAACTCCTCCTCGTTCTCAGCGATGTCGGCGGCGATCGCCTTGTCCCGCTCGGCCATGACCGCAGCCTCGGCCAACTGAGCCTCCAGCCGGGCCTCGGCTGCATTGGCCAGCTCGGCCTGACGATCCCGAACCTCCTGGAGCTGGTCCAACTCGGCGGCGATCTCCGCCCGGAACCGATCGGCCTCCTGCGCCGCCTGATCGGCCCTGGCCTGCTCCCGGTCCAGATCCTCCTTCGCCTCCCGGAGCCGTTCGGTCACGTCGACCTCCTGCCGGGTCACGGACTGCACAAGCGACTTCATCCGGACCGCCTGGTTCGGGTTGGTGTTCTCCAGCACCGGCGTCGAGCCGACGTTCTGGCCGACAAACGCCGAAACCGCCCGCTCGGTCACCTGGTCCTTCAGCTGGTCGATCTCGGCGGTTTTTGTGGCCACCGCCCCGCTGGCTTCAGCGAAGCGGGTCTCCGCCTCTCTCAGCAGGACCTCGGCCTGGAGCAACGCCTCCTCCTGCTCATTCACCGCGGCGTTCAGTACCCCCAGTGCCTCGGCAACCTCGTTGGCCTCCGCGGTGGCCGCGTCGATGGCCCTGGCCTTGCTCTCCCGCTCCCTCTTCAGCTGCTCCCGCTCCTCCTTGAGCTGCTCGATGTCCTCCTTGAGGTCGGCATCCGACGGACCCGGGGCGCCGAGAAGCAACAGGACGGCCAGCAGTGAAGCGGCCAGCGCTGGTGGAAGCAGAGACGGGGAGAACCCAGCGAAACGCCTTCGCAAAACGGAACGTGAAAAAGACATGGTTGAGTCCTGCCGCCTCGCCACCTGAAATAGTAGCGGCCCCCTCACCGGCAGTGGTGTACCCCAGATCGTGTCGGAAACGGCTCCATTGGTAGATTGAGCCCGTGGCTACTTTGCGTATCGCCCTGTGTCAGGTGGACATCATTGTCGGTGCGTTGGACACCAACGTCGAGCTTGTCCTGCAGGCCCTCCGGGAGGCCGAGGCGGCGGACTGCGATGTCGCCGTCTTCCCCGAGCTGACCATCCCCGGCTATCCGCCGGAGGACCTCGTCTACAAGAAGCGGTTCGTCGAGGAGAACCAGGCCGCAGTGGAGCGGATCGCCGCAGCCACCGGGGACTGTGCCGCCATCGTCGGCTTTCTCGACCACGACCGGGATACCGACCCGTTCGCCCCGGGCGCCCCCTACCCGCCGGTGATCTACAACGCCGCGGCCATCTGCGCCAACGGCGAGGTCAAGGGCGTGTACCGCAAACACGAGCTGCCCAACTACGACGTCTTCGACGAGAAGCGCTACTACACCCCCGGCACCGAGTTCCCGCTCTGGTCGATCGCGGGGGTCACCGTTGGTGTCTCGATCTGCGAGGACATGTGGATCACGGACGGACCGGTCAACGTCCTTGCCGACGGCGGGGCCCGGATGGTCATCAACCTCAACGCCTCCCCGTACCACCAGACCAAGGTTGCGGCCCGGGACGAGGTGATGTTGGCCAGGATCGCCGAGACGAACACGCCGCTTGCCTACGTCAACCTGGTCGGCGGCCAGGACGAGCTGATCTTCGACGGCAACTCGGTCGTCCGCGACGCCGGTGGCGCGCTGGTGGCGCGGGCCGGGCAGTTCGTCGAGCAGGTCCACGTCGCCGACTTCGACGTCACCGAGGAGAAGCCGATCACCCTTCCGGTGACCGAGGTGACCACCCGCCCTTCGGTGTCCCGCAGCGGACTCCCGCCGGTGCTGGAGCCTCGCCTGGATCAGCTGGAGGAGATCTGGCAGGCGATCGTGCTCGGCACCCGCGACTACGTCAGGAACAACGGCTTTACCGAGATCTGCTTCGGACTGTCCGGCGGGATCGACTCCGCACTCACCGCGGCCATCGCTGCCGACGCCCTCGGCCCGGAGAACGTCCATGCGGTGATGATGCCGTCGCGGTACTCGTCCGACCACTCGGTCAGTGACTCCGAGAAGCTGATCCAGAACCTCGGGATCCACGGTCGGACCATCGCCATCGAACCCGGCCACCAGTCGTTCCTGGAGATGCTGGCCCCGTCGTTCGAAGGCCTCGACGCCGGCCTGACCGAGGAGAACCTGCAGAGCCGGATCCGCGGCGTGCTGCTGATGGCCCTCTCGAACAAGTTCGGCTGGCTGGTGCTGACCACCGGCAACAAGAGCGAGCTGGCCGTTGGCTACTCGACCCTCTACGGCGACACCGCCGGTGCCTACGCGGTGATCAAGGACGCCTGGAAGCTTCAGGTCTACGCCCTGGCCGAGGACTACAACCGGCGGGCCGGCCGGGAGATCATCCCCGAGGCGATTCTGACGAAGGCCCCCTCCGCCGAGCTGCGGCCGGATCAGCGGGATGACCAGAGCCTCCCGCCGTACGAGGTCCTCGACCCGATGCTTGTCGAGCTCGTCGAGAAGAACCGGACCGCGGCCGAGCTGATCGAGGACGGGGGAGACCCCGAGGTCGTCAACCGCATCGCCCGTCTGGTCGACGTCGCCGAGTTCAAACGGCGGCAG
>JBCCGJ010000399.1:0-5343 GCA_039029335.1 Actinomycetota bacterium | reverse complement strand
CGTAGAGAAGCCCGATGAGCACCACCGCGGCGATCGCCCCTCGGAGCCAGCCGTTGCCGGCATCGGTGACCTCGAATTCCGAGGTGCTGATGGGTTCGACGCTGGTACCGAAGATCCAGTCGGCAACCGAGACCAGCGGGCCGATCATGAGGCCGAAGATGGCCAGCACCACAAAGATGGTGGCCAGCCCGGCCCGGGGATGGGCGAAGCTGTTGGACCCCTCCTCGACGAATCGGCTGATGCCGTCCAGGAACAGGGAGATCGCCTTCATCGGGCCAGGGCGAAGTGAGATCAGGGTGATCAGCACCAACCCGACCCAGTGCCACCACGAGAAGTTGCCTATCAGCCACTCCGTGTCCCGGAGATGGAACACGGCGGCCACGACCAGAAGCCCGGCGCTGGCCCAGCCGATGGGATGAATCTGGCCGAGGGGGCCCGCAGTGCGGCCCGAGGTGTCGAGGTCCGACACGTCATGGGCCTGGTGGAGTTGCTCCAGCGTTTCGGCGGCGTCGAGCGCCGGACCTTCAGCCATTAGCCGCTCACCGTCTTCCACCCACTGTTCCCCCGAACCTCCGGGCAAACCACCCAGGACTTTGCGGCGTCATGCTAGGCCACCCGGTTGCCCCCTACAACCATCGACCATGAGTCGGCCGCCCAGCGGGCTCGGCGGCCGGTGTCTCACGTCGTCGCCGTCTCGCCGAGCCTGCCCAACCGTCTGGTCACCTCCAGCGTCAGCGTCGCCACCGCGAGTAGCCCAACGGTCAGCAGGATCGGCACGTCGTTGCTGGTTGTGCTGTCCGCCAGTCGCCCTGCAAGGGGCGGTCCGATCAGACCACCGAGGCCGAAGGAGAAGTACAGCAACCCGATCGACTTCCCGAATCCAACCAGGCCGACGATGCGGATCGACGCCTCCGGAATCACGGCGACAAACCCGCCGTATGCGCTGCCGAACAGCAGAACAAAGGCCAGCAACAGGCCGACCGAACCCTCGGCGAAGTACCACAGGATGTAGGCGATGGTTTGGATGGCCAGCGCAAGCCGAACGACGGTCAGCGCCCCGAGCGGCCGCACCAGTGCGGTCAGCCCCACCCGTCCGAAGATGCTGGCCAGGCCGACCACGCTGACCAGTCGAGCCGCGGTGGCGACCGACACCCCGTCGTCGACCGCAAAAATCTGAATGAAGGCGAAGGCGATGAACAGCCCGATCGACATCAGCAGGCTGACGGCGAACAGCGCGGCAAACCCGGGGTTGGTGAACAGAGCGCCCGTTGTCGGCCCTTCGGCGGTTCCGGTCCCCGGCCGGGACACGATCAGCAGCGAGCAGACCACAAAGACGACCGCGGCGATGACCGCCAACGTGACGTATGCCTCCCGCCAGTCCTGGCGGGCGATGATCCGCTCCGAGAGCGGCACCAGGACAAGGACCCCGACGCCGTTGCCGACCGCCATGAGGCTGAACGCCGCCGGTCGGCGTTTGTCGAACATCTTGCCGATGGAGGCACTCAGCGGGGCTATATACAGTCCGCCCCCGATGCCGACACCGATCCCGTAGGCGATGATGGCCACCGCCAGGCTGTCGGCCCGGGCCGTCACCCACAGGCCGAACACCATGGTGAAGCCGCCGAGCAGCAGCAGCGGTCGAGGGCCGAGGTGGTCGGAAAGCGGGCCGGACACCACACCGAAACCGAAGAAGAACAGCAGGGTCACCCCGAAGATCAACGCGGTCGAGCCCCTGTCGGCGTTGAACTCGGTTGCCATCGCGTCGAAGAACGTCCCGAACGTGTAGGCGATGCCGAACCCGACACCGTTCGCCGCCGACACCGCGGCGGCGGCCACCCACGCCCGAGGCGAATCGATAATCGGATCGACCCGCCAAGCCGACCCGGTGTCCAGGATCGTCACGGACTGGAGTCTCCAACATGTTTGGGGGATACTGCCACTCATGAGCGAATCGGGACCGGTCAAAAAGGCCTGGGACATGGTCGACGAGGCCAAGCAGGAGATCGAGAACCTCTCCCCGGACCAACTTGCAGATGAGATGGCCGGGGACGACGCCCCCGTCGTCGTCGACATCCGGGACCATCGGGAGCTGTACCTCAAGGGCAAGATCCCCGGTGCGGTGCACGCCCCGCGAGGGATGCTGGAGTTCTGGGTCGACCCCGCCAGCGAGTACTACCGGGACGTGTTCGAGCCGTCCAAGCGGTACGTGCTGTACTGCGCGGGCGGTGGTCGGTCGGCGCTGGCGGCCAAGACCATGAAGGACATGGGCTACGGCAACATAGGCCACCTCGAACCGGGCTTCGGCGGCTGGGAGACGGCGGGTAACGAGATCGAGGACATCAAGGAACAGTCCAAGTGGGTACCTCGGGAGTCGTAACCTGAGGGTCGAACCGCCGGCTGACCGCGGAGCCGCCGACTACAGGCCGATGGAAAAGATCTCCGACTTGGTGATGGGCAGTCCGGCCAGTTCATCGGCCACCGCCTCACTGTCGCAGTCGTAGGCCTCGACAACCACCGTGCCGAGCGGTAGATCGGTGGTGAACGTCTCGCCGGGGGCGACGACCACCCCCTCGTCCAACTCGTTGAGACCGACCTGACCAGACTGCTTCGGGTTGATCGCCAGCCCGCAGAGGTCGGTGTCCAGGTCATTGGCCCAGGTGATGGTGACCACGTCGACCGGCTCCGGGGTCAGTTCGATCCCCTCGGCAAAGACCAGCTGACCTTCGATGAAGAACCCGATCTCGTAGATCCCGGCCTGCAGACCGAGGGCGCTGTTCTCGCTTGCGCAGAGCCAGAAGTTCCGACCCTCGTCGGCGAGGTTCCACTGCCGCTCCCCTTCACCGAACGCCGGCACCGGTTGGCCGTCTATGAACCAGGCCCCTTCCACATTGACCCCGGTGGGGATGCCGCTCCAGTCGACGAAGAAACAGAGCTGGGAGATGCCTGCGGCGGCGGTTACGACCTCCCGGCGTGGCACGTTGCCGTCGTGGCCGATGGAGAACCGCGGGTTGGTCAGCTCCGCGGTGCTCGGGTCGAAGTTCCGGGCCGACTCCGACCGTCCGACGGGTGGGTCGATCGGATTGGCGCTGGCGGCGATGGCCAGCAGCGGCCCGGCCAGGTTGATCGGCCGAACACCGTTCAGGAAGCCACCGACGGAGACACAGGCGTCCGCCTCGTCGAGCAGGCCATCGTCGTTGGTGTCCTCCACCGGCCGGCAGTCGATGGCCGGACCGGTCTCGCTTGCTCGGGCTTTTGTGGGGATGCCGATGACCCGGCCGTTGCGGTCGATGGCCATGCCGCCGCTGTTGCCGGAGGAGATCGCTGCGTCGGTCTTGATGAGGGCGCGGTCGCCGATGCCCTCTTCGCTGCTGAACCCGCTGACCGTTCCCGTCGTGAGGGTTATGGTGTCACCGCCGATGACCGGGAAACCCAGCACCCGGACATCGTCGCCGAGGTCGACCGTGTTGCTGTCACCGAGGGGTGCCGCCGGGAAACTGTCCGGGATGGCCAAACCGGCGTCCGGGTCAAGCGGACCGGCGATCCGTAGCACGGCGAGATCCAGCTCGGCGTCCACGGCGAGCAGCTCCGCCCGATAGGTCAGCCGGGCCGACGAGGTGTTGCTGTCGGCAACCGCCACGCCGATGGTGCGAAATGGGCAGGACTCGGTTCTGGTGACCACATGGGCGTTGGTGAGGATCGTGCCGTCCGATTCGACGATGACTCCTGACCCGGCACACTCCGGATTGTTCCTATCGTCGAGGCCGAGAAGTCGGACGGTCGAGCGGGCCAGTTCCTGCACCCCGACCGGGCCGAGGTCGGCGCGGGCGTCCAGATTGGGGGTGCCGTCGTCGGCCTGCTGGTCTCCTGGGTCTCCGCCGCCGGTCACGTCGGAGAGGACCAGGACATACCCCACAGCGGCCAACGTGGCGGCAAGGACAACGGCGCTCAGCGCAACCAGCCGTCGCCCGGTGTTCTGATCACGGCGCCGTTCGACGGGGAACGGCGTGGTGGCCTGGATCTCGTCCGGACGGGGCCGATACCGCGTCACGGTCTCATCCGCCATGCGCTGGTTGGCTCGCAGCTTCGCTCTGCGCCTGGCCCGCTCCTGAGATTTCTGCCAGGCCGCGATCTGTGTGGCGTCCCGCTCATCGCGGGGCGGCTTGGCGCTCTCGTCGTCGAACTGGCCGCTCCACTGGGCAACCCAGGAATCGGCGTCAGAGGGGCCGTCGTCCCCGGAGAGGTTCGGCAGTCCGCCGGCGGGGAACATCGAAGTCACCTCGGGGTCGATCTCCCCGTTCGTCTCGTTTCCCTGGTCTCCCTCGGCCAAGACACGCTCCGTAGGTGGGCTCCGAACACCTCGGCCGGACCGGAACCGCAATCACCGCTGTCACCGCACGAACACTGCAGGTACGCCGCTGGCCCGCACGTTCACCGTCCCATCGGCGCCGACCGGCCGATCGGCCCGGGATGAGACGACTCAACGATACTCGATCGTGGCCCGACCCGGCATGCGGCCTCGGTACACCCGCCTGCACCGGGTCTGCACGGGATCGGCTGTGGTTCCGTCACACCCCCAGAGGACTATGGGGTCCGGCCCCTATTCATCAATTCCGCCGCCACTTGCATAGTGGAACCTGCCACGGGTCAGCGTCCGCCCGTACATGGCCCGTGGCGCCAAGCTCACCGATCCGCCACGTCGACGGGTTCACCGTAATCACCGAAGGGAGTTCAACGTTATGACCACCATCGAGGCACCTCGACAGGCCACAGGCGATGACTCCTCTTTTGACGCGTTCTATAGCGAGCGGTACCAGCCGATGGTCCGGGTGGCCATCGGTATCGTCGACCAACCGTGCTCCGCGGAGGAGATCGTCCAGGAGGCGCTGCAGCGGGTCTGGCTTCGATGGGATGACCTTGACAACCCCGCGTGTTACCTCCGGACCATCGTGGTCAACGGTTGTTACGACGAGCTCCGCAAACGTCGGGTCCGCCGGGACGCCGACCGGGTCATCCGCCACAGTCCCGAGGCAGAGTCGGACTATCTGGCCGACATGCTCTCATCGGTGACGCCGAAACGGCGTCGGGCATTGGTGCTGCGGTACTACGGCGGCCACACACTGCCGGAGATCGCCGAGGCCATGGACATCCCGACCGGCACGGCCAAAAGCCTCATCCATCGAGGCCTGGCCGACCTGCGCGGCGCGCTGAACTAGCCGAGCCCCGCTCTCACCGGGCCACCATATGTGACGTCGCCCGGCATTTTCGCCACGATTTCGTCACAAAAACGACATCACCGTGTATATTCATGACCGTCAGAAGACGGCGGGTGTACTGAGCGGGTGT
>JBCCGJ010000398.1:0-5401 GCA_039029335.1 Actinomycetota bacterium | reverse complement strand
GTCGAGATGTCGGAGGACGGCTCGTTTGTTGTCACAAAACACGACGGCACCGGCGGCCTGATCAACGTTGCAACCGTCACCGAGCAACTCGTCTACGAGATGGGGGACCCCGGCGCCTATCTCACCCCGGACGTCGTGGTGGACTTCGGGAGCATCCAGCTGGAGCAGGTCGGGCCGGACCGGGTCCGGGTGTCCGGCATCCGGGGGGCGGCGCCGACCGATCTGTTAAAGGTGTCGCTCAGTTACAGCGACGGGTACAAATCGTCCGGCGGGGTGGTGGTCTGCGGACCGGACGCGTCGGCGAAGGCCGAGGCGTTCGGTGAGATCCTGTGGAAACGGCTACCCGAGTACGAAGCGACGCTGACCGAGGCGGTTGGTGCGTCCGCAACCTGGGGTCCGCTGTCGCCCAGTCAGGAGGCCAATGAGGTCATCGCCCGGTTCGGTGTCCGGGACCAGGATCGCTCGAAGATCCAGGAGTTCTCCAAGATGGTGCCGGCGATGGTCCTGTCCGGCCCGCCGGGCGTTGGTGTGTTCGGCGGCCGGCCCCCGGTCCAGGACGTGGTGGCCTACTGGCCGTGCCTGATCCCCCGGGATCTGTGCCAGGCGGAGGTGACGGTCATCGGCGGCGGTGACCGGGTGGAGGCAACCGTGCCGTTCGAGGGCCAGACCGGTATCGGTCGGGTTGAATCGGCCGATTCCTCGGACAATCGGGAGGTTGCCACCACCCTGTCCGGCGAGACGGTCACCGTGAAGCTGGCGGCGCTGGCTCACGGGCGGTCCGGGGACAAGGGCGACACCTGCAACATCGGGGTCATCGCCCGCCACCCGGATCTCTACCCGTGGCTGGTCGAGCACCTGACGGCCAAGCGGGTCCAGGAGGCATTCACCGGTATCGCCTTTGGGGACGTTGAGCGGTTCGAGGTACCGAACATCGACGCGGTCAACTTCCTGTTGCACGAATGCCTTGGCGGTGGTGGCACGCTCAGCCTCCACATCGACGCCCAGGGCAAGACGTACAGCCACGCGCTGCTCAACATCGACGTGGAGATCGACCGGGCGCTGGCCGCGCTGGTCGGCGCCGCGTAGCGCAGCGGGTCCGGATGGATTCCCGGCGGGCGTGGCTGGTTGTTGTCGCCACGTTCCTCTCGTCGTTCTTCAGCCTCGGTGTCACCTACAGCTTCGGGGCGTTTTTCACCGACATGGCGGCGGAGTTCGGCTCCGCCAGAGGTGAGACGGCGGTCATCTTCGGCATCACCACCTGGGCGTTCTTCTGGCTGAGTCTCATCACCGGGCGGGCGGCGGACGTGTGGGGACCCCGGCCGGTGCTCCTGGTCGGTGCGGTCGGCATGCTGGTCGGTCTGCTGGCCACCAGTCGGGTCGACTCGCTGGCGCTGGGGTACCTGACCTACGGCGCCGGTATGGGCATCGCCGCGGCCTGCGGGTACATCCCGATGGTGGCCGCGGTCAGCGGTTGGTTCGAGCGGTACCGGGCGACGGCGGTCGGGATAGCCGTCGCCGGGATCGGGGCCGGGACGCTGGTCATGTCTCCGGTCTCCGCCGCACTGATCGACCGGTACGGCTGGCGGGACACGTTTGTCATCCTGGCGGTCGTCGGTGCGGCCGCCATGGGGCTCTGCACGCTGCTGGTCGACCGCCCGCCCGGCCAACCCGGCCCGCAACCCGCCCGCTTCGGCGATGCGTTCCGGTCCGGCGTCTTCCGAAGGATGCACCTGTCCGCACTGTGTTCCGGCCTTGCCCTCTTTGTGCCGTTTGTGTTTGTCGGTCAGTACGCCGAGGAGCAGGGTGTGTCCTCGGTTGCCGCCGCAATCCTGGTCGGTCTGCTCGGTGGGGCCAGCATCCTGGCCAGGATCGGGTTCGGCACGGCGGTGGAGCGGATCGGGTCGGTCCGCCTGTACCGGTTCTGTTTTGTGCTGCTCAGCCTGGGATTTGTCATCTGGCTCGGTGCCGGCGGCAGTTACGCCATGCTCGTTGTCTTCGTGCTGGTCCTGGGGATCGGCTACGGCGGGTTCGTGGCCCTCAGCACGATCGTGATGGCGGAACGGTTCGGGGTTGTCGGACTGGGCTCCGTCCTGGGGTTGTTCTACACATCCCAGGGGCTTGGCGGGCTGATCGGCCCGCCGACCGCCGGCTGGTTGATCGATCGGACCGACGGGTACGCCGCGGCGATCGTGGTGTGCATCGCCTTGACGCTGACGGCCCGGCTGCTGCTGTTCCGCCTGCCGGTCACCGACGGTGGTGCGCTCGCGCCGGAACCAGTGGTGATCGCCATGCCCGGCCGTTCGACTACCAGTAGCTGACCGCACCGCTGTAGAGCGCTGTGAGCGTCGACTCGTCTATGTCGATCGGGGCGTTGTCCAGCAGGCGGCGTTGGCTGATGGAGCCCGCGACCAGGGCCGGTATGTCGGCCTCCTCGTAGCCCACGCCGTTCAGGCCGTTCGGCATGCCGGTTGCCTGCATCAGCTCGATGATTCGCCCGGCCAGGAGATCGCCGGTGTCATCCGGCCCTGCACCGTCGGTGTCGGCCCCGAGCCAGCGCGCGCCGTCACGATGTCTCTCCGGGGTTTGCGCAGCGGTGGTCCGAAAGACCGACGGTGAGTTGACGATCACCGACATGCCGTGGGGCACGATGGGTGCTCCGCTCGGATAGCCGTCCGGCTGGAAGTGCTCACACAACCCGGACACCGAGTAGGACATGCCGTGCGGGGCGTGGCATCCGGCGTTCCCGAAGGCGATGCCGGCCAAGGTGGCGGCCCACATCAGCTGGTGCCGGGCCTCCACGTCGGTGTCATCGTTGACCGCTCGGACCAGGTACCGGCCGAGCAGCCGCAGGGCTTCGGCGCAGCCCAGGTCGCTCCAGGGGTTCGCCCCCTGGCTTGACGGCCGCAACGACGGCGTCGCCGGCGCGGGGCGCTGCGTGTAGGGGCGGGCGGTGTAGGACTCAAGCGCATGGCTGAGCACGTCAAACGCACTTGACGCCACAACGTTCCGGGGCAGCGTCATGGTCACGTCCGGGTCGATCAGTGCCCGGGTTGGCCGGATCATCTTGGACGCAATGCCGGTCTTGGCCCGCATCTCAAGCAGGTCGAACACCGCAATACCGGTGCATTCGCTTCCGGTACCCGAGGTGGTCGGGCAGGCGATGTGCGGTTTCAGCGGGCCGGGAACGGGCGTCCCGAGCCCGATCGGTGCGTTCACATACGCCAGGAAGTCGGCCGGGTGGCTGGCGTACAGGTTCGCCGCCTTTGCGGTGTCGATCACGGAGCCGCCACCTACCGAGATGAACCCGTCGACCCGAGCGTCGACCGCGAACTTGGTGGCCGCCTTGAAGGACTCGTCCGTCGGTTCGACCCGAACGGTGTCATAGGTCGCAATGTCGATGCCGGCCTCGTTCAGCGAGTCGACGACCCGCTGGACGTGTCCCACGCTGACCAGGCCCTCGTCGGTGAACAGGGCGATGCGGCTGATGCCAAGACTTTTGGCGACGTCGCCCGCCTCCGAGAGGCAACCGGCACCAAACGTCACGTTGGACGCATCGACGCTGAAGGCGGTGTCGGCGCCATCCATTCCAAGCTCGTAGTGACGGCACATCATGGTCCCAATCCCCCTGTTCCCTTCTTCGGGACGACCCCGACCGGACGCTACCGCGCCTAGCCCGGAAAGTGGAACGACGTTTCCTCCGCGGCCCGCATCGCCGAGCTTCCGCGCCGCACGTGGCCCGCCGGGATCGGTCCCCGGGCGGACCGGAGGGCTGACCGGCTAGTTCCGGACGATCACCGGGACGGAGTCGAGGTCGTTCGTCCAGACCGCCAGGGCGACCATCGGGTTGTCCAGGGATCGCATGGCGTGGCGTGTCCCGGTCGGGTGGACGATCCATCGGCCGGGCGGGGTGGCGGCGAACGGGCCACCACCCTTCTGCCACTCACCGGTCCCGGCGATGGTGCGGTAGAACTCGGGCGCCTTGTGAACGTGGCTGGGGTAGAAGACCTGCGGTCCCTGCACGGTCAGGAACAGGCTGAACCGATCGCTGAACAGCGGTGCGGTGCCGTCGTCCCGGCTGCCGACGATGGTGGTGTAGAAGTAGCGCTCACGAAAGTCGACGATGTCCCGCTCGTCGTAGTCGGGGTAGGGATGGAGCCATCGGAGATGTGATGCATGGGTGACCAATTCTTCGACGAGCCGCCGGTCGGGGCTGTGCAGGTGGTCGGTCTCCACCTCGGCGAGCAGATCGGCCAGCAGCGGCGGGCAGGACGGGTCGACCGCCTGGACGCCCGCCGACTCCGTCACCGACCGGCCGATCGCGTGGAGCTCCGCGAGCTCGTGGTCCATCGCCGCCGTCGCCAAGACATCGTCCACCGCCGTCAGCAGCGGCTGCAGCATCGGCTGTTGATCCACGCCTACATCCACCGGTCCTCCCTTCGGTCAGCGATCCTATCGACCGTGCCCGGCTGCCGATGAGGGCCGGGTACAACTGCCGGGTGCCGCCGCGACCGTACGGCGAATGGCGAGCCGGTCGTTGAAGCCGGGCGTGGCTCGACCGGACGCCGAGTGGCTGCCGACCGTCCCGATCCGGTTCACTGGAGAGGTGCTTCCCGACGTTCTCCTTCGCGAGCTCGGCGACCATGCGTCGCTGCCGTTCGACCAGGCCAGGATGCTTCCGCTTGAGGTGTACCGGTCGCCGGAGGTCCTGGCTGCCGAACTGGACAACATCTTCGGCGCAGACTGGCTCTGCGTCGGTCGGACCGCCGACGTTGCGGAGCCCGGTGACTGGTTCTCCGCCTCGCTGCCCAACCGATCGGCCGGCGATGACGGCGACACGTCGACCGGTCGCTCCGTACTGGTGGTTCGGGGTCGGGACGACGAGATCAGAGCCTTCGACAACGTCTGCATCCATCGCGGCGTCACGCTCCTGGAGGGCTGTGGCTCGGTGAACCGGATCACCTGCCCCTACCACGCCTGGACCTACGGCTTGGACGGCCGGCTGCTGGGCGGTCCCTACATGAACCGGTCGACCGAGGCCGACGGCACACCGTTCGACCCTGCCCGGCACACCCTCGGTCGACTACCGGTTGCGGTCTGGGAGGGTTTTGTGTTCGTGTCGCAGGCCGACAACCCGCCGCCCATCGCCGACAACCTGGGTGGCCTGACCGACGTTGTCGGCCGGTACCGGATGGCCGACTACGTGCCGATCTTCTCAACCGTCGACGTTTGGCCCACCAACTGGAAGCTGCTGGTCGAGAACTTCATGGACGCCTACCACGTGTTCAAGGTCCACAAGAACAGCTTCGGGGTCGATGGTGACAACACCCGGTTCACCACCATGTATCCGGGCACCGAGTCCTGGGCCCATCACCTGGTGCACAATCCGGCTGATCCGGACTTC
>JBCCGJ010000397.1:0-5401 GCA_039029335.1 Actinomycetota bacterium | reverse complement strand
ACGATTGCGCAGGCTTTCGGGCACGTCACCCTCGACCACCCGCTGGGCCAGGCCCTCGACGATGGCGGTCTTACCGACGCCGGGCTCGCCGATGAGGACCGGGTTGTTCTTGGTCCGGCGGCTGAGCACCTGGACGACCCGACGGATCTCGTCGTCGCGGCCGATCACCGGGTCCAGCTTGCCGGCGCGGGCGGAGTCGGTGAGGTCGACGCCGTACTTCTCCAGTGCCTGGAACTGCTCCTCGGGGTTCTGGCTGGTGACCCGATGGGAGCCCCGCACCTCTTCGAGCGCGGCGAGCAGCTGGTCGCGGGTGAGGTCCAGCCGGGCCGCGGTTGCGCCGCCGGGATCGGGGTTGGCCAGGCCGAGCAGCAGATGCTCGGTCGAGAGATAATCGTCGCCCAGTTCGGCCCGCACCGAGTCTGCGTCGTTGATGACCCGATTGCTCTGGCGGGACAGCCGGGGTTCGGTGCCATAGGCCTTTGACTGGCCGGCCAACGCCTTCTCGGTCTCGGCCCGTAGCTGGGACGGCTGCCGCTCAACCTTGGTCAGCAGGGGGAGCACAACACCTTCCTGTTGGCTGAGCAGCGCAAGCAGCAGGTGATCGGGGGTGACCTCGGGGTGGGAGTCCGCGCCGGCGCGCTCCAATGCGCTGGCCACGGCCTCCTGCGTCTTGATGGTCCACTTGTTGGGGTCAACAGCCATGATTCAAGTGTACAACCCCGTTGCAAAGTTGATACGCACGCTATCAACTTTTCTGAATCGCTGCGCTAATAGGGCGGCTTCTCCCCTCTCATTGGCCCTCCTCAACGACAACGACCGCCAAAAGCACCGCCGAACCGGCCGGAATGGCGATCCGTCCGACACCAATGCCTCGGACCGGCGCAGCCAGATTGACCAGCAGGGTGAGTAGCCCCCACAGCACCAGGTGACCGGCCTTGTCGCCGTAGGGCAACCATCGAACGAGGGCGATCCCCGGATGGTACGTGTCGGTATTGGCGGCGTAGACGGTGAAGGCGATGAACGCACCGAAGAGACCGGCCAGCCATCGAACCGCCCGCCTCCCCGCTAGACGATGCACATCTTGAACCGGACCTCGTCGAGTGGTTCCGGGATGAGCGCCGCCGTTGGGAACCGGCGCAGCGGCGATGACCGCCGACCGCGACGATACTCGCCACGCAGTACCGGCCACTTGGACGGGAACACCACCGCACCCAGCGCCAACAACACTCGACCGGCAACGGTGGCGCTCCCGTTCCCGAACATGAAGGCCTGCAGCTTCAGCTCCTCGGTCACGGTTGTGCCGTAGCCGAGCAGTGCATGGTACGCGTCATGCTCCTCATACTTCGGCAGGTAGTCCAACTCTCGGCCGGCCAGGAAGTCGTGTAACTCCCGACCCCAGCTGTCCTCCGGCATGGCGGCCAGATCTTCGAGGGCATAGGGCCACGGAGATGGGCGGCGGACCAGGTTGAGCACGGGAACGCTCAACCCGATCGCTCCGGCCAGGAAACGATGTCGGTCCATGGGACCGACCGTAAGCCAGCACGGCGGAGCGATCGGGTTGGAACCGATGGTGATTCGGTGCAGATGCCGGTCGGCGGGAGCGTCAATCGGTCTTGGTGACCTCGACCTGGATCTCGGTGATGTAACTCTCGTTGTCCTGGGTGACCGGTGGGGTGCAGACGATGTTCCACTCGTACGCCGGGCCGGACACCGTGTAACCATTGGTCTCCACCCAGGCCAGCAGCTCGGCGTGGGCCTCGTGCAGCCGGTTGAACGCACCGTGGAACATGAGGCTCGCCACCTGCACCGGCTCGATGACCCGGGTGGCCGCGGGAGCCGCCGCGGCATAGTCGTCCGGCACCGGGATGGCCGCCTCAAGATCGATGGACGAGCCGTCGTCCGCGAAGTAGTGATAGATGTTGCAGGCAACGCCGACGCCGTCCTCGGGGTCAACCGCCGAGAACAGCTTGGGAAACATCGGGGCGATCTCGGCCGTGCCGCCGATCTGGTCTCGGACGTAGGCGATCGTTTTTCGTTCTGTTGTCTTGATGGTCACGTCGGCCATTGGTTGCTCCATTCGTCTTGCCAGTAGGTCCAGCTGGGCCTGCGCCCGCTGCAGCTGCCCGGAGATCAGCTCGGCCTCCGTCCGCAACGCCGCGACCTTTTGTTCCAGAAGGTCGCGGAACTGGACGGGGGTCAGCTGGTCGTCGAGGATCAAGCCGATCTCCTCCAGCGAGAAGCCGGTCTCCTTGAGCGCGATCAACCGATTCGCCCGCTCCACCTGGGCCACCCGGTAGCGCCGGTAACCCGAGGACGGATCGACCTCGGCCGGCGGCAGCAGGCCGAGGTCTCCGTAGTACCGGACCGTGCGAACCGGGAGGCCGGTGAGGCGGGCGAACTCGCCGATCTGAAGCAGCATGTGAGTAACCATCGGGCCTCCAGCGACTGGAGAGTCAACCCCTACTTCAGCAGGACTCGGCCACACCCTGCCGAAATTTGGGCATCACAGCTACAAATCTTGTGGGCTGTGCGCCCAAATTTCGCTGAGCTTGGGCGCCTCGGGAATCAGCCCTTGGCCTCGGTGAAGGCGTCGCTGTAGTTGAGCTCGAAGGCCGGCACCGTTTGTGATGAGGCCACTCCCGCCGGCGCCGGAGCCGTTCCCAGCGCCCCGGGCGGGATCGTCCGCGTGGCCGTGCTGCATCCCGCTCACCCGACACCCCAGTCGTAGGTCTGTTTTGTGATGCCCAGGTACGGCAGTATCTCCACCGACTCCACGCCGGGGAGCGTCCGGATGGTGTTGGTCAGTTCGACGAACGCATCACTGTCCCTGCTGACGACCTCGGCGATCAGGTCGTACCGGCCTGCGGTCATGACCACGTAGACGCTGTCGTCGTATGCGCCGACTTCGACGGCGATCTTCCGGGCGTCGTCACCGACCTTTATGGCCAGCAGCGCCTGGAAGCCGAGACCGAGCTTGACCGGATCGGTCACGGCGACAATGTCGATGACCCCTTCGGCGGTGAGCCGGTTGACCCGCTGCCGCGCTGCGGCGTCTGACAATCCCACCACCCGACCGAGCTGGGAGTATGAGGTTCTGCCGTCGGCCTGGAGCAGCCGGATGATCTCCCGGTCGATGTCGTCGATATTGGGGTGTGAGCCGCTCATGATCCGCTTCCGGCGCCGTGGCCGGCTCTGTTGTCCCGGCCGTCCTGGTCGGACCGGTAGTCAGGGTTGTGCCAGACGATCAACGACGCCCAGTTGTCCACCGCCGGATCCTTGAGGTAGTCGGCGAGGGCGCACGGCGCCTCGAACCCGTTCTCCAGCTGAAAGGTCAGCGTCGGGTCGTACAACTCGCCGGCTTTGACCTTGTTGATGTACTCGTCGGCGGTCATGTTGTCCTTGTGTTCCGCGAACCCGGGAAGCACGCCGCCGGCCACGATGCCGGCGAGGTCCAACGTTCGGCAGATCCCCTTGCGGAGGTCGTACAGCTCCTTGCCGATTCCCCGCCTGCGGTACTCCGGCCGGACGACGATGTCGGTCCCGTAGTACCACGGGCCGGTCGGGTCGTCGCCGGACTCGCTGGGGGCGTCGGCGAAAAACGTCTTCACGTTGTGCTGCGGGTTGTCGAAGTCGAAGTGGGTCCGAACGCCAAGCCCTGCCGCGACCGGCACGTTCCGATCGTCACCGTCGAACCCCACAACACCGCCCTCGGGGAACTCGTTGGCCAGCACCACAAGCTCGTCGCGGTTGTACAGCTCGGCCGGATCAGCGGTGGGGAACGAGGCCAGCTCCAAGGCCTCAAGCTCGTCCGCCATCGACGGGGCGATCCGCACGTACTGCAGGCCGGACCGCGGCCCGAGCGCAACCACATCGCTCACCCTGCGACCTCGGGGAACGGGATGTGCTGATAGTCGTTCTCCGCCGGGCGGCCCCAGCAGGCCCAGAAGTCACCAGACCGGGGCCGCATGACGGCCGCCCCGCTTGACTCGATGTGGAACGGCTCAACCGGGGTCTGGCAGATGGCGGTGGGCTCCCTGGTGAGGTCAAACAGCCGCTCCTCGTCGATCGGACCTTCCGCCAGAAGCTCCCGACCGATGCGCAACCGGGCCACGGAGCTTGCGTTCATCATCGGGTCACGTTCGGCCTGAACCTTCGACGCCTCGGGATCGAGCGTGTGGTTGGTGTGCACGATCGGCGTGTCGTCCAACGTCACCACCGGCCGAACCGACGGCATGGCCTCGACGTTGTGGCCAACGCCGTGCCGGTCGTAGATCAGGAAGCTGTGAGCCCCGGCCAGGTCGGCATCCAGCAGAACCTGGAGGGCCTCGTCGGCGGTTGACGTCTTCAGCATGCCCCGGACCACCGACGTCCAGGCCACGCCCCGGGTCCCATCGAGGCCGGACAGGTTGTTGATCCCAACGCAGACCCCCTCGGCGTTCATGCCGATCTGCCCCAGGCAGCCGGTCGTGGTGAAGATGATCGCCGGCGGCGCGTCGTCGGGAACGATGCGCAGCAGGAGCACGTGTTTGGTCGCGGTGTCGTGCATGTCCCAGGTCTGGCCGAAGAAACCACCGGCCGGGGCGCGGTTCTCCGGGACGATCACCGCGGTGCAGTCGTCCTCGACAACCGAGGCCGGCGGGGTACCGCCGACCACCGCCCGAACGGTGTCGACAAAGTCGGTGAACCCGCCGACCACCACCGCCTCTGCCGGGGTGATCGCCGCGGCGTCGGCCAGGGCCAACATCTCGGCGTGAAGGTTTGCATCAAACGCCTCGTGGGCCGGCAGCATCGATTCTGCGATGTCCAGCACCTCGGTGGTGGTGAGCGGTCCACCGCTCCAGCGGCCGGACGCCACCAGGTCGATCCGCTCACGGGTGTAGGTGCGGATCTCCTCGGCGTAGGCCGCACCGTGGGCGGCGCCCATCTCGGACGGCGAACCGGCAAGGTCGAGAATTCGGATCGGCGGCTGTTTCCCCATCGGAGCTCCTCACACGTACCGGCGGGCCGGGCCCGCGGCATTCGTCGTTCAGGTGGCCACACGCTACTGGTTTCGATGAATATCTGCCAGACGTTCGACGAATTCGGTTCCGGTCAGTAAATTCGGCGACTATGTCCGAAGATCACGACCGGTCCGAAGATCACGACCGGTCCGAAGATCACGACCGATCCGAAGATCACAGCGGGTCCGAAGATCACGACCGATCCATCGGAACCGCAACAACAACTGCACTCTGGCTCGATCAACTCGGCTCGATAAGCTGGCGGCCGGCGCTTGACGGCGATCGGGACGTCGACGTGGCCATCGTCGGTGGCGGATTCAGTGGCCTGTGGACCGCGTACTACCTCTCGACGCTCGATCCGTCGCTGCGGATCGTGCTCATCGAGAAGCACTTCTGCGGGT
>JBCCGJ010000396.1:0-5401 GCA_039029335.1 Actinomycetota bacterium | reverse complement strand
TCGGCCAACCGCCGCCGCTCGGTGGCGACAAGGGCCCACAGTTCGTCCTGGTCGGGGGTGCGGGTTTTGGTCATGTCGGTGTTTCCTTTGCTCGGGTCTTACCCGAACAACGAACGGCGATCGCGTTTTCGACAGCCGGACACAACCTTTTGCGGTCTTGGCGTGTGGTCGGTCCGGGTTCGGATGCAGGGTCCGATCACGTCACCCGTCGAGCAGAACCGGAACCGCGGCCGGACCCCGAAGGGTGGTGGAGCGTTTCCAGGCCACGCCAGATCGATCGACGCGGTACTCGGGGAACGCGGTGACAAACTCCGACAGCACGGCCCGGGACTGGAGCCGGGCCAGGGCGGCACCGAGACAGTGGTGCGGACCATGGCCGAACGACAGCGGCCGGGGGTCGTCGCGGTCCAGGAGTAGCTCGTTCGGTCGTTCGTACTGGCGGGGATCCCGGTTGGCCCCGCCGATGCACAGCACAACGACGTCGCCCTCTCGAAGGTGGGTACCGTCTTCCATCCGCAGGTCCTCGACCATTGTTCGGTCGGTGGCCTGGATCGGCGAGTCGTAGCGAAGCAGTTCCTCGATCGGTCGGCTGTCGTCCCCGAGTTCCAACAGCGTCCGGCGCTGCTCCGGGAACCGGTCGAGGGCGACGATCGCGTTCCCGATCAACCCGGACGTCGTCTCCTGTCCGGCGATGAGCAACAGCCCGACCATGGAGATCACCTCATCACGATCGAGGGCGCCCTCCTCCCCCTCCGGCTTGAGCAGCGCGGAGATCAGATCGGTGCCGCCTGCACCCCGACCCGACCCGGCACCGACCGGCACATCAACTGCACTGTCGACCAGAACGTCGACCGGGTCCGAACGCTCGGCCACGTACCCGGCGACGAGTTGCGACAGGTCGGTCACCGCTCGATCCATCTCGTCCGGGTCGAAACCGGTGACCGGATCGGCGAACTGTGAGAGCACGTCCGCGATGGCCACCATCCTTGGTCGGTCGGCCTCCGGTACGCCGAGCAGATCGCAGATCATCCGGACCGGCAGTTCCCGGGTTGCCGCGACGATGTCGATGGCCCGGTCGTGACCGCCCGCCGCCAGCTCGGCCACAACCGACGAGGCGGATGCGTCGATCCGGTCCTGCATGACGCGCACCGCCCGGGGTGTGAAGCCTCGGTTGACGGTGCGGCGGAGCCTGGTGTGGTCCGGCGGATCCTGCATCAGCATGTTGGACAACATCAGGTTGGCGTTTGCCGGATCCATGTGGCGGTACGGGGAGAGCCCGGTGACCATGTTGCGCCGATCGACCGAGACCGGCCCTCGAAGCACCTGCAGTGTTTCGTCGTATCCCGTGACGATCCACATCCGGGCCCGCCTATGCCAGTACGCAGGGGCGAGCGCCCGCACCCGGTCATAGAGCGGGTACGGGTCGATGTAGCGCCGGGAGCTGAAGTGGTTGAACGGGGCCAATGCACGATCGAGGAGGCGATCTCCCACACGTGTTGCGGAGACCCATCGCAGTGCGTTGAAGATCGCTGCATCGAGGTCCATGCCGGAAACGCTAGGTGGTTCAAACAGCAAGCTCAATATATGATTTTGTTGATGGGGGTGGTCGGCCGGAAGGAGTCGGTGGTGAAGTGGGTTCGGCGCGAAGCCAAGATCGGCGATCTGCTGCTGATCGGCTCCCAGGATCGAGTGTCGCGGGTGATCCAGCGTGCAAGCAACAGCCGCTTCAGCCACGCCGCAGTGATCACCGACGACGACGAGGTGACCGAGGCCTACGACTACTCGCTCACCCTCAACGAGGATGACGAGGGCATCTATCGAACCACCATCGCGGATTTCCTCACCAGGACCCCGAAGATGCATGTCGTCCGACTACTGCGACCCAACGCCATCGATGTCGACAAACTCCAGCGGGCGGCCAGAGAACTGTTCCGGCGGGCTCCGCCCTACCCCACCATCGGGGCCACGTTCCTGGGGTTCATCCGTCTTCTTTCGGAACCGATTCCGCATCCGGAGGAGGGACTCTTCGGGCAACAGCGGTTCGGCAGGCGCCTCCACCGATGGCTCGACGCGGTCGCAACCGCCCAGGTCGGATTTGTCGGCGACGGCATCCACAAGGTCCACTGCGCCGAGTCGGTCGTCCAGATCTATCGAACCGCCGGGTTCGACGTGATCCTGCCACAGCCGTTCCTGATCCGCTCCGTGGACCGGGCCGATCGACTGCGGGCCGATGCGCTCCATCGGGAACTCAACCGGCCGGAGGAGACGGTCACCGGGACCTCGGACGTCACCCCCTCAACGACCCCTGCGGCGCAGCGCGACATCGACCGTGGCAACCGGACCACCAGCGGCCGGCAGGTCATCCTTGCGGTGCTCCGGCGGCCACATCGCCTCGCCGGAAGTGTCTACCGGGTCTGGAAGGTCCGCATGGAAACCCGCCACCTCGCCTGCCCGAACGACTACATATTTCCAGGAGACCTTGAGCGAGCCGACGGCTTCACGCTGGTCGACGAACGTCACGTTGCCCGCGGCCGACGACGGTTCGGGAGACAGAAAGGAGCCCGAAGTGCTTGAAAGCGCTTTCACGATTTGGGGCGGAAAATCGCTGCCCATCGACGATTGTGGTAATTTTTACGACCATCGGTCAGCGGTTTCGCGCGGTCCGTATTCGTATCCTTCCAAGTGGGAGATCCGGTCCGAGACGCTGTTACGAGTGGAATTGGAGTGTCATGTCTGAAGCCGTCGCCACCAGAACCCGGCAGCCGAAGTCGGCCACCCGTGCCGCCATCCTGCAGCGGGCCTATGAGATGTACCTGGCGGGCGAGCTGGACCCTGGTGACGAGCGCCTCTCCCTTGTGCTCGACTCCCTCGGGTACACCACCGGTGCCGGTTACCAGATCTGGGCCAACCAGGCGGCCTTCCGCAAGGAGTTGGCGGTGTACGTCGCGGACAATATTCAGTACGCCAGCCTCGAACCGATCGCAGAGGAGGCGATCGAGCTGGCGATGCGGCAGCTCCCGTTCGAGGAACACGTTCTGCACGCCGGGGATCTGTTCGTGAAGGTCTATCAGGAGCGTGAGGACTTCTTCCTCAGCCTGCGGTTCTTCGCCATGTCCAGCGATCGGCCCGAGGAGATCACCAAGAGCCTGGTCGATGCCTACGAGCGGTCGACCTGGGAGGCAGAGGAAATCCTGAAGAGCGGGCTCGAACGTTTCGGGCGCCGGTTCCGTGAGCCGTTCACCATGCGCGACCTCACCACAACACTGACGGCGATGCTGGAGGGTTTCTCGCTCCGCAAACGGGTCCAGCCGGACGCGGTGACCCAGGGCGTGCCGTGGCGGGGCGGGAAGCACCATCTGTTCTCGGTGGCGTTCCTCGCACTCTTGATCGAGACCACCGAAGCGGTCTGAACCGACCCGGCCTCCCGCCGACGCGAACCGACCGTCACGCTGGCCGAGCGGGAAAGACAACTCACCGGCCGAACGCTCGATCGACGACAAACACCTTGTTGTCACCCCGGTTCGGGATCCAGACCTCGTCGCCGACCAGGAACGGTTGCGTCGGACCGGTCGTGGTCGAACTGTTCTCCCCGACCGCAAACCGCTCGACGATCTCCAGGCTCTCCAGATCGATGTGGAACAGGCCCTCGAAACCGCCGTCGCTGGAGACCCAGGCCTCTCTGCCGGCCGGGCCGTCGACAACCACCGCACGGAACGGGATCGCGTCGAGGCGCAGTTCGGCCAGAGTCCGCCCGGTGGCCAGGTCGGCGACCAGCACGGAGAGCCCCCAACTTGGCAGGAGCAGCAGCCGGTCGTCGATCGGAATGACCCGATTGATGGATCGGTCGAAGGTGACCCGCCGGAGCTCACCGAAGCGCCCCGTCGCCGCACTGATCGCGGTATAGGCCCCGTCGAAGTCCCGGACCCAGACTTCGTCGCCGGTCGGGCCGGCGGGCACTGCGGTGACGTCCTTTTGGCGCCCGTCGGTGACCGCAACGATTCGGTTGGTCGACCGGCCGAGGGTTGCTTCGTCGATGATGCCGACGGTGCCGTCGGTCGAGCTGGGCAACCAGACGTGACCGAAAGCGGTGATCGGGGCGACCGGGAACCGGACGGTATCGATCACCTCACGTACCTCACCCCGGGTCGGGTCGATGGCCGCCACCCGGCCGCCGGGGAAGTCGGTGACCCACAGCGCCTCGTCGCCGCCGATCAACTCGCCGTCTGCGGCCCACGGCACGGTGACGGCTTCCGCACCGCTGCCGTCGAACCCCACGATCCGGTCGACGAGCTTGGCCCAGAGCAGACCGTGGCTCTCGAGGAGGAGCGGTTGTACCTCGAGGTCGGCCATGACCAACGTCTGTGAGCCGCTCCCGGGGTCGATGCGGACGATCCGGGCATTGGCCTCCCCCTGGGAGTAGTTGTTTGCGAGGTCGGAGGTGACGGCCCAAACCTGGCCAAGCGCGAATCGAGCCTGGGCGACGTTGTCCAGCCCGTCGATCATCCGCTCCCGCCCCTCCCCCGGGTTCGTTGCGTCCGCGGTTTCCGCTGCAGGCGGCGGCTCGGAGCCTCCGAGCCCGCCGAAAACGACGGCGAGGGCGACCCCGGCGGCAACGAGTGCCGCCGCAACGGCGGCCACCAACCACCATCGCCTGCCGGTGCTCGTGACCGCTCGTGTGGGGTGTGTCATCGCCGTCCCCCTCGCTGGCGACCGGGTGACCCGGCCACCAGCGTAGTTCGGGGCCGCCGACGCGGTCGGGTGGACGACCGTCAGCCTGATGGCCCGAACTGGCGATCTACTCCGCGAAGAACTCGGTCAGCGTCCGCTCCAGCGCATCCAGGAGAACGGGGATGGTCAGCGCATTGATGAAGTTGCTGGCGAAGGCCTCGCCGCCGGACCAGTAGACGTACCGATCCTCGGCCACCGAGGGCAGAGAGGGGAACAGCGGTTGGGAGTCCCAGAACTCCTCCGCATCGGCACCACCGCCGGCGGATGCGCCCTCGAAGTTCAGGAGGATCAGACCCTCACCGTCGATCTGCTCAATCTCCTCGAGTGAGAGCTGATTCCCGGACGGGTCCTGCTCGTTTGTTGGTTCCGGAAGTGGTGCGGCTCCGGCCGACTCCAGCAGGCCACCGAGGATCGAGGCGTTTGTCAACTGGTAGATCCCGAACCCGGGAAACCCGAGTGCCACCGACACCGACCGACCCTCGGCGAAAGGTACGCGAGACGGGAAGTCCGCGATCAACCCTTCGAGTTCCGCGATCTTGGCCTCCGCCGTGTCTACGTCGTCGAAGATCGCACCGATGTCGAGAAGCCCCTGCTGCCAGTCGTCGAAGCCGATCGGGACGGTTGGTGCGATCTCCTGATAGGTCTCGATGTTTTCCGGGGTGATGAAGCCGAT
>JBCCGJ010000395.1:0-5430 GCA_039029335.1 Actinomycetota bacterium | reverse complement strand
CACTCGGCTACTTCCGCGACGGTGATCGGGTCTACTGCGGGTGCCTTGACGGAACAACCAAGATCAAAAACATCGAGCAGAATCCGAAGGTCTCGCTGATGGTGGAGTCCGGCTCGACCATGTCGGACATCAAAGGCGCCATGGTCCAGGGGACGGCCAGGGTCCGTCGGGACCCCGACTCGGTCCTGGAACTCATGCGCAAGGGTGCAGCGCAGCGTGGCGTCGCCGAAGAGGATCTGCCGACGGCCGCCCGTCCCGGATCGGCGTACATCGAGGTGACGATCGAGCGCCGGATCTCCTGGGACTACGGAAGCTGAGCCGGAGCTGCGGCGACCGGGTTGCCGGCCGGCGGGACCGGGCTACTCGCCCCGGACGCTGTACACCATCTGAGCGAGGAAGAGAGCGGCGTCCTCGACCGAGGTCAGCGGACGCTCGAAGGAGTAGGTCACCGTGTCGCTGGTTCCGTCGTTCTTGTTGACGTCGAGTGTCATCGCCGTCCGAGTGATCCCGGTCATCACCGCTGACTGCGCCGCGTCGATCCCCAGATAGTGCTGGGCGTACAGCAGGCACGCATCGTCGTGATCGTCATTCATGTGCTCGATCATCCGCGCCTTTTCCTCGGCGGAGAAATCATCCGACATCGGCCGTTGTCCTTTCCTTCCGCGGGTCAGTGCCCTGTTGGTGACCGACTATAGGAGGCGTCGGGTGCGACGTAGACATGCAGCCGGATCCAACCGTCGTCCGGCAACTCCAGTTCCAGCATGCCCAGCCGACGCCAACCGGCACGCTCGTACAGCGTCATGGCGGGCGTGAACCGATCAAGCACATCGAGGATGGGTACAAGCCCTCGCCGGCGGCAGTCGGTCACCGCCCGGTCGAGGAGCTGACGGCCGATGCCGGAGCGACGTACGGTCGGATCCACGATCAGTCTGGCGATGACGCGGCCGATCCGGTGATTCCACTCCGCCGGCTTTTTCTGTATTTTCGCGAACCGAACCGCGAGACCGCTCGTACAGGGCGGCATGACACTCACAGAGAACCAACCAAACAGAGATCAGTCCAGCGGCGATCGGTCCGGCACCGCCGACAACACGTCGGGATCGCCGGGCCGCGGCGGAGGATCCAAGACCCGCTCGGCGGCGATCGCCGCCGTGACGCTGGCAGTCCTTCTCATCGCAGTCGGCGCCTGGTACTTCCTTATCCGTGAGGTCGCACCGGCCGAGGTCGACTCGGTCGAGGCGGCTGCGGCTCGTAGTGAGGCCGCCGCTGAGGCCGATGCAGGTGCCGCGTCGTCCCTCGACGGCATCGACGGGACCTGGGCGGTCGATACCTCCATCGGCCGGTTCGGCGAAGAGTGCCTTACCGGCGTCTGCTCTTCGACCTTCGCCGGGTTCCGCATCGATGAGGTGTTGAGCGGCATCGGAGACAAGACCGTCGTCGGCCGGACCCCCGGCGTGGCGGGTCGGATCATCATCGACGGCACGGTGGTCGGCGGCGGCGAGTTCGTTGTCGACATGACCGGTCTGATCACCGACTCCGGTGCTCGCACCGGTGCCCTGCGCAGCCAGGCGATCGAGACCGAAGCGTTCCCGACCGCCGGCTTTCGGCTGACCAGCCCGGTCGATCTCGGCCGAGTGCCTGCTGACGGCGAGCAGGTTTCGCTCACGGTTGCCGGCGAGCTCATCGTCCACGGGGTGACCCAGGCTGTTGAGATTCCGCTCACCGCCGAGCTCCAGAACGGCGTGATCGTCGTGTTCGGTCAGCTTGAGTTGGCCCTGTCCGACTACGACATCGACGCCCCGAGCGCTCCGATTGTGGTCAGCGTCGAAGACACCGCCGTTCTCGAACTGCAGCTGTTCCTGACCCGATGATCGCCCCGGCGTCAACGGCTCGACGCCCTGAATGAACTTCTCTCCGAGTGCGGGGTCCGTAGGGCCCTGCACTTTGGAGCGCCCGGCACCCGTGGTCCGGTGAGTGTCAGCACGTCGGCCGGTTGGGGCCGACGAGGTCACGGGTGCCGGGAAACCCGGCGGTGCTGCCGGTCGCAGAGTTGAGCCCTGCTAGACGGAGCTGAGCCGCTCCTCGACCAGTTGCAGCACCCGGTCGGCGTCCACGCCGGTGCAGACGTCGACCAGGGGTCGACCCTGCCACGCCGGTGGCGCGGCCTCATCGGTGTCCCCGAGGTTGGGCCACGTCTTGCCCCGGCTGAAGCTCTCGGTCTCAACCCGAACCGGCCAGGCGTTTGTGGTGAACGCCTCGGGCTCCACCAGGTAGGCCACGGTCGACGGGTCGTGAACGTAGATGCCGTCGATGCCGTTTGTCGCCTCGAAGAAGTTCCGGTACGTCGGCAGGGCCGCGGCCAGCAGACGCGAACCGGCGGAGTCGTGACCGGTGATCCGATCGATGGCCGCGCCGGTCAGATTCACCTGATGGGTGACGTCCAGCCCGACCATCGTCACCGGCCACCCGGCTCCGAAGACCAGGTCGGCGGCCTCGGGATCGTTGTTGATGTTGGCTTCGGCCACCGGGGTCGCGTTGCCCGGGACCAGTGCGTTGCCGCCCATGACCACCACCCGATCGACCAGGTCGGCGAGGTCGGGGAATCGCTGCAGGGCGTCAGCCACGTTGGTCAGCGGCCCCAGCGTGAGGATCGTGACCTCGCCCGGCGCGGCGCTGACCGTCTGGTGCATAAACGCGGCGGCGTCCCCTCCGGACGGTTCGACCGACGACGGGCCGACACCCCCATCGCCGAGGCCGTCCTCGCCGTGGACCTGGGGGACCGGTCCCAGATAGTCCGAGGCGATCGGGTCGGTCCGGCCTGCGACGACCGGGATGTCCGCACGGCCCGCAACCTCCAGCAGTCGGAGGGCGTTCCCGGTCGTGACGTCGGTGGGGGCGTTTCCGAAGATGGTGGTGAGGCCGACGATGTCGAGCTCCGGCGACGCCAGCGCCATCAGGATGGCCATGGCGTCGTCCACCCCAGGGTCGGTGTCGATGATGACCCGGCTGGTCATGGGGTGGGGGTCGCCGGCACTCGGCCGGTGCTGCAGGAGTCCGCTCCGTGGCTCACCGCCTCAGGCTAGTGCTGCCGATGGCTGCCGACCTCCGGACCGGTGATCGATTTTGGGCCGTGAACCGATTTGCGGGGTTGTCTCGACAGAAGGGTATGAGATCATCGTTGATCAACGTCCTGCTCGTCGGTGCGATCGCCATGCTGGCCCTCACCGGGTGCGAGTATTCGGAACTGAACGGCATCGGCACCAGAACCGGAGATGAAGAGTTCCCACCCCAGCTCGACCTGGTGTCGTTCGACGGCTGTGAGCCGGGCGAACTCGGACGGTGGCAGGCCAGCGGCGAGCTGCTCAACAACACCCCGGACACCGCAACCTATGAGGTGATGGTCGGGTTCTACGAGGGCGAGGTCCGACTGGACGAGCGCAGCCGTTGGATTCGCGACATCCGGCCGGGTGAGCGGGCGACCCTCGATGCCAGTTGGTGGATCCAGAACGGTGACAGCGTGACCAGCTGCCGAGTCGTCCTGGTCAACCGCTTCGGCTGACACCGCCGGCCAGGGGCGGCGGGTCGTAAACCCGTCGCCCCTCGTCCTGGATCGGACCATCATGGTCCACATGGAGGACAGCGGCCGTCGGGCCCTGCGGGCGCGGGCGGTGAATGCCGTTGCACACACGCAGTCGCTGCGGGCCAGGGAACCGGAGTGGCGGAGTGAGGTGCATCCGCTCGCCGACGGGTGGTTGATCCTGGCGGGTCGAGGGATGTACATCAACCAGGCCGTCAATGTCGGAGGTGGCGCCGCTGTGACCGGAGCCGATCTCGACGTCCTTCTGGCCCGGAGCGAAACGCTCGGGGTCACTCCGGCGATCGAGGTCACCGAAGCGACCCGGCCGGACAACGTACGGCGGATCCGGGAGTGCGGCTTTGTGCACCGGCCGGAGTCCGACATCACGTGTCTGATCAGATCGACCGCTGTCGCTTCGCCGGACGAGGCGGCGGCGGACGCAGCGGAAGTGGGGGCGCCGATGGAGGTAGCGGTACAGACCACGGAGGATCTCGGCATTCGGCCGGTCGAGTCGGCTGCCGATCTTCTGCGGTGGCAGGAGGTCAGCGCGGCGGGTTGGGGGCATGTCGCCGCGGATGCTCGGCGGGCGTCAGACGCGTTCGCCGCGGCCGCGAACGCCCTGCCGAACGAGCACATGGTCATCGCCGTCGACCCGGCCGACGCACGGCCGCTGGGATGCGCAAGCATGACGGTGCGGGCTGGTGTTGCCATGCTCGGCGGCATGTCAACCCTGCCGGACGAACGCCGCCGCGGGGTTCAAGCGTCGCTGGTCAGCTACCGGCTGGGCCATGCCCGCCGGTTGGGATGCGACCTCGCCGTCACCACCGCTGCCAGTGGCAGTGCCTCGGAGCGAAACCTCCGGCGCCACGGGTTTGTATCGGTCACCGCCATTCAACGCTTCACTCCGTATACGGCAGCGTGACGGTCTGCCCCGTCGTGCTGACGGCGGGCGGTGCTACGGCGGTGGGAACGCGGCGAGGAACGATGCGGCCAGGTCCTGATCGCCCCGGGTCTCCAGGTCATCGAGTGCTGTCCGTCCCAGGATGAAGGAGAGCAGCTCACGGCTTGTTCCGATGATCGATGCGTCGGCGTCAGCGCCGGGTGCGGCCTGGTCCACCGCCACCCTTTTGCCTCGGGCGCGGACCAGGAAGGACGGGCCGTCGGTACTGACGAGGTTCCAGCTGCCGGCGACCAGCCGGTCGGGTGAACGATGATTGGCGCGCCGGGTCGGCAACCATCCCAGGCGCATCGGCAGCGCTGCCGAGACGAACGTCGTGCTCCACGGCGACAGGTCAAGATCGAGATCCGAGCCGTGCACCTCCACTTCGGTCAGCCGAAGGATGGCCAGCGTCCAGACGTCGATCCTGCCGAGGTCGGGATTCTCCTCGGGTTCTTCGACCGGTAGCCGCCACAGACGGTCGTCCAAGGTCCGCCACAGCTCGTCGAGCCGGGTCGACTGGTCGGCGAGCGAGCGAACCACGTCGGCGTGTGACTCACCCCGGTCCGGTTCGAGGGTTGCCTGCCGCTGTACCGCTCGGCCGTCCGGGTAGAACGACGTCGACCGTCCGGCGACCGCATCCTCGGTCATCCGAGCCGTGGCGACCGCGCCGAATCGGAGATGGCACACGATGGTCAGCCGATCCCACCCCGGTAGCAGCGACGGACTCCGGAGCTCCCGCTCGTCCACGTTGCTCAGCCGCCGGTTGATCTCTCGGTGACGTGCGGCCACGGCTCCGGCCAGCGCTGCGCCGCCGACGGTGATGCCCATAGCCGGACTCTACGCCGCAGCAACCAGGCCTGCGATCACGTCCACCGTCCGCAGCCCCCGGTGGGCCCGCCCGAAGTCCTACGCT
>JBCCGJ010000394.1:0-5431 GCA_039029335.1 Actinomycetota bacterium | reverse complement strand
GTACCACGACTTGAGCATCCATCGCTGAGGGTGCACCCCCTGGCACGACGCATGGTGGACGAGGCGATCGCCGTCCCACCATGCCGCCGCCGTCCGACCCTCGATCGGGCAGGGGGCGACCCGCTGGTTCACCAGCGTGGCCTCAACAACGACCTCATCGGGCACGAACCCCGCCCCGGCGGACTCGCTGGTGTAGAGCAGGTTGGACCCGTGGTCGGGAAACAGGAGAGTGCCATCGGCCTCCGCCGGTCCGAAGCCGATCACGGGGTCGAGCGGGGAGTAGTCGATCTCGACCAGCTCGGCCGCGTCCGCCGCCGCCGTTCGGGTCTCCGCAACGATCGCCGCGATGGGCTCGCCGACAAATCGAGCGACTCCATCGGCAAGGACCGGCTGCGCCGCGGATCGAGGGAACGTCTTCGGGTGACCGGGCATCGGGCCAAGCCCGGCGTCGGCGAGGTCGGCCGCGGTAACAACATCGAGAACACCAGGCGCACCGAGCGCAACGTCGACATCGATGACCTCGAACGACGCGTGGCTCACGTCGGATGTCACATAGGTCACCGCAGCGGCGTTCTCGAGTCTCAAATCTCCGACGAACCGACCCTGACCTCGCAAGAGAGCCGGGTCCTCGACTCGTCCGCCGCGGTCTACCGGGTCAGCCATCCGACATCGGTCGTTTGCTCGGCGGTGTCCTTCAGGACGAAGCCGACTTCGCCTTCAGCCACAGCGAGAGTGCAGCGACGATCGGGCCTGCCGCTGCCAGGTGGATCACGTTCAACCACAGCCCGGCCGATGTGGTTTCGGCCGCGACCAGGGAGAGCACACCGGCGCCGATCAGGACCAGAACCGAAAGGACCAGAAACGCCGACAGGCCGGCCGGGATTCGTCGAACGCCGAGGGCGCCGGCCATGGCAAGGACACCCCCCAGTGCCGTGTAGAGAATCACATCCGACAGGGCGATTTCGGCGAGCGGGTCGCCGAACGCCTCGACCCGTATCGGGCCGCTCACGGCATCGGCGGCGAACGTCGTGACGATCGCAAGCAGAACACCGCCAATGACACCCGCCGTACCGACAAGCAGGAGTGAGCCGGACAGTTGGCGGCCCTCCGCAGTGGTTGCCGCCAACGCGTGTTCGGTCAAAACGTCTCCTTTCAGCCACATGCTCGACCATCGCCGGCCCACGTCACTGCGGGGCGGCCTCCGTGAGAGACGACCCTAAACAAGGCAGCGGGAGCTCGCGTACTGCGTAGGGAGTACACCGTGGCCTTCTTCTGCGGTACGCCGCCCCGAGCCGGCGAGCACGGGCGAGGAGCGTCCGGGCAGGTCAGCCGGACTCGGCCAGCGCTCGCTCCAGGTCATCAAAAAAGAGGTAGTGGCTTATGGGCCCTGCATTGGCCGTGATGTTGTTCGTCAGGATCACGAAGTCCCCGGAAACAACCGCCGGGATCGATGACCAGACCGGGTCGGCGAGGAAGTCCTCCCGAGTCGGGGTGTCCCCGCCTTCTCCCTCGAGAACGATCACCACGGCATCCGCGGTAATGCTCCCGGCCAGCTCCTTGGAGAACGAAATGATGCCCTCGGCCTCGTTGACTTCTCCGTCGATGTCACCGCCTGCGGAATCCCAGGTCTCGATACCAGCGATGCGGAACGCATCTGCCACGAGACCGGTCGGCGAGGTGAGCCGAGGCTCGAAGGCCACAAACGGCGTGACAAAAGCGACTGATTTTCCCGCGTACTCCGCACCGATCGGGCCGGCAGCCAACGCTTCGAGTCGGGCGTCGTACTCTGCGAGGACCACATCGCTCTGATCGGGGATTGCCAGGGCGTCGGCCATCTCCATGAGGATTGCCGGCCAGTCGGCACCGCTGTCGATCGCGACCGTGTTGATCTGCGGGCTCAACTGATCGTGTACGGCGTCCTGGAATCCGCCGAAGATGAACACGAGGTCTGGATTAACGCCGATGATCTGTTCGGCGTTCGGCACAAAGACCGGCCCGAGCACCTCAACCTGATCCAATGCCGCAAGGCCGTACTCATCGCCGACCGGGTCGGGAGCGCCGCCGAACCAGTCGAGTCGGGCAACGGGCGTCACGCCGAGGGAGATGGCCGCTTCCCCCAGGATCTCCGAGGCGGCGATGAACACGCGCGTCGGCGGCTCGGTCTGCTCGAACTCGCCCAGTTGGTGCTCCACCGTCCGGGGAAAGACCACGCCGGCGGCCGCGGTTGTTGTTGTGGCGTCCGGTTCGGTGCTGGTCGTGCTGGTTTCCCCGTCGGCCGCCACATCGGACGTGGACGTCACGGCCGGCTCGGCTTCCTGGTCCCCACCGCATGCCGCCATGAGGAGCAGGCCGGTTACGACGATCACCAGCCGGGACAGTCTGAGGTGTGTGCGGGACTTCGAGGGGCGCATCGGTGCGATGCTACAGCCGGTTAATCCTGGTCAAGCGGCGCCATGCAGCGACCGCCGATCGAAGACCGGCGTGACGTTTTGGCGCGCTCGTTCGTGGTAAGACCAACAACCGGGAGGAGTGCCCAACGGGAACGCCGACGACCACGGAGATCCACAGGAGCGTACGACAGCCATGGATCTCTTTTGTCAAGCTCATCGAGGAGCATCGTGAGTGGACGTCAAGGGTGCTACGACGGTGGCGACCACGCCGGTGTCGAGGTCGTAGACGTGGCCCGACACACTCACCGACGTGGGCAGCACGGCGGAGGTTCGGAGTAGCTCAACGTCCGCCCGTACCGAGGCCTCCGGTTCTGTGACCGCCTTATGGCGGAAGACGGATTCGTCGACCCCGAGCCGGGTGGCGTAGGCGGTCCGGAACGCGTCGTCGGCCAGCAGGCCGGTGCCGCAGCCGGTGTGGTGGACAACGGCAACCTCGAAGGGTTGGGCCTCGTCGCCGAGCATGGTCTCCGTCACCGTGGCGATGAAGACGATTTCGTCGACCACCTCGTCGGTCACCCGACCGCCGGCGTTGCGGATTACGAGCGCGTCGCCCAGCCCGACGCCGAGGAAGTGGGCCGGATCGACCCGGCCGTCCATACACGTGACGATGAACAGTTGGTGGTTGGGGAGGGGACTGAGGACCTCGTGGCCGTTGCCGACGAAGGCCCGGTTGCGGTCGAGGAGGGGGTTGAGGTTGGACATCGGGGTTTCTCTCCGTACTAGTTAGCTTTATAAATTAAAGCTAACTATACGACAATGGCTTTAGTTTCTCAAGTAAGATGTGGATGTGGTCGGTAAACGTCGCTACCAGCTGCTGTGTCCGGTGGCCCGGGCCCTCGATGCCGTCGGCGATCGCTGGTCGCTGCTGATACTGCGCGATCTGCATGCCGGACCTGCCCGGTTCCAGCAGCTCCAAGAGGGCCTGGGTATGGCAACGAACCTCCTGACCTCGCGGCTGGCGGAGTTGGTGGAGGCGGGGCTGCTCCGGCGTCTCGAAGAAGACCAGGCCGACGGGCGGCGCTCCGGTGCCTATGCGCTCACCGAGCTCGGCCGGTCGACCGACCGGCTCCTCTGGGAGTTGGTGCGCTTCGGCGGCCGGCTCGACCGCGACCCGGATCCCCGCAAGCCGGGCAACCTCCGGACGGTGGCCCTGCCGTTGGCGATGATGCTCCGATCGGTTGAGGGGCGACCGTCACTTGTCGTCCGTTTGCTGATCGATGACGACACGCTGCTGCTCCGAATCACGCCGGGGGAGGTCGACGTCGTGCACGAGAGCTCCCAACCTGCCGGCGGCGATTGGTCGAGAGCCGAGCCCGACGTGATCCTGCGCACGACCTACGAGGGTTTCCTCGACCTTGCCGAAGGGCGGATGGGGCTTGAGGAGTTCGTCGCCGACCATCGTGAGGTGCTCCACGGTGCGGATCGGGCGGCCGAGTTCGGCTCGATCATGGCCCAGGCGCTCCGGGCCGCCGAGCAGGGTCTGGTTTGACGTTCAGGGCGTTGACCGGGGAGGGGTTCGCGTGATGCGGGATCGGTTGCAGGGAGACGAATCGCCGACTGAACGGTTCCGGACCCTCCGTCTCCCGCTTTGGATTTCCACTTCGTCGGCGTGCCTGGCGTTTCTTCACGTTGGTTTTGGTCTGGTCTCGTTCCAGAACCAGTCGTTGAAGGTGGAGTCGTCCATGGTCTCCGCGGAAGCGATCGCGGTCAGGTAGGCCGAGAAGACGTTGGCCTTTGCGATGATCGGGTGGCTGACGGCAAGTGCCTCGATCGTGTCACGGTAGACGCTCCGGACTTCGGCGCCCCGCCAGCCCTGCGGTGCGAGTTCCGGCGGAAGCAGGGGGTCTCGCCGGATCATCTGTTCGAACTCATTGCTCATTGCAAACACGGCCCGGGCCGCGTCGCCGAGGTCTGTCTGTGCATCTCGAATGGTTCCGTCCCACCGCGTCAGGAACGCCTCGACGGCGTCGTGCAGCTCGGTGAGCCGCCAGAGGTGTGCCGCGATGACACGCGGGTCGCGCTCGCCGCCGACGTTGAGGCTGTACGTCGGAGCGGTCGTCACGTGCGAGGCAACGTCATAGTGCGCAGCAGCCGCTCGTACCCACGGTTCCCAGTCGAAGTGGGAGACGTAGAGGCCGCCTGCCAGCGGAGCACCTATGAGTTCGATCAGATAGTCCCGGAGCGCATCGCGGCCCGCCCGCGCCGATTCGGGTATCGAGAAGGAGACCAGATGCCACTGTCGAGCCCATGGCACGGCGTGCCGGTCGTGGCGGTACGCGAGCGCGGTCCAGCCGAGATCGGGTGCCCGTTGGGCGAGTCCCGCCGGCGTGAGGCTGATGGTCGCCTGCCGTCCCCGACCCTCCGTCACAACCAGCTCGGAGTCGGCGAGGCGTCGGACCGCAAGGCGAATGGTGGTCTGCGTAAGCCCAACCGCGGCCCCGAGTTCGAACAGCGCGTTGGCATCGAGGTGTCCGTCGGCGTCTGCGAGGCCAAGGACGAAGGCTCGACTGGGTGGCGACTGGTCCGGCATCCGGAAATCCTAGCAAAGTGTTCATTTCAACAACGACCGTATCTATAATGAACACTATGGACACACTGGTCACGTCATCCGGTCGGTCTTCGGCAGCGGCGTACCCCATCCAGCCGGACCGCGCGCTGCCTACGATCGCCTATCGCAGCGTTGACGCGCTCGAGGTCGAGAGGCGTCGCGTCTGGCAGGGCGGTTGGGTGTTTGTCGGTACCGAGGATCAGGTTTTGGAGCCCGGCGACTACTTCACCACGTTGGTTGGCGGTCAGCCGGTGATCGTGTTGCGGAGCCGGTCCGGGGAGTTGGCGGCGTTGTCGAACCTGTGCGCCCACCGCGGGACCCTCCTCGTTGACGGTCCCGGGACCACGCAGCGCTTCCAGGGCCCGTACCACGCCTGGACCTACCGCGACGACGGCTCGATGCTCTCAGTGCCCTTCGCAGGGCGAGATGAGGT
>JBCCGJ010000393.1:0-5459 GCA_039029335.1 Actinomycetota bacterium | reverse complement strand
TCGGTCCGGAGCGGGGCCACTTCAGCCAGTGGTTCAACCTGGCGAAGGTCACCGGCGAGCCGATCCTCCTCGGTTTTAACGCGGCATCGGCCGCCGACGGCTTGGAGCTGCTGACCGACGACGAGATCGTCGCCGGCGCAATGGTCGCCATCCGCGACATGTACCAGCTCGACGGATAGGCCGGCCGAGCCGGTCAGACGAAGGTGGCGAACTCCTCGACGGGCTGGCGCTCGGACACCAGCGAGTTGATCGGGTGCTCCGTGTTGGCCTTGCCGATGGCCATGCCGCAGAACAGCATCAGCTCCTCGGGAGCGTTGGTGAAGCTTCTGACCTGCTCGTGAGCCGCGGCCCACGCCTCCTGCGGGCAGGTCTGGTACCCCGCCTCCTCGGCCAACAGCATGAACGTCTGGAGGAACATACCGAGGTCGGACCACTGGGGCGGGCCGAGGTTTCGGTCGACAAAACAGAACAGCGCAGCCGGCGCACCGAAGAAGTCCATGTTGCGGGCGAACTGCTTCTGCCGACCGGGTTTGTCGTCTCGGCCGACACCGATGGTGGCGTACATCTGCTCGCCGACCTGGTAGCGGTTGGTCCGGTACGGGTCCCACAGCTTGGGCGGATAGATGTCGTACTCCATGCTCTGGGAGCTCGGCGCCTCCGCCATGTGGGTCCGGAACGCCGCCATCGAGTCACCGTTCAGCACCCAGATCCGCCACGGCTGCAGGTTGCCCCCGGACGGGGCCCGCCTGGCCCTGTCCAGCAGGTCCCGGATGAGTCCGGAGTCGACCGGGTCCGGGAGGAAGTCCCTGGTTGACTTGCGGATCTGTACCGCCTCACTGACGTCCATGGTCTGCCTTCCGAGAGCCGAGGTCTACTGCCGATGAGAGTTGTAGCGGCACCGGGCCACCGCCGTCCAGCAGACCGGCATGGTTCGCCACGGAGTCAGGCGATCACGGAGCTTCCTACCCCGCAACGTCCGGGCCGGCGGAGAGGATCTCGAATCGGACGATGCATCGCTTGTCGTCAACCATCGCCTGGCGGTACTCGTCCCAGTCGGGGTGTTCGCCCCGCAGCGTCCGGTAGTAGTCCACCAGCGTGTCCAACGCATCGGGCAGCGAGACGACGGTGGCCCGGCAGTTGATCTGAACCCAGCGGCCCAACCACTTCTCCGGGAACACACAGAGCGAGGTCTCCGGATTCCGGCGAAGGTGCCCGACCTTGTAGGCGGTCTCCCGGGTGCTCATGGTGATCTGCTCGTCGACAACGGCAACCGTGACCGGCGCCATGGCCGGCGACCCGTTTCGTCTGGTGGTCAACATGACCGCCCGATCGTTGTTCCTGACGTACTCCAGCGCTGCAGACGGGTCCATACCGAAACCGTAGACCAGGCCCCGCGGCGGACGAATTCGACCGGATCCTGACCGCGGTGTTCTGAACTAATGCTCCCTGCAAAGTCTCCGATAGGAAACGGGCCCGTTCGGGCCGGTCACTGTGGAGGAACCAGCGTTGTGGAGAACCCGATGAGGGGTGGAAACCCCTGGCAATCGGAGCACGGCGGAGACGTCGACCGATTCTTCGCGGACCTCTTTCCCTTCCACCTGGTGATCGATCTCCATCCGTCGCCGACGGTTGTGGCCGTCGCCGACTCTCTGGCCAGGTGGCTCGGACGGGACCTGACCGGTACGCCGTTCGCCGACTGTTTCACCATCGCCGACCCGGCCATCGCCGACCTGAACCGGGAGACCCTTGTCGCAGAACGGCGGGCGGTCTTTGTTCTGGAGGCCGTTGAGCATTTCGCCCGACTGCGGGGCCAGATGATGCTTGTTGGCGAGAATCGGGCGGTTTTCATCGGGTCCCCGGTGCTCACCTCCACAACGACCGTCGAGGAACTCGGATTATCGGTCGACGACTTCGCCCCCCACGACGCAACCGTCGACCTGATCACCATCCAGCGGGACTGCTCGGCGCAGCTGGCTGATCTCTGGCAACGGGCGGAGGAGCTCGAGCGGGTGGCGCCGGCTCCGGAGCGACTGCCGGAGGAGGCGGCAGCCGACCCGCTCACCGGATTGGCGAATCGACGGACCTTCTGGGCCCGGTGCAGCACCGAGCTGCAGGCGAAACGTCGGGTGGCGCTGCTGTTCATCGACATCGACCGGTTCAAGACCGTAAACGAGGCCTACGGACATCGGGTCGGTGACCGGGTGCTTCAGGAACTGGGCGCCCGACTGCAGTCGTCACTGCGGTCGATCGATCTGGTGGCCCGGCTCGGCGGTGACGAGTTCGCCGTGCTGCTGGCCGACGTGGACCAGCAGGCCGCCGTCTCGGTGATCGAGCGGATCAGGTCGGTTGCCGCCCAACCGATCCGGATCGGCGATCACGTGTGCCGGATCTCGATCAGCATCGGTGTTGTCCCCGGAACGCCGAAGGCCACCGTCGACGATCTGATCCAGGATGCGGACGCGGCGATGTACGAGGGGCGCCAGTTCGGCCCCGGCCGCGTCACCTGGTTCGCCAGCCGGATGCGGGACGACCGCCGCGAACGGCGGACGCTGACGGACGACCTTGAGCGAGCCATCACCCACGGCGAGATCACCGCCGTGTTCCAACCGATCGTCGACCTCCCGACGCGGGCGATCCGGTCCTGCGAGGCACTGGCCAGGTGGGAGCATTCCGACCAGGGGTTCATCGCCCCGAGCCGGTTCATCGCCATCGCCGAAGACGCCGCGCTTGTCGATCGTCTGGACGATCTGATCATGAGCCAGGCACTCGGTGAGCTGGAGCGGTGGCAGCGCACCGATCCGTCGTTCGGCCTGCAGGTGAACGTGTCCGGCCGTTCGATCGGACCGACGTTGGTGTCCCGGGTCAGTCAGGCGCTTGAAGGCTTCACGGTGCAACCCGAGACGTTGACCATCGAGGTAACCGAGAGCTGGTTGATCCAGCACGAGACCGAGGTTGCCGCAGCCCTGCAGCGGATCGCCGAACTCGGGGTCCGGATCCACCTGTACGACTTCGGCACCGGCTATTCGTCGCTGGCCCACATCCATTCGCTGCCGATCACCGGTCTGAAGATCGACCGGTCCTTTGTTGTGCCTGCCAGCCAGTCCGAGCGGAGCAGGCGGCTCATCGCGGCAACGATCGGCATGGCCCGCACGCTGGAACTGGACGTGGTGGCAGAGGGGGTTGAGGACGAGGCAACCGCCCGGATGCTCACCGAGCTGGGTTGCGACTACGCCCAGGGTTACCACTTCGCCCGGCCGGGACCGCCGGAGACAATCGCCGGACTCCTGGCCTCCGGGCCGGTCGATGGCCGGGTGGGCTGACCACCGCAGCCGCCGTCGTTTTCCGTTGGCGGCCATGCGATGCCTAGCATCGGTCCATGACCCGAACCGGAGACGACATCAAGCTCGGCGCTGATGCACTTGAGGCGCCGACGTTCGAACAGCAGGCGTTCACCACACCGCCACCGTTGGCCGAGGCAACAGTGGCCATCCTGACGTCCGCATCGCTGCACCATCCGGAGCAACCCGACTTCGGACCGGCGGACACCAGCTTCCGCGTCCTGGACGGCAACCGTCGTGACTACGTGCTCGGCCACTGGAGCCAGGACGTTGACCAGACCGGGTTCGGGATCGACTACAACGTGGTCTTCCCGATCGACCGGCTGCAGGAGATGGCGGAGGCGGGAGCGATCGGCAAGGTGTCCGACACCCACCTCGCCTACGCCGGCAACCAGTTCGACGTGGCTGGCATCCGCCTGGACTCCGGGCCGGAGGGGGCCAAACTGCTGCGGGATGCGGGCGTCGACGTTGTCCTGTTGACACCGGTTTGACCGCTCTGCACGCGTGCCGTGAGCACGCTCGCCCATGTGCTTGAAGAAGAGGGACTCGCCACCATCTCGTTGGGCATCATCGAGGGGCAGCTGCGAAGTACGGCACCGCCGCGGGGACTCTTTGTTGACTTCCCACTCGGCCGGCCGCTCGGCCGACCCGCGGACGCGGCGTTCCAGCAGCGGGTCCTCGACCACGCGTTCTCCCTGCTGGAACACACGGAACCAACGATCGAAGCCTTTGACGAGGCCATCAAGGACGACGGTCAGGTGTTGGCCTGCACCATCCCGCCGATCGACGATCCGGACGCCCATCCGGCGATCGCCGAGGCCCGTGGCCTGCGTGCGGCCTACGACAGAACGGTGGCCAGAACCGAGGGACGGGTCGGTGCCCACCGGGTGGTTGCCCCGGACGACATCCCGGCGGCGATCGAGTCGTTCATCCGCGTTGCGGAAGGGACACCGTGGAAGGAGGCGGGGATTCCCGGCATCCCGGCCAGGGTGGCCCAGGACATTCGCGGCTACTACGAAGCCGCGGCCATGGCCCTTTCCGATCATTCACCACAGGCGTTTGAAGCGACACGCTGGTTCCTGACCAAGACCGAAGCGGGGGCGGCAATCCTGGCCGCCCGGGACCGCATGAAGGCCGACGGGGTCAAACAGCCGATCTGGTTCTTCCTGGTCACCGAGCAGTTCTAACGATCGCCGGCGGGCCGCCGACGGGCGGCAGGCTTGTTACTCGAGTTCGACTTCGACGGTGATCGATCCTGCGGTCACCCCGAAGAGCAGTTCATCCGCACGTTCACGCAACTCCCGGCTGAGCGGGAAGTTGGGGTTGAACTCCAGCAGCATGCCGCCGTTGCCCAGCGTCAGCGGGAACGATCCGCCGGTCGGTGCGTTCGCGTCGATCTCCGCCAGGATCTCCCGGATGGCAACCTCAAAGTGGTACACCTGCGACGCGACCACGTTGTCCGGAGCCAGCGAGGTCTGATTCGCCTGGTTGGCGAACCAGAGCAGACCCTCCTGTCGGGCGACCTCGACCGGGCCGACGACCAGCTGGGCGGTACCGGTCAACACGTCGGCGCCTCCCGCCACCTGATCGACGGCCAGCGCGCTTGCCGCGTCGACGTCGTTGAACGAACCGACGTACTGCGCGTTGACCTGGGCGCCGCGCTGTTCCGCACCGAGCCGGAACCCCTCAACAAAGCGCTGCGGCTCCGGCGCAGGCACGGGTCCGACGATGCCGATGGTTCCGGTCTGGGACAGGCTGGCCGCAAGGTCACCCAGCACGTAGGCCCCCTGCTCCGCGGCCACCGTGTAGACGAAGACGTTCGGGAGGTCGGTCTCGAACGGGCCGGGGCCGACGACAAAGACGACGTCAGGGGACGCCTGGGCCAGTGGTTCCACCAGCGGGAGGAACTGGGTGCCGTGGAGAATGACAACGTCCGAACCGCCGTTGGCGTACTCCGCGGCCCGTTCCCGGGCCATGTCAACGTCGAACATGTTCTCGCTGATGTCCAGCGTCAGCCCGCCGCGCTCCTCGTTGAGGACTCGAAGCGCGTCGACCATCGCCTGGGAGAACGCCAGGTCGTTCGACGGGCTGGGGACGATGATGCCGACGTCAAGCGGCAGG
>JBCCGJ010000392.1:0-5469 GCA_039029335.1 Actinomycetota bacterium | reverse complement strand
GTCCCGACCGATCGGACCGAGCTGGGCGGCCGCAACCCGCAGGACCCGCCCCTGACCCCGCGAGCCGCCGGTGGCCGCCGTCTCCGTCATGGCCTCGTGCTGGTCCTGGTTCGGGTCCGGGTCCTGGTTCGGGTCCGGGTCCTGGTGGGGGTCGGGTCCCGATGCCGGGGGCGCGTTGCTTCAACTACAAGCCGAGTCACTGCATCACCGTAGCAGAACCTTTACAAATCGTAAAAGGGGTGGATAGGGGCATGGTGCCTATTTTTGTCGGCGGTTGGTGCCCGGCGCCAGGGACAAAAGCCGCAACCCGCAACCTCGCCGCCACCGGCAACACGGCCAAAAGGTCGCTGGCCCGGCCAGGGCACCGGCGTTACGGTAGGTGCATATGTCCTCCGGCAATCCTAACCCATCCCTGGCCGCAGAGTTCCTCGTTGAGCCGTTCGCCGAGGGCGAACCGGGTACGCACGTGACGGCGGCGCTCGGTGCGTTCGACCGCCACGGCCTTGACGTCGATCTCGGCCCGTTCGCCTCGGTCTCGGTTGGTGACCCAGATGCCATCGCCGGCGCGGTGGCCGACATGATCCGTGATGCGATGGCCGCCGGCGCTACGTCGATACGGATCCACGTCGGCTCGGATGCCAAGACGCTCAACATCAGCCCGCTCCACGATGCCCTCGCTTCCATGGTCCGGGCGGCCGAACGGGACATCGGATCACCATCCGACCAGTGGACGCGGGCCGAGAAACAGCAGGTCGTCCGCATGATGGAGGAGCAGGGTGCGTTCCTCCTTCGGGGGGCGGTTGACGACATCGCCCGGATCATGGGCGTCAGCCGAATCACGATTTACAACTACCTCAACGCCATCGAACGGAGTTGATCGGGAAACCGCACAAGATCCGAGCGTTGTCCGCCCGGCGCGGCTAGCTTGTGGCCGGTAGTGCCCCCGCCGGGTCGTCTGTTGGATACACGGCGGCCATTGTGAACAGCAGGTTTCCAGCGCCCGGCGGCATCGTGGAAATCTGAACGTTGGGATAGACAGTCAGGTAGATTGCGGGCGGGGAGGTCCGGCGGTGTCATCGGCGGAGAACAACAGGTCCTGCCCACTCCGGGCCGGCGGTTCATGATCCGGCGATCCCTCGGAGCGATTGTCCCTCTCGGTGCAGCGCTGGTGGCGTTCCTGTTCGGCGCCATCATGATCGTGGTTCTGGGGGCAAACCCCATCGACGGCCTTGTCGCCATTCTCGACGGTGCATTCGGCACCCGGGAACGGCTTGCCGTCACCGCGGTCCGGGCCACACCGCTGCTTCTTGTCGGGGCCGGGATCACCGTTGCGTTCCGGTCACGGGTGATCAACATCGGCGGCGAGGGGCAGATCGTCATCGGCGCACTGCTCGCCACCGCCGTGGCGTTGGCCATCCCGGACACACCCAAGGTGCTGCTGTTGCCGTTGGTCCTGGTGGCCGGCATGGTCGGCGGTGCGTTCTGGGGTGCCATCCCCGGCGCGCTGAAGGCGTACGCCTCGGTCAACGAGATCCTCAGCACGATCATGCTCAACCTGGTGGCCGTCCAGGTCATGAACTACCTGCTCCGCGGTCCCATGATCGACCCTCGGGAGCTGGACGGCAGCCGTATCCCCCAGACCGAGCGGCTGACCGACAACGCCGCCCTGCCGACCATCCTGTCCGGCACCCGGCTCCACCTCGGTGTTGTCATCGCACTGATTGCGGCCGTCGTCGTCTACATCATTCTGTGGCGGACCCCTCTCGGGTTCCGACTGCGGGCGGTTGGGCACAATCCGGACGCGGCAAGAGCCTCCGGGATCTCCGTGGAACGGAGCATCGTCACCGCCATGGCGATCAGCGGATCGCTGTCCGGGCTTGCCGGTTCCGTGCTGGTCTTCGGCAGCGAGAGCCTGCGGATGGTGACGGACGGTTCAACCGCCGGCTTCACCAGCGCGGCGGGATTCAACGGGATCGTGGCGGCGCTGTTCGGTGCGCTGCATCCGCTGTGGACCATCCCCTCGGCGTTCCTCTTCGGTTCGCTGCTGACCGGAGCGAACAACCTGCAGCGGGTGCTACAGATTCCGTCGCCGCTGGCCGTGGCCCTGAACGGCATCGTTGTGCTGTTCGTGGTGAGCAGCGGCAAGGTTCGAAGCTGGGTCGAGAGCTGGCTCGATGACCGAGAGGCCGAGCGGCGGCTGACGGCCGGTGATGCGGAATGAGAGATCTCTTCACCCTCTCGGTCATGGTCTCCACGTTCGCCGCCGGCGTCCGGCTGGCCACCCCGTACCTCCTGGCCGCCCTCGGCGAGACAATCGGTCAAAGAAGCGGTGTCCTCAACCTCGGCGTTGACGGCGTGATGCTGCTGGCCGCCTTCGGGTCGTACTGGACCGTGTTGGAGACCGAAAGCCTGCTGCTCGGCATGCTGGTCGGCCTGGCCATCGGGCTGGTGATGGGTGTCCTGTACGCGGTCATCACCATCATCTTCCAGGCCGAGCAGGGAATCAGCGGCATCGGCATCTACCTGTTCGGCCTCGGCTTCAGCGATCTGCTGTTCGAGGAGCTGGTCGGGACACCGACCCCGATCAAGAGCCTGCCGAAGGTCAAGATCCCCCTTCTCGGTGACATTCCCCACCTCGGCGAAGCCCTTTTCAACCATCGGGTCAGCACCTACCTGGCGTTCCTGCTTGTCCCGGTCGTGACCCTGCTGCTGGCCAGGACAACGTTCGGACTCAACGTCCGGGCCGTCGGAGAGAACCCGGAAGCCGCCGACAGCCTCGGCGTTTCGGTCGGCTGGGTCCGATTCAAGGCGATCCTGATCGGCAACGGATTCGCCGGCGTGGCCGGTGCGGCGCTGGTCCTCGGTCTCGGCATCTTCCAACCGAATCTCACCCAGGGCCTCGGGTTCATCGCCGTCGCCCTGGTGTACTTCGGTGCCTGGCGACCCCGGGGCGTGATGGTCGGTGCGCTGCTCTACGGCCTGGTCGCCGCCATCGTCCTCCAGCTCAAGGCCCGCGAGCTCATCCCGCTGGAACTGTCGGACCTGGCGGCCATGGCCCCGGCCGTTCTGACCATCGTCGCCCTCGTGTTCCTCGCCGGCCGGATCCAGGCCCCCGCCGCACTGACAAGACCGTTCTCGAGGCACTGACCTCGAGCCTCCTCAACGCCGCACAGCAATACCCAACTGAGAAGCAAAATCAGGAAAGGCATACCCATGACACCGACAACGTCCACCACCACCCGGTCGTCCGGATCCGCCCGAAGGGTCAGATACCTGCTTGCCCTGCTCCTAGGGTTTGCGCTGGTCGCCGCGGCCTGCGGCAGCGACGACGACGAGGCCGCGGTCGCAACCAGCGAGTGTGGCACCGACACCTCCTTCGACCAGGCGTCCGAGCCGGTGACCGATCTGTCGGTCGCCATCGTGGCACCCAGCGCCAGCGACGACCTGGCCTTCACCCAGAGCATGGTCGACGCGGTCGAGGCGCTCGGCATCGACCCGCAGGTCACCGACGGCACCTTCCAGGTCGAGGCGGCGGCCGAGGCCATCCGAGGCTACGCCGACTCCGGGGTCGACGTGGTCATCGCCCACGGCACCCAGTTCGGCGGCTCGCTGGCCGAGATCGCACCGGACTTCCCCAACACCTCGTTCGTGTGGGGTACCTCGAGCGAGACCCAGGGTCTGGAGAACGTCTACGCCTACACCCCGGCCGCCGATCAGGGTGCGTACGTGATGGGTACCATCGCCGCCCAGCTGTCCGAAAGCGGCCAGATCGGCATGGTCGGCCCGATCGACGCCGGAGACGCGTCACTGTACGTCCAGGGCTTTGCCGCAGGCGCCGAGGCCGAAGGCGCCTCGGTGAACATCACGTTCACCGGCTCCTTCGGTGACGTTGCACTGGCCACCGAGGCCGCCCAGGCCCATCTGGACGTCGGTTCCGACGTCCTGACCGGTACCGCCCAGCACGTGGTCGGTGCGATCCAGATCGCCGATGCCAACGGCATCCCGTGGTTCGGCACCCAGGCCAACCAGGAGTCGCAGGCCCCCGACCTGGTTGTCGCGTCGCAGGTGTATCACTGGGAGGTCGTCCTCGATGACATCTTCGAGCAGGTCGAGGACGGCAACCTCGGCGGCGAGGTCTACGAGCTGACCCTGGACAACGGTGGCCTGGTCATCGAGTTCAACGGCTGCTTCGACCTCGACTCGGACATCAAGGACGGCGCAATCGACACGATCGACGCCATCATCGACGGCTCGATCGAGCCGCTGGGCTGATACCCGTCGGCCGGAGATCACCGTGACCAACCCCGCATCAGACCCCACCCCGGACGTCGAAGCTTCGTCCGCCGGTGCGACCGCGATCGCCGGTGATGCCCCTCTGCTTGAAATGAGGGGTATCACCAAGCGATTCCCGGGTGTGGTGGCGAACGACAACGTCACCTTCGATCTCCGGGCCGGGGAGGTCCACACCCTCCTCGGGGAGAACGGTGCGGGAAAGAGCACGCTGATGAAGATCCTGTTCGGCCTCTACCAGCCGGACGAGGGTCAGATATTCCTCAGGGGCGAGGAGGTTTCGATCTCCTCGCCCGTTGAGGCCATCGAGCGGCGGATCGGCATGGTCCACCAGCACTTCATGCTGGTGCCCACGCTGACCGTCGCCGAGAACGTGGCGCTCGGCCTGTCGTCCGGTCGGGGCCCGCTGACCAACCTCGACGAGGTCTCCACCAGGATGTCGGAGATCTCCGATCAGTACGGCCTGGCGGTCGATCCGTCCGTCGAGGTGTGGAAGCTGTCGGTGGGGGAGCGGCAGCGGGTCGAAATCATCAAGGCCCTCTACCGCAACGCCGAGCTGCTGGTGCTGGACGAACCGACGGCGGTGCTGACCCCGCAGGAGGTCGAGCAGCTCTTTGTGATACTCCGACAGATGACCACTGCGGGTCGCGGGCTGGTATTCATCTCCCACAAGCTGCGGGAGGTGATGGACCTCAGCGATCGCATCACCGTTCTGCGAAACGGTGCCGTCACCGGAGAGACCGTTCCGGCGGAGACCAGCCGGGAGAAGCTGGCGGAGATGATGGTCGGTCGCCAGGTGGTCCTGGCGCCGGACAAACCGCCGGTGGAGGTCGGGCAACCCCGACTGGTCCTGACCGGGGTGACCGTTCGTGGTGATCGCGGCACCGTCGCGGTCTCCGACGTCAACCTCGAGGTTCGCGGCGGTGAGATCCTGGGGATCGCCGGGGTGTCCGGCAACGGCCAGCGGGAGCTGGCCGAGACGATCGCCGGGCTTCGCCCCGCCGAGGCCGGTTCTGTGGGGCTGGACGGGGCGGACCTCACAACGGCGTCGCCGGCCAAAACCCGGGCCGCCGGTCTGGCCTATGTGCCGGAGGAGCGCATGAAGGACGGCGCCGTCGGTGAGTTCCAGGTCAGCGAGAACCTGGTGCTGGTCAACCACGGGGAACGGCGGTTCCTTCG
>JBCCGJ010000391.1:0-5477 GCA_039029335.1 Actinomycetota bacterium | reverse complement strand
GAGCGGCGATCAACGGCTCTTGCTGAGCGGTCGGGTCGAGCCTGCGGCTGCTGCCCGACGAGCCCGGCACCGCCCGCTGTTCACGACGCGTCGGGTACCGTCCGGAGGCCTCGGAGATCGGGGATCGCCGGTACCGAAGAGGTGGGCGGCTACTCCTGCGATGGGATCACCGCTGTGTACGTGCCTCTTGAACGCTCCCGCCGAGAGCACACAGGCGTGACCCGACTCCGCCGACACCACCCGGCGGCCCAACCACCGATCACCCGCGCCAACAACCTGCCGGGGCAATACCGCTAGGTCGCTGATTGGTCACTTGTTGTCTTGGCCGCCAACGACGGCGGGCATCCGGTGGCACAGTCCATCCGCAGGATCTCCGTCACGTTCAAGAAGCCCGGCGGGCGGTCATCGCTGTCCGGCACCTGGGCCCACCCGTGGTCTCCGACCGCGATCCGCGGGTTCACCAACCGATGCTCGGCGCCGTCGAAGGTCAACGTGGCCTCGCCGGCAACCATCACGTTCTTGACCCAGTCAGACGACTCCGCTCCGTACATCAAAATGAAGACATACCCGCCGTCGACCGGGCGTGGCTGAAGCGGAGTCTCGAACGATCGCCCGGAGACGCGACCGACATGACGCAGCACCGGTCGACGGCCCCGGGAGAGCTCCCACCGGTTGAAGACATTCTTGTTCACGGTGCGCATGATGTTGGGCATCGGCATAGCTCCGTCTCCCTGCTCGAACGAATGACTCGAACCGTCGCACACGCTGGTTGAGCTCCGGTGGAGAATCGGTTGGCCGGGTCACTCCACGGTCAGGGTTGCTTCCTGGCCGGCGGCCCGGTGGCCGGCGATCTCGCAGAAGAGCACGTAGGTCCCGGGGGCCAGCTCGATGGTGGCGGTGTCCTCTGATGCGTCGGTTCCGACCATGAGTAGGAAGTCGAGCTCTTGACCGTCCTGGTCTTCGATCACCAGCGTGTGCGGGAGGAAACCGGCCTGTTCGAGCGTGACCGCCACGTCGCCCGCTGCAACGGTGTAGCCGGCCGAATCGAACGCTATGTCGCTGGCGACGACGACGAGTTCCGCCGGTGACGTGGCGGCTGCGTCGCGTTCGCCGCGGTCGGTACAGCCGCTGACGACCATCACCGGAACGAAGATGCCGGCCAGGAGCCGGGCGTGTGTTCGGTTTCGTGGGCGAGGAGAGATCATTGGGTCCTTTGTTGCCGGGATGGGACAGGCTCAGGAGACGGGGATCTGCCAGTGGCGTTCCGCTCGTTGTGCGGTCCACATCTCGGCGTATCGACCGCCGCCGGCGAGCAGGGTTTCATGGTCCCCCTCCTCAACGACCCGGCCGTCCTCCAGCACCATGATGTTGTCGGCCGCAACGATCGTGGAGAGCCGGTGGGCGATCACAACCACGGTTTTGTCGGCGACGAGCGTGTCGATCGCTCGTTGCACGGCGACCTCGCTCTGGGTGTCGAGCGCAGAGGTCGGCTCGTCGAGGATGACGATCGGTGCGTCTTTGAGGATGGCCCGGGCGATCGAGATGCGCTGACGTTCACCGCCGGAAAGCGCACCACCGATCTCACCAACGCCGGTGTCATAGCCGTTGGGCAGCGCCATGATGAAGTCGTGGCAATTGGCGGCCCGAGCCGCGGCGATGACCTCCTCGGTTGTGGCGTTGCGTTTGGCCAAGCGAATGTTCTCGCCGATTGAATCGTCGAACAGATAGACGTCCTGGAAGACCACGGAGAACCGGGCCATGAGCTCTTCCTGGGGGAGGGTCCGAATGTCGACGCCGCCTACCGTCACCGATCCCTGCTGCGGGTCGGCGAACCGGGTGAGAAGCCGGGTGATCGTGGTTTTGCCGCTGCCGGACGTGCCGACCAGCGCCGTGAGGCTCCGCTCCGGCACGACAAAGGACACGTCGCGGAGCACCAGCTCATCGGTCCGGTCGTAGACGAACGTGACATCGCGGAACTGGACCTCGCTGCCCTGCGGAGGGCCCGAGCCGGCCGCAATCGGCAACGGCTCGACGCCGAGGACATCGGCGATGCGATCCACGGCGGCCTGCATGAAGTCGAACATCACCGACATCTGGGCGAAGAGCGACAACGGCTCACTGAACCGAACTGTGACGATGATGAGCGCCAGAACCGTCGGGACGGCAAGATCGTCGTCGAGGGCGAACCGGACGGCCAGGGCGGTGATGCCGACGATGCCGATCTGCACAACGGCGGCCATCCCGATCGCCGGGATGGTGCCGAGCTTGAGACCTCTCACCTGCGCGTGTCGCAGGCGGGCGAGCGACGACTGCAGGCGGTCGGATCGCGCCCCGACCTGGCGAGTCGCACGCAGGACCGGGAGACCCTGGATGTACTCGACCAGGTGTGACGCTGTTTCGGCGTGAGCCTCCGTGCTGATCCGGTTGTCCCGGGCACCCTGGGCCCGTATGAGCCGGTACAGCGGCAATGCCAGCGGGAACAGCACGGCCATGACCGCCGCCAACCGCCAGTCGATGAACAGCATCGCAACAACCGTCACGGCCGGGGCCACGATGATGTTGACGACGATGGCGAAGGTCCCGCCGGCGATCGCCACGACGTCGTTGACGTTGCCGGTCAGCACATGGTTGAGATCGCCGGTCTGGCGGCGCGACAGCTGCTCGAGCGGCATGCGCTTGAGCTGTTCGCCCAGTTTCTCGCGGGTCTCATGGGGGACCTCGACGTTGATACGCACGAACTCTCCCGTCTCGCCGAGGCGCAGCAGCGCGTCCACCACGATCAGTGCGGCGATCGCCGCCAGGTACAACCACACGTCGTCGGAGGAATCGGCGAGGGCGTTGAACAGGGGGAACAACAGTGCGTACGCAACACCTTGGGCAATCGATCCAAGCAGCGAGTACATCAACGAGCGACGCATCAGCGGCGCTCGGGAGCCGGACGCTTCGATGAGAATGCGGTAGGTCTCGAGCATCTTGTTCCCTCAGGAGTCCGGTGTCGAAGGGTCGGGGACGGCGCTGCGGTTGGTGCGCAGGCCCCAACCCTGGGCTTCGTTGAAGTGGGACCACAGGCGTGCGTAGTCACCGCCGCCGGTGACGAGCTGCTGATGTGTACCGGACTCGACAATGCGTCCGTCGTCGAGAACGACGATCTGGTGCGCGTCGGTAATCGTGGACAGGCGGTGGGCGACCACGATCAGGGTCCTGCCCCGGGCCAGTTCGGCCAGCGCTCGATGGATCTTGGCCTCGTTGTCGGGGTCGGCGAACGCCGTCGCTTCGTCGAGCACGATGATCGGGCTGTCCTGCAGGATCGCCCGGGCGATCGTGATGCGTTGGCGCTGCCCGCCGGACAGGCTCGACCCGCGCTCACCGACGACCGCGTCGTACCCGTTGGGCAACTCGTCAAGAATGAACTCGTGAGCCTGGGCGGCGGTGGCTGCCGCAACGACCTCCGCATCCGTCGCGTCCGGCCTGCCGAGTCTGATGTTGGCTGCGATCGTGTCGCTGAGCAGGAATGGTGTCTGGAAGACAAACGAGACGGACGACATCAGCTGATCGGATGTCATGTCACGAACGTCGACACCACCGATGAGGATCTCGCCGGCGTCAACGTCCCAGAAGCGGGGAATGAGCTGCGCCACCGTGCTCTTTCCGGCACCCGAACGGCCGACGAGGGCGGTGACGGTGCCGGCGGGAATCGTGATGTTGACGTCGCTCAGGGCGTTGTCGTCGCGACCGTCGTAGCGGAACGAAACGTTGCGGAACTCCACCGATGCGTCGCGCGGGGGCGTGCCCGGACTGGCCTCGGGCATCGGCTCGATCGCATGAAGACGACCGAACCGCTTCACCGCCGCGCCGGCGTTCTGGATGAACTGCTGCAGCCACACGATCGGCAGGATCGATTCGGTGACCGTCGGGCCCAACACCAGGAACATGGCAAGCATCGGCAGCTCGACCGAGCCGTTGCGATACAGCGGGATCCCGACCGCCAGCAGTACCAACACCGTCGGCAGTGCGGCGAAGAGCGTGCGAGCCACGAAGACCCCGCCCCTGGTCCGGTCGGTCCAGCTCTTCAGCTTCTGTGTCGTGTTGTCGAGGGCCAGCAGGTAGCGCTCGAAGGACCCGGATCCGTCGTCGAAGGTGCGCACGACGTGCATGCCCTGCACGTACTCGTTGACCACGCCGTTGATGCGCTCGGTTGCGTCGTCGACCTCTCTTCGAGCGGTCTCATGGTCACGCAGCGCCAAGGCCATGCCGACCATCCCGACCGGGAAGACGGCCAGTGAGATCAGCGCCAATCGCCAGTCGAGAACGAACATCACGATGATGCCCAGCACCGGGGCACCGATGGCCCGGGCGAACAGAGGCGTACCGTCGGCGACGAATGCGTGCAGGGCCCGGACGTCGTCGAGCACGATCTTCTTCAACGCGCCGGATCCGGCCGTGACGACATAACCCAGCGGCACCCTGGCCAGGTGATCGGTGAGCTCCGTGCGAAGGATTTGTTCCAGCCGGAAAGCCCCAAGGTGCGAGAGCCGGAACGAGAAGACGCGCAGCAGGAACGACGCAACCACAAACCCGAGAAGAACGAGGATCAGCGTCCACAGGCGCGTGTTGTCCGGCGCGTCGGACGTGAGCTCGCGGCCGACGGGTAGGAAAAAGACGATCGCCACCAGCCACGCGACAAGGCTGAGAAGCGACAGTGCCATCGCCCCACGGATCTCGCGATTGACCGGCGAGATGATCGTCCACAGTCCGGGTTCCTCATCGGCGACGTCGTCGTCGACCGGTGGTGAGCCGTCAGCGCGATCCTCCTCGTGTCCGGGGAGGACGTCGGTGTTGGTCTCGGTCACGGCCCGCTCGTGTAGGCGTTCCAGTGGTCGAGCACATCGGCGCCGGTCCGGACCTCACCGTCACCGAGGAGCACGGACTCCAGATCGGCCAGCATCCAGGAGACCGCAAACGGGAACGATGCGAACCAGAACTCGCCGGAGATGTTTACCGTGGTCCCGGTGAGGCTCGAGGCCAGCGGGAGGTCGCTGATGCCGTCGCCGTAGAACCCGCCGTCGGCAAGAGCGAAGACGTAGTCGGCGTCGTGATCGAGGAGGGTCTCCTCGGAGAAGAAGATGAACGGAAGGGCGGGATCCACCTCGGCCTGCTGAGCCTCCGGACGTTCCAGTCCAAGTTCGGCCAACAGCGCAGCGCTTGCGCTCAAGCTGTCGGGCAGCGCAAAGGGTGAGCCACCGCCAAGATTGCCGATGATCGAAACTGTCGGCGGCGTGTCGAAGGCGGCGTCGATCTCGGCCGCGACGCGTTCGATCTCCGCTTCGAGTGCCGCTGTGCGCTCCGCGGCGATGTCCTCGGCACCGAGCGCCTCGCCGATGACGGTGATCGGCTCCTGCCACGGCTTGGAGTCGTCGTAGAGGACGGTGGGGCCGGCTTCACTCCAGAGGTCGTACCGTTCGATGGTGGTGGGGTGG
>JBCCGJ010000390.1:0-5495 GCA_039029335.1 Actinomycetota bacterium | reverse complement strand
TGGTTGCCGGGCTGTGCCTGATGGCCGCGGTCATGTCGAAGTCCGGTCAGTTCATCCTCCACACGTGGCTACCCGACGCCATGGCCGGTCCGACGCCGGTCTCGGCCCTGATCCACGCCGCCACCATGGTGGTCGCCGGGGTCTACATGATCGGCCGGCTCTACCCGGTCTTCTACGTCGGGTTCGGCATCTCCGGCGGCACGCTCAACGCCATGGCGTTCATCGGCGGGCTCACCACCGTCGGCGGCGGCCTGCTGGCGTTTGTCCAGCGGGACATCAAGAAGGTCCTGGCCTATTCGACGGTCTCCCAGCTGGGGTACATGGTCCTGGCGCTCGGCGTCGGCGCCTACACCGCCGGCATGTTCCACCTCTTCACCCACGCCTTCTTCAAGGCCTGCCTGTTCCTCGGTGCCGGTTCGGTCAGCCACGCCTGCCACCACAGCTTTGACATGAAGGCGGACATGGGCGGCCTCCGCAAGTACATGCCAAAGACGTTCTGGACGTTCATGATCGGCACCGCGGCGTTGGCCGGCATTCCCCCGCTGGCCGGGTTCTGGTCAAAGGACGAGATTCTGGTCGGGGCCGGCGTGTTCCCCGGTACCGAGGGCAATGGCACGTTCACCATCCCCTTCATCTTCGGCATGATCACCGCGGCGCTGACCGCGGCCTACATGACCCGGGTCATCTACCTCACGTTCTTCGGTGAGTACCGGGGCCACGAGAACCCGCACGAGAACGGCGCACGGATCACCACCCCACTGATCATCCTCGCCTTCATGGCCGTTGTTGTCGGTTTCCTCAACATGCCAAGCGGATTCGTGAAGGCCGTCGGCCTGCCGGAGACCTGGGCCCACAAGTTCGAGGACTGGGTTGAGCCTGCGGCCATCCCGTCGTTTGTCGGGTATAGCGGCGGCGTCGCCGAGTCGGCGTTCACCCACGCAAAACCAAGCCTCAACCTGGCCATCATCGCCACCGGCCTCGGTCTGCTGGCCGGCGGCATCGTCTGGCGCTACTACTCGGCGCTGTACGCCAAGGACCCGAAGGCCACCGAGTACACCGACGGCCCGGCCTCCCGCAGCGGTCTGCTGGCGGCCGGCCACCGGTTCCTCGAAGAGAAGTACTACCTGGACCACCTCTACACCGGCGTCATCGCCGGCGGCACGAAGGGCCCGGTCGCCCGTGCGGCCAACTGGTTCAACCAGAACGTGCTGGACGGCGTGGTCAACACGGCGGGCAGGATCTCGGTCCTGTTCGGTCGGCTCATCTACCGCTACATCGACCAGGGGGTCGTCGACGGAGCGGTCAACGCCTCCGGCCGGGGCGCCTCGGAGTCCGGCCAGTTCCTCCGCAGGATGCAGACCGGCCAGGTTCGGGAGTACGCCGCGCTGATGTTCGGCGCCGCGGTGCTCCTGGTCACCGTGTTCATCTTCGCCGCCTAGTTCGTTCCACCAGTCACCCCGCAACACCTCACCGCAGCAGTTCGTCAGATACAAGGATCGGTCATGCAAGACTTTCTAGACACCTGGGGCATCACGGCCATGGTCTTCATCCCGCTCGTCGGGGTGCTGATCATGATGCTGGTTCCCGAGAAGGAAGAGGAGCTCCACAAAACGATCGCCCTGGCCGCCGGCGTGGCGTCCGCGGTGGTCGGTGCGCTGCTGCTGATCAACTTCGACTACGACATGTCCGGGGTCATGCAGTTCACCCAGGATCAGGAGTGGATCGCGGTCATAAACGCCGACTACAGCATCGGCCTCGACGGCATGTCTCTGCCGCTGGTGGCCCTGACGCTGCTGGTCACCCCCCTGGTCATCATCTACAGCTGGAACCACATCCCGGCGCCGGGTAACGCAAAGGCGTTCCTGATGCTGATGCTGGTGCTCCACACCGGCATGCTCGGCACGTTCGTCGCCCGGGACCTGGTCCTCTTCTTTGTGTTCTTCGAGGTTGTCCTCCTGCCGATGTACTTCATGATCGGCGTCTGGGGCGGCGAGCAGCGGCTGTACGCGGCCATCAAGTTCTTCCTCTACACCCTGTTCGGTTCGGCCCTGATGCTGGTCAGCTTCCTCGCCCTGTACTGGACAACCGGTTCCGAGACGTTCAGCATCGTCGGCCTGGCCGAGCTGGTCGCCGCCGGGGACATCCCGCTGCGAACCCAGGTGCTGATCTTCGGTGGCATGTTCATGGGTTTCGGCATCAAGGTGCCGATGTTCCCGTTCCACACCTGGTTGCCAGACGCCCACACCCAGGCCCCAACCCAGGGTTCGGTCATCCTGGCCGCAGTGCTCCTGAAGCTGGGGACCTACGGGTTCATTCGTATCGCCCTGCCGATCCTGCCGGAGGCGGCGGTCGAGTGGGCCCCGTGGATCGGCCTCCTCGCCGTCATCGGCATCATCTACGGCGCCCTCGGGTGCCTGGCCCAGACCGACATGAAGCGGCTCATCGCCTTCAGCTCGGTGGCCCACATGGGCTACGTGATGCTGGGCATCGCCACGCTGACGGACTTCGGCATCAACGCCGCCATCTTCGGCATGGTGGCTCACGGCCTGATCACCGGCATGTTGTTCTTTGTTGCCGGCTCGGTGAAGGAGCGGTATCACACGCTGGAGATCAAGCGCCTCGGTGGCCTGCTGGTCCAGGCCCCCAAGATGGGCTGGATCCTGGGTATCACCACCATGGCGTCCCTCGGCCTGCCGGGCCTGGCCGGATTCTGGGGTGAGTTCCCGGCCATCCTGGCCGCCTACGACCCTGCCCCCGGACTCTCGGACTCGCTGTTCCGGGTCTACATGGTGGTTGCCGCCATCGGTACGGTCCTGGCCGCCGCCTACCTGCTCTGGCTCCTCCAGCGCACCGCCTTCGGCACCCCGTCCGAGGAGTTCGAGAACGACCCCCACATCCACGACGTCGTCCCGACCGAATGGGTCGCCTGGGTTCCGATGCTGATCCTGATCGTGGTCCTCGGGTTTGTTCCGAGCCTCATCTTCGACGTCACGAACGGCGCCGCGTCCGCCATCGGCGAGACCTTCCAGGCGCTGAATCAGTAGGGATCGTAGGGGATACCGATGTTTTCCGTTCTTGCTCAAGAGGTAGGCCCCGCTGCAGCGGAGCTGGAGTTCGTCCGGCCGCATATCGACTGGCACGCGTTCGCCCCGGAGCTGATCGTCCTGGGCTGGGGTGCGCTGGTCACCATCGTCGACCTGGTCGGCCTGGAGCGGACTCGGCGGCTCATGCCGTCGCTGACCGGGATCGGTTTTCTGCTGGCCATGATCCCGGTCCTCACGCTATGGGACCTGAGCGACGACCTGCCCCGGGTCCTGTTCTCCGGTGCCTACGTCGTCGACCACTACGCCCTGGTCCTCAAGGGGCTGTTCCTGATCTCCGCCTACGTCGTCGTGTTGATCAGCACGAACTACATGGCCGAGGGGGACTACTACGACAGCGAGTACTACCAGCTGGTGTCCGCTTCGGTCCTCGGCATGATGGTCATGACCTCGGCCAGAGACATGGTGTCGATCTTCATCGCTCTCGAGCTGGTCTCCATCCCCGCCTACCTGATGGCCGCCTGGCGCAAGCGTGACCTCAGGTCGAACGAGGCCGGTCTCAAGTACATGCTGATGGGCGTCTTCGCCTCCGGCCTCCTGCTGTACGGCATGTCGATGCTGTACGGCGCCGCGGCCGACACCCGCCTGGAAGTAATCGGTGAGGCGCTGGCCGCAGACTCGACCAGCCCCTACATCGTCATTGGTGCGCTGTTCACCGTGATCGGCTTCGCCTTCAAGGTGTCGGCGGTGCCGTTCCACACCTGGGCTCCCGACACCTACGAGGGCGCCCCAACGCCGCTCACGGCGTTCCTCGCCGTGCTGTCGAAGGCCGCCGGTTTTGTCGGCCTGATGAGCATCATCCTGTTCGCCCTCCCGGAGGTTTCGAGCATCGTCCAGCCGTTCATGTGGATCATCGCCGCCGCCACCATGACCATCGGCAACCTGATCGCCCTCCGCCAGAGCAACGTGGTCCGTATGCTCGCCTACTCCGGTATCGCCCAGGCCGGCTACATGCTTGCCCCGTTTGCGGTCTACGGGGACGTGCCGGACGCCGTGCAGTCGTCCGTGGTCACCTATCTCCTGATCTACGCCGCCATGAACCTGGGTGCCTTCGCCGTGGTGATCGTTGCCGCCCGCAAGACCCGCTCCGGCGAGATCGACAGCTTCGGCGGCATGTTCAACTACGCGCCGGGCCTCACGGCGGCGATGACGGCGTTCCTGTTCTCCCTGACCGGTATCCCGCCGATGGGTGGCTGGTGGGCCAAGTTCCAGATCTTCAACGCCCTGGTGGAGCCCGGCACCTTCTGGGGGTACACGCTGGCCATCGTCGCCGCCGTCAACTCGGTTGTCGCCGCCTTCTACTACCTCAACGTGGCGAAGAACATGTGGTTCCTGCCGGCCCCGGGCGGCGACAACGCACCGATCCGCATCCCACCGACGCTGATCGCCGCAATCGGTATCACCCTGGTCTTCACCATGGTCAGCGGCCTCGCCCTGCTGGTGCCCGACATCACCGACTTCACGGCCCTCGCCGCTGCTGCCTCCGGCCGCTAACCGAATCGGCTTCGCAGAAACTTGCTCGGCAACTAACCGCCCCCCGCAAAATTTGGGCACCCCGGCCACAATTCTTGGGGCCTACGAGCCCGAATTTGGCGAGGGTGGGGGCTGGTAGGGTCGGTGATTGATGAGCGCTGAGCGTTTTGACCGGTACATGGAGCGGGCGCTCTACGGGCCGGACGGGTTCTATGCCACCGACGGGTCTGCCGGTCGGCGTCGGGGTGACTTCATCACCAGCCCGGAGGTCGGGCCGCTCTTCGGGGCGGTCGTTGCCGAAGCGATCGACCGCTGGTGGACCGACGCCGGCAACCCGGACCCCTTCACCGTGTACGACGTCGGCTGCGGCCCTGGCACACTGCTGAAGGCGATCCGGCTGGCCAGACCGGAGCGGCCGTGGCATCTGATCGGCGTCGACGTGGCGGGCGACGCCGCCGATCTGACCGAGCTTCCGGAGGATCTACGCGGTGCGGTCGTCATCGGGAACGAACTGCTGGACAACCTGCCGTTCCGGATCGTCGAGCGGCGGACCGACGGCTATCACGAGGTCCACGTCGCCGACGGACAGGAAGTGCTTGCGCCCCTGGCCGTCGACGAGGACCATCCGGCCGGGATGTCCGTCGGGGGACCGCCGGACATCCCGGTCGGGACCAGGGCGCCGCTGATGACCGAGGCGGCCATATGGGTCCAGCGGGTGCTGGATCGCAATCCGCTGGTGGTGTGCCTCTTCGACTACGGCGCACCGGAGACTGTGGAGCTGGCCACCCGTGGCGGCTGGCTGCGAACCTACCGACAGCATCAGCGGGGAACCAATCCACTGATCGATCCCGGCTCGATGGACATCACCACCGACGTCGGCTGGGACCAGCTCCCTCGGCCGGACGAGCTACTCACCCAGAC
>JBCCGJ010000389.1:0-5528 GCA_039029335.1 Actinomycetota bacterium | reverse complement strand
GCGCCACCCGCTGTGACTGCCGCTGCTGATCCACCCGGTGGTGGCTGCCGGGCACGACCCGGGTGCTGCCGTTGCGGTCGGTGAACGGCACAAGGGCGACGATTGCCGTGGCCCCGGTGGGCGGCGCCTCCGGGTCGAGCCGAGGCAGGTCGTCGGCATGCAACTGCTGGCCACCGGCCCCCGGTCCGGGGCACCGATAGCCGACCTCGGCAACCGTCCACCCGGCCGGGAGGATCTGATCGACGACCGGCGCCAGGAGCCGGGCGACCGCCGCGGCTTCCGGCACCCGCTCCTCAAGCGCGGTGAGCCGACGGGTGGCGCCGTGCGGCTTGTCGCCGGGCCGGAGGTCGATCAACCCGTCCGCCACCTCGGCACAGGCGGCGGCGATGGCGGCGGCGTCCTCCGGGGTGAGCACAGCAGGCACACGGACCCAGCCGACCTGATCGTCATAGTTCGGCGTGGTCCGCATGCGTCGATCCTGCCAGGTGCACAAGGGGTCCGCCGCCGAATTGTACGGAACCGGTCGATCCGCGGCAGGCGGCCGTTCAGCTCCCGTCCCGGAAGTCCAGAAGCGTCCCCGGCTCGAAACCGACCTCGTCGAAGGTCGCCCGGCAGCCACTGCCCGTCGGTGACTGGGCCAGAAATCCGACCGAGGCATCCTCGCCGCCAGGGCCGAGCGTGAACAGCCGGCTCAGGTTCCACCGCCGGCCATCGGTCGAGTGGTGGAAGGCGAACGCATCGCCGACCCGGCTGACCCGAAGCGACACCGAGGTTCCGGTGACGACGGGGCCGTTCGCATCATCGGAGACACCCCGGGTGACCACGCTGACCACCATCGGCTCACGGTCCGGCGAAAACTCGAAGCACAGCTTGGCGAACCGTTCGGCGTCGATGAACACAAACAGCACCGCGGCGTCGAAGGCGGACCGAAAGTCGGCCCGCACCCGCGCCGACAGCTGAAAGTCGCCGACCGGCTGGAAGACCAGCGCCGGGGCCGAGTCGCGGCGGGCCGGGCCCGTCGGGTCGTTGAACCAGTCGCTGGTCGGTGGCGCAGTCATCGTCAGCCCGCCGTCTTCAACCGACGCCCCACCCGGGTCGGTCAGCCACTCCAGCCGGCCGACCGGCTCAAGCTCGAACATATCGGCGTCGCTCAGGCCGTGTCCGGAAGAGCGGCGAACGCCGACCGAAGTGCAGCCCCTGCCTCGACGTGGGCGTCGGCGGCCGGCGGGATCTGCTCCCATCGGGAGACGAACCCGTGGATCATGCCGCCGTAATCGGTAACCGTGCAGGGCACACCGGCGGCGGCCAGCCTGCTTCCCCACTCCGCCCCTTCGTCGCGGAGCGGGTCGTACTGGGCAGTCTGGATCAACGCCGGGGCGAGGCCGGAAACGTCGGCGGCCCTGGCCGGCACCGCATAGGGGTTGTCCCGGTGCTCGGGCGGAACGAACCGATCCCAGAACCACGCCATGTCCGTTGCGGTGAGGAAGTATCCGGTGGCGTTCTCGGTCATGGAGGGCCGGGACTGGATGTCGTCGATACAGGGGTAAATGAGCAGCTGGAATGCCAACGCCAGACCCTCGTCCCTGGCCCGAAGGGCGACGCCGGCCGCCAGGTTGCCTCCTGCGCTGTCCCCGGCGACGGCCACAAGTCCCGGCCGACCACCGAGTGAGCCGGCGTTCTCGGCGACCCAGGTCGTCGCCGCCCAGCAGTCCTCATGCGGCGCGGGGAACGGGTGCTCCGGAGCCAGCCGATACTCGACCGAGACCACGATGGCCCCGCTCTCCAGGGCCAGGCGGCGAGCCAGACTGTCGTGGCCGTCCACGCTGGACAGCACCCACCCCCCGCCGTGGAAGAAACCCCCGATCGGCCGGTCCGGTCGATCGTCCGGGTGGTAGACCCGCACCGGGAGCGGCCCGTCCGGGCCCGGCACGACCATGTCCTTCACCCGATGCACGGGATCGCCGGTCGGTTTCGGCGCCGCGTCGTAGGCGGCTCGAGCCGCCTGGGGGGTACCGGCGCTGAGCGGCGGGGCGCCGCTCCGCTCCAGTTGCTCCAACAGCTCGGCCACAACGGGGTGCAGGGTCACCACGGCATCTTGGCAGCCCCCGGTCCGAGCGGCCAACTACCGGCGGCGCCGTCGGTCCGATACGTTCTCGCCATGGTGGACACGACGGCGTTGCTGCTGCTCGCCCAGGACGGCAGGACCTATCGGGAGTACCTTGCCATCGGTATCGGCATTGCCGTTGTCGTCGCCATGTGGCTGAACAAGGCCCGGCGAGATCGCCGGGCCGGCCGGGACGACACGACCGAGCAGCACAGAGGAAACTGACCGGTCAGAACTGGGCCCGTCCCCTACCGGCGAACAACGCAGCGAAGTACGCCAGCGTCGTTGCGGCCGCTGCCACGTAGGTCAGCGCCGCGGCGGTCAGCACCTGCTTGGTGCCCTTCTCCTGCTCCGGATCGTCAAGGCCGAGCTTGCGGAGGTTCCGCAGCGCCCGACGGCTTGCGTTGATCTCCACCGGGAGCGTGGCGATCTGGAACAGCATCATTCCCGCCAGCAGAAGGACACCGATCTGAAGGATCATCCTGCTCTGGGTCATCATGCCGGCGAGCACGATGATCGGCCCGAACCGCTGGCCCATCGCCGCCGCAGGGACCAGGAACCGACGGAACCGGAGGCGAAGGTCGTTGTGGGCGTCCTGCATGGCGTGACCCGCCTCGTGGGCGGACACCGCCATCGCCGCCACGCTGGCCTCCGAGTAGTTCGTCGCGGACAGCCGGAGGATGTCCCGGTCCGGATCGTAGTGATCGGTCAATCGCCCCTCGACCGGCTCGATCCGAACGTTCGTCACGCCGTTGGCGTGCAGGATTGCCGCTGCGGTCTGGGCGCCGGTGACACCGTGGGTGTTCGGCACGGCGCTCCACTTCCGGTAGGTGGACCGCAGCCACCGCCTGACCAGCCAGGACCCGCCGAACGCAACGCCCGCAATGATGTAGATGACGGTGGTACTCATATCGCCCGCTCCCTGTTGGTGCAGTGTAGGTGGACGCTCGCACCGGACCGGCATCCCGCCGGCCGCCCGGGGACAGCGAAGGCGACACCGGCGGCGAAGCCCTCCCCAACCCCGCCCCCGGCGCCCGACCGACCTCCCGGAGATCACCATGGGGTAGCTTCGGTCCATGACCACGTCCGCCCCGATGCCGACCGCGCAATTGGTGGTGCCCTGCACAGACCTTGAGTCGACGGTGGATTGGTTCTGCGAGGTTGGCGGATTCCGCATGCTCCTGCTGCGACCCGCGGACGACCCGACGATCGCCGTGCTTGACGGACACGGCCTACAGGTCCGGGTCGACCGGACGGCCGAGCCCGGTCACACGGAGATCAGGATCCCGGTCGAGGCAGCGCGTACACCGGCCACCGCCGTCGGGCCGAACGGCACGGTGCTTCGGTTTGTGGCCCCTGATCAGCCGGACCGGCTGCCGGTCAACCAACCGGCGTTTGTTGTCAACCGGGCATCCGACGCCGACTTCGGTCAGGGCCGGGCGGGCATGCTCTATCGGGATCTGATACCGGACCGGCATGGCGGCCGCTACATCGCCAGCCATATCAGCATCCCGACCGGCGGGCCGGTGCCGGACTACGTCCACCATCACCACATCCGGTTCCAGATGATCTTCTGCAACGCCGGCTGGGCCGATCTGGTGTACGAGGATCAGGGCCCGCCGTTCCGATTCGAGGCAGGCGACTGCGTGTTGCAACCGCCGCACATCCGCCACCGGGTCCTGGCCACCTCGGACAACTTCGAGGTGGTGGAGATCGGTTCGCCGGCCGTGCACGACACGCTGCGGGACCACGACCTTTTGTTGCCGACCGGTGTGCTGGACCCGGACCGGGACTTCGGCGGGCAACGGTTTGTCAGACACGACGCCGCGGCGGCGACGGCCGAACCGTGGCGGTTCCCCGGGTTCGAGTTTCGGGATTTCGGCATCGGCCGGGCCACCGATGACCTGGCCACCGTCGGCACCGTGACCGCAGCCGACGGTGCGGCCATAACGGGTTTCACCCCGACCGACGAGTTCACGCTGTGGTTCATCCGTCGAGGCCGGGCGACGCTCACCAGAGAGGGCGAGCCGTTCCCCCTTGGTGCAGGCGACAGCGTGGTGCTGGCCCCCGGCGAGACCTACGCCGTGACCGAGATCGCCGATGACCTGGAGTTCCTCGAGGTCCGGGTGCCCTGAGCGGGCCACCGTCCGGCGAAAACTATATTCAGATGAATATTGACCGATTCGGCGGGACGGTTCTAAGCTCCTCGGCATGCCAGCCACGCCCGGTGAAACCTTCCTCGACGGGTACCTCCCCTACCTGCTTCGCCAGGCGGACCAGGCCATTTCCGCAGCCTTCTACGACGTGCTGACCAGAGAGGGTGTGCCGCGCTCGGATTGGCGGGTGCTCGCCGTCCTGCACGAGTACCGGGAGCTTTCCATCCGGGAACTGACCCATCACTCGCTGTCGCCCCAGCCGACGGTCACCCACTCGGTCCGGCGCCTGGAGGGTCGGAACCTCGTCCGGCGGGTGCAGGGAACCGACGACAAACGCCAGCGGTTCGTCTCCATCACCAAAGGCGGGGATCTGCTTACCGCAACGTTGGTGGCCGAGGCCAAGCAGCTGGAACAGGAAGCCCTCCGAAGGGCGAACCTGGTCGACCTGGAACAGCTGGCCCTCGGCCTTAAGCAACTCACCATCGGCGTGACCGAGACGCCGCACGACACCACTCCCCTCCCCGCCGCGCCCCCTGACTGAACCGAACCGACGATCGACATGGAGAGTCCAGCCATGACCACGTACGACCCGGCGGTCTCCGCCGCACGCCAACCGTTCAGCCTGCAGGCGTGGATCGACGAGCACCGCGACGAGCTCCGGCCGCCGGTGGCCAACAAGCAGATCTGGCGTCAGGCCGACATGATCGTGATGATCGTGGGCGGTGGCAACCAGCGGAACGACTACCACGACGACCCCCGGGAGGAGTTCTTCCACCAGATCAAGGGCGACATGATCCTCAAGATCTGGCCCGAGGAGGGGACGGAACCGTACGACATGCCGATCCGGGAGGGTGAGGTGTATCTGTTGCCGCCCCGGCTCCGCCACTCGCCGCAGCGCCCGGACCCCGAATCGATCGGTCTGGTCGTGGAATATCAGCGCCCGGAAGGTGAGCTGGACGGTTTCGAGTGGGCCTGCGAGAACTGCAACCGGCTGGTCCACCGGGTCGAGGTCCAGGTTCAGGAGATCGACAAGGACCTCCCACCGCTGTTCGCCGCGTTCCACGCTGACGAGGAGGCCAGGACCTGCCCCCACTGCGGCACCCTCCACCCCGGCAAACTCGTTGTCCAGGACCAGGCGTGAGCGAGGCGAAGACCGTCGACACGTCAGCCGAACACGCCGCCAGACTGGACGGGGACGACCCGCTGGCCCACCTGCGGCGGGAGTTCGCCCTTCCCCCGGGGACCGACGGCGAACCGAAGATCTACCT
>JBCCGJ010000388.1:0-5542 GCA_039029335.1 Actinomycetota bacterium | reverse complement strand
CGGGCGGAGCGGCCCGAACGCCGGGACGGGGGCGCCGATCGCCAGGACCTGGCTCAGGACACAGCCAGGATCTGGCTCAGGACACAGCCAGGATCTGGCTCAGGACACAGCCAGGATCTGGCTCAGGACACAGCCAGGATCTGGCTCAGGACGCAGCGAGGACCTCGGCCACCGACGACTCGATGTCCCGATCGACCCGCAGGAGTCGCCACGCCTCGATCTCGGCATCGGTCGGCCGCTCAAGGCCGAGCGCCCGGTGGATCACGGTCAGCTCGCTGCGCCACTGGACGATCGAACGAAGCTCGACGCTTTCGGTGAAGTAGACGACGATCGTGCCCCGGGTGACCCGTCCGTCGGCCAGCTCGTTCAGCCAGTACGCCTTGCCCTCCTCGTCCGGCGCCCGGTCCAGGACGTCGGCGTAGAGCAGGTCGAGGAAGTCGGAGAAGTCGGCGTCGCCGTACCGGAGCAGGAACTCCTCCGACTCGGCGAACCACTCGGCGATGTCCTCCAGGCGATGCCCCTGGCTTCTGGTGTCGATCCAGTGGTCCCAGCCGCTTGTATCCGGGTACCGCTGGAAGAACGCCAGGTACAGCCGGTCGAGCATCGCCGCCGACGGATTGCCCGCCGCAACCTCGGCCAGGACCGCGTGCAGGCCGCCACGACCGGCAGCCGATCGGACGGCGTTCCGCTCCTCGTCGCCCGCCGCGCGACCCTCGAGCCGTTGGTAGATCTCGTTCGCCGCGGCAACGGCATCGGCGAACGGCCCGACCGGTTCGCCGGGATCGGTGCGTGCCCGGTCCGCCGCGGCGTCGACGAACGGTGTGGGGTTGACGGGGACAACGTCGTCGCCCTCCGGCTGGTACACCTCGAAGTGGAGATGCGGGGCCGTCCATTCGGCGTTGCCGCTGTCGCCCAGGTAGCCGATCAGCTCCCCGGCCTGGATCGGGGTCCCGCGACGAATGCGGTCGCCGTCCAGGGCGTCGCACAGCTTGGCCGAGAGCGCCTGCCGGCAGGTGGCGTTGCCGTCGTCGGTGCCGGGCGTGTCGTTGTTGATGTGGATGTACTGGTACTCGTAGCCGGCGTAGTCCCGGAACCGGACGATCGTGCCCCGGTCGTTGTCGAACCGACCCCAGGTCACCTCGCCGTCGTTGGCGGCGATGAGCGGGACCATCTTCGGCCCCAGCATGTCAACACCGATATGGCTGCGACCGCCGCTGCGAGGCGCACCCCAGGTGTCGCTCCAGTAGACCTCGTCCAGGTACTGGGGATCGATGGGCAGGGTGATCGGGTGGGTTTCCGCAGCTGCGGGTTCCGGCGGGGCCCACACCAGAAGCGCACCGAGCGCGGAGACGACGATCAGCAGGCGAACTGCCAGCGCCAGCGAGATCGGTCCGGGGGTCAGACGTATCGAAGGCGGCCGAGCACGGGGCCGTGACGGTACGGAAAAGGGCATAAAGGGGTAGATCGACCTGAGCCGAACGAACCTTGACGGACAATCTGCGACACGCATGGTCAACGTTCGACACGCGATTTCTGCGATGGTTTGCAGTGATTCGCGGTGGTCGGTGGGTGACCTGCGGTGGGAGCTGTCGGCGGCGGTTCGTCAACTCCGTGTTTCGATTGGATGACGAAGATAGCCGTTCCATCGGCAGATGGGCGCGATACCCAAGCCCGATGCGTCGTCGCCCGCGGATGTTCTCTACGGTTGACAGCAATGATGATCGATGAGGCCGTCGCACTCCTCCGCCAGGAGGGAGGGAACCTGTTGCGTTCCATGCTGGCCGGCGATCAGGCGCTCAAACCGTCGGAGATGGCCAGCAAGGACGACCACGGCCTGTTCGGTCCGGCCAGTGTTGCCTGGCGGGTACACGGTGACTCGGCCATGTTGATCGGTGGGCTGCGGGCGCTGCTGCTCCAGACCCTCCACCCCCTGGCGATGGCCGGCGTGGCGGATCACTCCGATTACCGCCACGACCCCTGGGGCCGGCTCCACCGGACCGGCCGGTTCATCGGGGCGACCACCTTCGGATCGACCAAGGTTGCGGAGCGGATGATCCGGGTGGTCCGGAACGTGCACGGACGGGTCGAGGGGACGGCGCCGGACGGCCGACCGTACTCGGCGAACGATCCGCATCTGCTGGCGTGGGTCCACATCACCGAGGTGGACAGCTTCCTCGCCGCGTACGACCGCTATGGAGCCGGGAAGCTGACCGACGCCGAGCGCGATCAGTATGTGGCGGAGATGGCCGAGGTCGGTCATCGGTTGGGAGCGGTCGACCTGCCCACCACCAAAGCCGACCTGGAGAAGGCGCTGGACGGCTTCCGGGAGGAGTGCACATTCGACGACCAGGCCAAGGAGGGGCTGCAGTTCCTGCTCCGGCCACCGGTTCCCTTCGCCACGAAGGGCGCCTACGGGCTGATCACCGCGGCCTCGATCGGGCTGCTGCCGTCCTGGGCGGCCACCATGCTTCGGCTACCGGTCCCACCCGGGATCGATCCGCTGGCCATTCGGCCTGCTGCACTGGTGCTGACCAGGACCATCGGCTGGTTCATGTCGGGCGGCCGCCGTCAGGAGATGGAGGACCGCCTCCTGGTCGACGCCCCGGACTGATCGGGAGCGGCGGCTTCAGTCACCACCCTCGGCGAGCGCCAGACGGTACGGGCTCATGTCCATGCCGAGCGGTCCGTACCGCGCCGCCACCGCATCGACGGTCTCGGGACACCAGTAGCGGGACCCCGGCCGGGGGAAACCAAGCACCGCCCGCTGATCGAGGCTCGCCTCGGCGATCAACCGTTCCATCAGCTTGTCCCTGCGGTACATCTTCCACGCCCATCCGCTGTGGAGGGTGCTGATCCACTCGCTGTCGGCCAGCCGGAACGTCATGTTGTGGGCCAGCCGGAACCCGTCCTGGCGCAGCGGTGTTCCCCGATGCCAGGTGTCATGGCGATACAGCAGCACCGTGCCGGGGGTGAAGGTGGTATGCCGCTCCCGGCGATACAGGTCCTCTCGCCACGGCACGACCTCCGGCCGGACCTCGGCCAGGTACGCCTCCGCCGAGCCCCGATCGTTCACCCAGTCCAGATCACCGATACCCGGTGAGTCGACGATCGGCCAGCGGTAGGCGGGGTCGTCCGGACCGGTCCGGGGCACCACCGCGGTCCCGCCCCCGCTCTCGTTGCTGTCGCTGAGGTAGAGAATCAGCTCGACCGCCTCCGGGCGATCCCACGGGGGCGGATGGACCAGGCTGTGGTTCGGGTAGTCCACGTGAATGCGCTGATCCTGGTTGTCATACACCCCGCCGGCTCGGTCCCGATGCCCGTACTTCGGCCACAGGTCGGACTGGGTCAGCCGCAGGTCCGCAACGGCGACGTCGAGCAGTTGGGCCACCGTGGCCAGCAGTCGGGGGAACAGCGTGACCTGGTTGAAGACGTCGAGCGAGGCCGGGAACGTCAGCGCGGAACCGAAGTCGGTGATGGTTGCCGCATCCGGGCTGCCCGGGGCGGGGAACCGGGCGGTGGCCTCGGTCCGAAGTCGATCGACCAGCGCCGGAGGGAGGATGCCGTCCACCAGCGCAAACCCCTCGGTCCGCCAGCGGGCGACCTGAGCGTCGGTCAGAACGGGAGCCGGGGCGACGGGGTTCGGGGCGACGGGCTCCGGGGCGATCGTGGTTGCCCGTGATATGTCGCGCTCCGGCCGGTCGTGTCCCACGCTGGTCATCGTGACACCGAAGCGCAGGCCGACCCCGAGCGTCAAGTGCCGGCCACCGGCCGATACCCGGACACGGCTCGCCCAACCCGAAGGGCGAGCAGCTCAAGGCCCAGCGCCAGCGTTATGGCCACCAGCGCCCAGGCGAAAACCTCCGGAGTGTCAAGCGTTGTCCTCGCCCTGGCGATGCGGGCCCCCACCCCGTCAGACCCAGACAGGAGTTCGGCCATGATCGTCAGCCGCAGCGAGGTTGCGGTGACGTACGCCGCCGCAGCGGCAACCGGCGCGGCGATCGCCGGGATGGTCAGGCGGGTCAGGCGCCACCAGCGCGGCACGTGGAGCCCGACCGCCATCTCCACCATCTCCGGGTCGATGGCCCGAACCGCCTCGGCGGTGGCCAGCCACACCAGGGGAAGGGTTACCAGGGCGACGACCCACGGTGCCCCGTCCCCGTCGATACCAACCCACAGCGACACGAGGACAACGGTGATGATCGGGGGGATCCCCGTCAGCACGGCTCGCGCGGGACGGGTGAGGGCGGCCAACACCGGCGAAGAACCGGTACCGAGCCCGATCCCGATTCCGGCCGTCACCGCCAACCCCGCGCCGCGGGCGCTTCGCCAAATCGTCCTGGCCAGCTCGGACCACAGTGGCCCGTCGGCCAGCTCGACGAGTCGCTCGACGGTGGTCACCGGACCGGGGACCAACACCGTCGGCTGTCCGCCGGCCACGATGGCCCACAGCACGATGAGGGTGACCCCGCCGAGTGCAGCGAGCAGCCCGTCGCGTTTGATCACCCGGCGAAGAACGCGTCGTCGGGCAGCGTGCCGGCCAGGCTGTCCGGGGCGTCGGCCAGCAGCGCGGCCAACATCAGGTCGAGATCGGACCGGGCGTCCGGCACGCTGCGATAGGCGAGGTCCAGGGACGGCAGAACGGCACCGACCAGCGGATCCGGGAGACCCGTTGCGGCGGCCAACTCCGTTGCGACGGCCGGATCGTTTGCCGCCCGGTCGACGGCCGCTGCCGACGCCGTCTGCAGACCGGCCACCACCTGGGGATGGTCGGCCACCAGGGCCCCGGATGCCACGACCGCGATCTGCGGCAGCCGACCGCCGCCGGTCGACGTGGCCCACGCCTCCTGGAGGTCGATGATCGGGACCAGATCATGTCCGCCTGCCATGGCCTGCCCCACCGCCGCGGCGGCGAAGTGTTGCGGCAGCACGGCATGTGTCACGTCACCTGTTGCGGCTGCCGCCACCAGGTCGGGAAGCGAGGTGCCGTACATCAGGTTGAGAGAATCGACGTCAACCCCGTTGTCCGCGGCCAGCTGCCGGAAGGTGACATCCGCGATGTCACCGGGGAACGGGATGTGGACGGTGGCCCCGTCGAGTTCGGACCAGCCGGCCCCGGCCGGGCCGAGCACCTGGAGCAGCTGGGCGTCAACCACACCGACCAGCCGAACGTCGACGTCCCGGTTGAACAGGATGGCCGCAACGTTGGCCGGCATGATGGCCGCGTCCAACTCACCGGTGGCGAATCCGGTCCGCAGCTCGTCCGGGTTGGTGATCGACACCGTGGTGACCTCGGCCAGGCCGTCGAGCGCCGGGGCTTCGGCGACCCCACCGAGCGTTGCAATCTGGACGATGCCGAACGGCACCCCGACGGCCACCTCGACCGGTTCCGCCGCGGCCGGCGCCGATGCGGACTCGGACTCGTCGGCGGGCGCCGATGCGGACGCCGAACCAGACGCGGGTTCGGATGAGGACGCAGATTCCGATCCAGATGCGCTGCCGGACGCCGTGGCCGACCCGGACGCGGGTTCGGATGAGGACGCGG
>JBCCGJ010000387.1:0-5579 GCA_039029335.1 Actinomycetota bacterium | reverse complement strand
GCTGGTGATGCTGGCCGCCGCGGCGCTGGCCGGCGGGGTTCTCGCCTGGGTTGTTGGTACCGATGCCGTCGAGCGGTTGATGGACGCGGTGCTCAACTCGGTCATCGGGGAGGCCATCCCATGACCGGTCCGCCGGGGCCGGTGTCCGGTTCGCCAACGGCGATGTCTGGTGTGCCAGAGGCGTTGTCCCGTACGCCCACGGCGTTGTCCCGCACGCCAACGGCCGTTTCCGCTGCGCCGGATGCCGGACAGGGCACGGCGGAGTTGGCGGTGTTGCTTCCGGTGCTGCTGATCCTGATCTTCACCGTCGTCCAGGTCGGAGTGGTGGTCCGGGACCATGCGTCGGTCCACCACGCCGCCCGGGCCGCCGCCCGGCGTGCCGCGGTCACACCAGACGAGGTGTCCGCTCGGGCCGGTGCCGTCGACGCGGCGGGCGGTCTCCGGGCTGACCGGTTGCAGGTCGAGCTGGACGGTGGTCGACAATCCGGTGATGTGCTGACGGTCTCGGTGTCCTACCCGTCACCAACCGAGGTCCCGCTGGTCGGTCGGTTTGTCGGAGACGTCAAGCTGTCGGCGACGGCCTCGGTCCGGGTCGAGTGAGGGCTCGATGCCGGGTGGTGGCGTCGGTCCGGGTCGAATGACGGCTCGGGATCCGGTGCTGGATTGGGATTCGGTGTCGGCCTGCGGCCACCGGCGCCCGGCCCGCTGGCAGGGGTGTGGTTGTCGTCCGCCGCCGGGTCAGCCCGTGCGGACGCCGGTCACCGTGTTGTTGACCACGGTGAGGTTCAACCGTTCCGGGTCGAAGTCCTGGGTCAGCATGAACGGTTCGCCGTCCCTGCTCTCCACCCGAACGGCTCGGCCGGTGGAGCGGATCAGGTCGATGGCCGCTGCTTCGGTCATGCCGATGACCTGGTCCATCAGCGGGTCACCGCCGCCCTGGGACACGGTGGTCGGCGGGGAGACCGGCTTTGTGTCATCGGGGTCGGCCAAGAGGCTGGATGGATCAACGGTGGTGCTGGTACTGCCTTCATTCGTCGTGTCGCCTTCGTCTGAGGAGTCTCCGGCGTCATCGGCGGTACCGGTCGAGGTGCCGGCACCATCGGATTCCCCCTGGGCGTCGCCGGCCTGGTCATCATCGGACGAGGTGGTGGTTGTCGTCTGGTCCTCGTCGGCCGTCGCCGAGGAACTCCCGCCGGCCGTGTCGTCGGTGTCGCCGGTCGGCTCGGCATCGCTCGCAGCATCGGCGGCCGCACCGGCATCGGTGGTCGCCGTCTCGTCCCCGGAGCCACAGGCCGCCAGCAAAAGCGCGGCCACAACGGCCGACACAAACAGCCGGCTGCGCCGGGACCGGAGGTGGGGGAAAGGCTTGACCGCCATGACCTCAAGCCTAAACCACCACAGACGCCGGAAATCGTCGGCATCGGTAGTTGCCCGGTGCCGCTCCGGTGCTCGTTCGCCGCCCGTTTCGGCATGTTCTAGAACGGTTCGGTTTCGCCCAGCGTGTTCCGCAGGAGGGCCAGCGCCGCCAGTTTGTCCAGCGGTTCGTTGCCGTTGCCGCACTTCGGGGATTGCACGCAGGACGGGCAGCCGGCGCTACACGTGCAATTTTCCAGTACCTCGGCGGTGGCCGCGAGATGGCGGTCCGCGGCGTCGAAAGCCAGCTCGGCAACGCCGGCCCCGCCCGGGTACCCGTCGTAGATGAAAATGGTCGGCAGGTCGGTGTGCGGTGCCTCGGCTATTGACACCCCACCCACATCCCAACGGTCACAGATGGTGAACAGCGGAAGGATCCCGATGGCGGCATGCTCGGCGGCGTGCAGTGCCCCGGGGAGCGCAAAGCCGGGGATCCCGGTGCGGCGGATGACCGACGGTTCCCACTCGTACCAGATGGAGCGGGTGACCAGTTCCTGCGGGGGAAGGTCCAGCTCCTCGGTGGCCAACGGCGTTCGGGAGCCGAACTCCTTCAGCTGGTAGCCGGTGACCTGGGTGGTGACCCGGACCTCACCGAGGTGGAGGGTGGATGCCCCGACCTGTTTCGACGTTGCCGTATCCAACACCTCGATGCCGATCCGGGATTTGGCCTGGGTCCAGGTCTTCCCGTCGTCCTGTTCGACGATGGCCTCCCGGGCCGTGAGGTCGAGGTCGATGACCTTCCACGGCTGCCCCCGGTGGAGGTACACCGCACCGGGGTGGACCAGGTTGCCTGCTCTTGCCAGTTCGACCGTGCCGATCAACTGATCGTCGGTGTCGACGATCCGAACCTCGCCGGCCGACGCGGAGCGGAGGCTGATCCGGTGGAACGGCATACCCCGGCCGTCCCACACCGCCCGGGGCAGCCGGGTCCGATCCGGGCGAATCCGAAGCTCGTCGTTGATGACGTTGCGGTGTACGGCATCCTCGAGGTTGTCCCACCACAGCTCGTCGATGTGGCCGAGCGGCTGTTCAAAGGCCGCGCAACCCAGGTGGGGATCCAGGATGTTCGGGTTGGTCACGTTGACCACCACCGGCTCCGGCGGCCGCTCGAACAGGTCCCGAGGATGGCTCACGAACCACTGGTCCAGCTGATCGTCGCCGGCCACCAGGACGGACATGGACTCCTGTTGGGCCCGGCCCGCTCGCCCGATTTGCTGCCACATCGACGCAATCGTGCCGGGGAACCCGCAGAGCACCGTTGCGTCCAATCCACCGATGTCCACCCCGAGTTCCAATGCGCTGGTGGTCACGACCGCCCGCAGGGACCCGGTGACCAGCTCCTCCTCGATCTCCCGCCGTTCCGCCGCCAGGTAGCCGCTGCGATATGGGCGGACCATGTCGGCGTACTCCGGCGGCAGGGACCGGGTCACCCCGGCGGCCACCCGTTCGGTGAGCGCCCGGCTGCCGCAGAACGTGATGACCCGGCGGCCGCTGAGGACCAGATCGGTGACGGCCCGAATGGTCTCGGTTGCCGGGGATTGTCTGATGCCCTTCTCCTCATCGATCAGGGCCGGCTGGACGAGGGCGACCTGTCGGGTGCCGCACGGCGACCCGTCCCCGGTTATCGGCATCACCGGCTTGCCGCACAATTCGGCGGCCAATCGTTCCGGCTCCCCGATGGTGGCGGAGCAGAACACAAAGGTCGGATCGCTGCCGTACCGGTTGCACTGCCGCCGCAGCCGCCGCAGCACGTGCGAGACGTGGGTGCCGAAGATGCCCCGCAGGACATGCAGTTCATCGACGACGACGTAGTCCAGCCGCTTGAGGAACGTGGCCCACTTGCCGTGGTGGGGGAGCAGACCGTGATGGAGCATCTCCGGGTTGGTAAGCACCACGTTGGCGTTTGCTCTGGCCCAGCTTCGTTCATCCTTTGACGCGTCCCCGTCGTAGGTGACCGCTTTGAGGTCCGGGATGTCCAACTCACCGAACGCCCGAAGCTGATCCTGGGCCAGCGCCTTGGTGGGGTAGAGAAGCAGTGATGTGCCGGAGCGGAGGCCGGACGCAACCGACTCGGCGATCGGCAGCTGGAAACACAGTGACTTGCCGGACGCCGTCCCTGTGGACACCACCACCGATTGACCGTCCCGAATCAGATCGATGGCCTTTGCCTGGTGTGAGTAGAGCCGGTCCGGTACACAGTGGGCCACCCGATCCGGCATGGGTCTGGTCAGCTCCTCGAAGACCGCGGGCCGGGGCGGCAACGTCTCCAGATGGACCAGCCGGCCGTCGCGGCGGAACGCCTCGACCGTGTCCTCGATGGAAGCGGTCGTGTCAACGTCGACAACAGGCCCGGCGATTTCCTCAGCGGCCGCGTCCGATCGATCGGCGCAGGAGGGTGCCTGGTCGATCAGCTGCTCGGAACCGTCTTCGGTCAGCGGCGGCTCTGTAAGGGGCGGGTGGGCCGCGACGTCCACCCCTCCACGCTACTCGACCCCACCGACAGTCACCCGCACCCGTGTCCGGCGCGTACCACGCCCCACCCCAGCGAAATTTGGGCTCACCGGTCCCCAACTTTGTGGCCTCCGCGCCCAAATTTCGGGAGGGTCGGGGTCAGGTCACGTCATGAGGAACCCGTCGTAGTTGTTGGCCGCGATCTCGTCGGCTCGTTCCCGGTAGGTGGGGAGGCCGGCGGCGTACAGCAGGAACCGCCGCTCGTTGCGACCCTCCAGGTTGGTGTTGATCCCGGTGAACCAGGAGTTGACCCGGGTGAACAGCATCCGCTCGCCGGAGGTCACCACGTGTTCACCCCAGGCGTCCATCGCCTCCTCGGTCGGTTCGACCCGGGACACGCCGTTCTCCCGCAGGTAGGTGAGGAACTCGGTCACCCAGTCGACGTTCTGCTCGATGCAGCGGGGCATGTTGCAGAACGTCGACGCGTTGTTCGGCCCGACGAGGGTGAAGAGGTTCGGGAACCCACCGACCTGCAGGCCCAGGTAGGTCCGGGGTCCGGATGCCCACACGTCCTGTAGCGCCACCCCGTCGACGCCTCGGATGTCGATCTTGCCGAACGCGCCGGTCACCGCGTCGAAACCCGTGGCGTAAATGATGAGGTCGAAGTCCCGTTCCTGATCCACCGCGCCGTCGAGGGTGGCGGTCCGGATGCCTGTCTCGGTGACAGCCTCGATGGGCGTCTCCCGCAGGTCGACCAGCTCGACGTTGTCCTGGTTGTAGACCTCGTAGTAGTTGGTCTCCATCGGCACCCGCCGGGTCCCGAACCCGTGGTTCGTCGGGATCAGCTTCTCCGCCAGTTCCGGATCGTCGACCCGCTCCCGGATCTTCCGGGCCACAAAGGCCGACATCAGGGCGTTGGCATCCTCGTTGACCAGAATGTCCCGGAAGTTGGCCATCCAGATTCCGAACCCCGGCTCACCCCAGAGCCGCTCCCACAGCTCCTCCCGTTCCTCGGCGGAGATCTCGAGCGCCTTCCGTCGATCCGGCTCATGCCAGAATCCGGCGAACGTTTGGTTGCAGGCCTCGAAGATCTCGTCATAGCGGGACTTGATGTCGTCCATCTCGGTCTGCTCGATCGGCCCGTTGTGCAGCGGCGCACACCAGTTCGGCGACCGCTGGAACACACACAGCGAGCCGACCGTCTTCGCCACCTCCGGGATCAGCTGCACCGCCGTGGCCCCGGTACCGATCACGGCAACCCGCTTGCCCTCGAACGAGACCTCCTCCTTCGGCCAGTTGGAGGTGTGGAACGACGGGCCGGTGAACCGCTCGATCCCGTCGAGCTTCGGCATCACCGGAACCGACAGCGCCCCGATGGCGGTGATGAGGTAGGTGGACACCGTCTCGAGGCCGTCCTCGGTGGACACCCGCCAGCAGTTCGCCGCCTCGTCGTAGTGGGCGGTTCGCACCCGGCTCTCGAACCGCATGTCCCGCCGCAGGTCGAACTTGTCAGCCACGAACTCCAGGTACTTCAGGTTCTCCGGCTGCGGGGAGAACCGTTCGGTCCAGTTCCACTCGGCCAACAGCTCGGCCGACCAGGAGTACCCGTAGGTATAGCTCTCCGAGTCGAATCGGGCGCCGGGGTACCGGTTCCAGTACCACGTCCCGCCGATCCCGGTCCCCGCCTCCAGTACCAGCACGGACATGCCGAGCTC
>JBCCGJ010000386.1:0-5583 GCA_039029335.1 Actinomycetota bacterium | reverse complement strand
CGGCTGCCGCAAGGTCAGTGTGGTGGCCGGCATCACCGGCCGGACCGCAGAGGCCGAAGCCACCTACCGCGGCAACCTCCGGTACGCCGCAGACCAGGCAGCACCCCACGGGGTCCAGATTCTGATCGAGCCGTTGAACACCGGAATCTCGGAGGACTACCACTTGGTCTCCGCCGACCGTGGGGTGGAGACGATCGCCGCGGTCGGCGCACCGAACCTGAAGCTGATGGTCGACTGCTTCCACACGTACAGGATGGACGGGGATCTGCGGTCGGTGTTCGAGCGGGTGCTGCCTCATGTCGGCCACGTGCAGTTTGCGTCTTATCCCGACCGGGCCGAGCCCGATCACGGCGACGTCGACTACTCCACCCTCCTACCGTGGCTGTCCGACGCCGGATTCGAGGGCCCGTTCGGGGCCGAGTACACCCCGGCCGGCACTGTTGAGGAGGGACTGTCGTGGATGGACTCCTGGCGGCCGGGCGGCGCGGAGAACGGAGGAGTACACCCATGAGCAAGGTTGCAGTGGTGACTGGCGGTGGACGGGGCATCGGCCGAGCGGTGGCTCTGGCACTGAGCCGCGCCGGCTGGCAGGTGACCGTCGCAGGGCGAACCGCCGAGTCGCTGTCGGAGACGGTCGCAGAGATGTCGGGAGAGGGCCTGGCCGTGCCAACCGACGTTCGGGCCGAGGCCGCGGTCGACGCCCTGTTCGACGACACCGTTGACCGGTTCGGCCGAGTCGATCTGCTGTTCAACAACGCCGGGGTGACCGCACCACCGGTCACCATCGATGAACTCGACGTTGACGCGTGGCGGACCCTGATCGACGTCAACGTGACGGGGGCGTTCCTGTGCGCCCGCGCCGCGTTCCGTTGCATGCGAAACCAGGACCCGCCGGGTGGCCGCATCATAAACAACGGATCGATCTCGTCGGAGACCCCGCGGCTGTACTCGGCTCCCTATACGTCCAGCAAACACGCTATCAGCGGGCTGACGAAGTCGCTGGCCCTCGACGGGCGAGCGTTCGGCATCGCCTGCGGTCAGATCGATATCGGCAACGTCACCTCCGACATGGGATCCGGCGCCGCCGCCGATGCGTTGCAGGCCGACGGGTCCCGGATGGCCGAACCGCTGATGGGTATGGAAAACGTGACGGACGCCGTCCTGTACATGGCCGGTCTCCCAGACGAGGCCAACGTGCTGTCCCTGACCGTGATGGCCACCACGATGCCGTTCGTCGGTCGAGGCTGAGGTCGACCCGTCGGGCTGCGCCCATCTGCCCAGCCCGGGCCCCAGAGAAGACCGGTCAGAGGCTGCCGGCGTCCAACTTGGCCAGGACGTCGGCCGCCCTGATCCTGGTTTCGTCCAGATCGGCCAGCCGCCGCATCCCGCCAAACTGGCGAGCCATCCGGTGGTTCTTGCCAAGCGCCTTCTCGTTGCGGGCCAGGAAATCCCAGTACAGGGTGGTGAACGGGCATGCGGTGTCACCGGTTCGTTTCTTCGGGTCGAACCGGCAATCCCGGCAGTGGTTGCTCATCTTGTTGATGTAGGCCCCGCCGGAGGCGTAGGGCTTTGTCGCCATCCGCCCGCCGTCGGCGTGAAGCGCCATGCCGATCACGTTCGGCAGCATCACCCACTCAGCGCCGTCGACGAAGTTGGCCCACATCCAGTCCGTCATGGCCCACGGGTCGACCCCGGCGGTCAGCGCCAGGTTGCCGAGCACCATGAGCCGTTCGATGTGGTGGGCGTATCCTCGTTGTCGAACGTTGCCCACCACCGACGCAACGCAGGCCATATCGGTCGTGGCCTCGCCGGTGAACGCCGGGGGGACCGGCCGACAGGCGCCAAGTTGGTTCTGGTCCCGGTAGTCGGGCATCCATAGCCAGTAGAGACCCCAGACGTACTCCCGCCAACCCATGACCTGGCGGATGAACCCCTCGACGCTGTTGATCGGTGCGTCGCCCCGGCGATACACCGCTTCGGCCCGCTCGACCACCTCGGCGGGATGGAGGAGCCCCAAGTTGAGCGCCGGGCTCAGCGTGGAATGGGCCAGCTTCCACTCTTCGGCCAGCATCGCGTCCTCATGGGGTCCGAACGGGGCGAGTCCGTAGGTGAGGAACTCGTCCAGGCGGGTCAGCGCCTGGGCCCTGGTCACCGGCCACAGCCCGTCCGGCGGCTCGCCCCAGACCTCCGTGACGGCCTCCGCCAATCGGCCGAGGACCGCTCGGTCGATGTCGTCCGGTTCGAACCGGGTGATGGTCGGCCAGGTTCGCCCGTCCTTCGGCGGCGGCTCCCGGTTGTCGGCGTCGAAGTTCCATCGGCCGCCGGCGGGTTTGTCGCCGTCCATCAGCACGTCGAGTTCGGTCCGCTGCCAGCGGTAGAAGTCTTCCATGGTCAGCCGCTTGCCGGCTGTTTCACGATCGGTCGCCCAATCGCCGAAGTCCCGGTAGTCACACAGGAACTGATCGTTGGCCACCGTCGCAACGCCCAATCGGCCAAGCAGCGCTCGGCCGTCCCAGCTCATCGGCTCCATGGCCACGACCTCGTCGACGCCGAACTGGTCGCAGTGGGCCCGCAACCCGTCGGCCAGGGTCGGGGCCTGGCGATGGTCGACGTCGAAGCCCTCGGCGGCCAGTTCGGCGGCGAAGTGCGCCAGGGCCGAGACCACCAGGTGGAGCCGCTGCACGTGCCACCGCTTCGACTTGAGTTTTGCCCGGCTCTCCACCAGCAGGACCCGGCAATCGCCCGGAGACCGATCCCGGAGCGCGCCGCGGTGCCGGTTGAGCTGGTCGCCCAGAATCCAGACGGTCGGTATCGACGACGGCACGGTCATCAGGGCCGCAGAATAGATGGTGCGACGCTCCGACCGGGGACCGGAGCGATCCGGGTGACGGCCGTCCGTTTGACCGACCAGACGGGCGGCGGGCGCAGCTGGCAGACTCGTCACATGGCTGGACCGGTCGGCAGGCTGATGCGATGGGGCGACAGCGGGTGGTCACCGGTCGGTGAGCCGCTCCCGCCGTTTGCGCACGCCCCACCGGCCCCGCAGCTGCTGCTGGCGCCGTGGGTGCTTCCCCAGGACCCGCCACCCCGGGCGTACGACATTCTGGTCATCGGCGAGCTGGCCCACCAGCTGGTCACCCGGTGCGAGCGGGACGATCCGATCTATGCGGAGCTGGCGGAACAAACGATGCTGCTCAATGGCCGGGAGGCCACCCTGGCCTGGTTGGCCGAGATCGAGGTGTGGATCGGACGGCGGTTGGATCCGGGGCGGGACTGGCCTGCGCCGCCATCCGGGGGCGCCTGAGCCTCTGGCGGCTAGCCTCGCCACCGAAGGGGGTTCCCATGAGCGCAGAGCAGGTTGAGATTCGACGTCCGGTTGCCGAGGACCGCGACGCATGGTTGATCCGGTGGCAGGGCTATCTGACCTTCTACAAGACGACCCTTCCGGATCACCGGACCGATTCGCTGTGGCAGCGGCTGCTGGACGACGAGGATCCGGTCCAGGGGCGAGTGGCGTTGGTGGACGGGCAGGTCGTCGGCCTGGCCCACTTCTTCCCGCAGCCGAACACCTGGTTCGGCACCACCTGTTACCTCAACGACGTGTTCGTCGATCCGGAGCTTCGGGGTGGCGGCATCGGCCGGGCGCTGATCAACGCGGTGGCGGACGAGGCCAAGGCCCTCGGCTGCCATCACGTGTACTGGCACACACAACATTTCAACCAGCCGGGCCGGCTGCTTTACGACAGCATGACCGGCGGCGTCAGTGACTTCGTCGTCTACAACCTCGGTTTGTAGAATCGAACCATGACCGTGGTTCGAGAAACCAAACTTCCGGGCGTCGGTGTCCGGCATGAGTTCACCACCCAGGACGGCAACGACGTCGGGGTGATCGTCCACCACGACGGTCGGCGGGAGATCCTGCTGTACGACGTGGTCGATCCGGATGCCTGCACGTCGGTGGTCAACCTGTCGGAACACGACACGCAGACCCTGGCCGAGATCCTCGGGGTCAGCCATGTGACCGAAACCGTGGCCGAGATCCGCCAGAAGATCGATGGGCTCACCATCGAATGGGTGGAGCTGACCGGCAACTCGGAGTCCGTCGGCATGTCGATCGGGGAGGGGGCGTTCCGAACGAAAACCGGGGCGTCCATCGTCGCGGTGATGCGGGGTTCCACTCCGGTGCCGGCCCCGGGTCCGGAGTTCGTGCTTGAGGCGGGGGACGTTGCCGTGGCGGTCGGCACCCACGAAGGCCTGGCGTCGCTGCGGACGATGCTGGGCCACTGATCCCCGGCCGGTTCCCGCTCCTGTGATCGGTGCTCCCATGACGTTCGACGAATGATCCTCGCCGCGGGTTCAACCGAAACCGCCATCGCCTTCCTGGAGGTCGGCGCGGTGGTCTTCGGCCTCGGTGTGCTGTCCCGGTTAGCCGGCCGTCTTGGCATCACCGCGGTGCCGCTGTACCTGATCGCCGGGTTGGCCTTCGGTGAGGGCGGCATCGTGGAGCTCGACGTCAGTGAGGACTTCGTTTCGCTTGCCGCCGAGATCGGGGTCCTGCTGCTGCTGTTCACCCTCGGCCTGGAATACAGCGACGACGAACTGCGAAGCGGGCTGCGGACCGGCGTGCCGCCGGGACTGGTCGACATGACCCTCAACGCGGGCACCGGTGTGCTGGTCGGCTTGGCCCTCGGCTGGTCGTTCCTGGCGGCGCTGCTGCTCGGCGGGGTGACCTGGGTGTCGTCGTCCGGTGTGGTGTCCAAGGTCCTGGCCGACCTGGGTCGCCTCGGTAACCGGGAAACCCCCCAGGTCCTCAACCTTCTGGTAATCGAGGATCTGGCCATGGCCATCTACCTGCCGGTCGTTGCCGCCCTGATCGCTGGCGGGACGCTGACCGAGACGGTGACCAGCGTGATCGTCGCCCTGGCGGTGGTGACCCTCATTCTCCTGATCGCCCTCCGGTACGGCGGCTACATCAGTCTGCGGCTGGACAGCGGCTCGAACGAGTCCCTGCTCCTCGGGGTGTTCGGGCTGGTCCTCCTGGTGGCCGGTGGAGCCCAGCTTTTTGACGTGTCCGGGGCGATCGGTGCGTTCCTGGTCGGCCTTGCCCTGTCCGGCCGGACCGAGGAGCGGGCCATGGAGGTCATCGCCCCGCTCCGGGATCTGTTCGCCGCAACGTTCTTTGTGTTCTTCTCCTTCCAGATCGATCCGGGTGATTTGATCGATGTCGCCGGCTGGGCGTTGCTCCTTGCCGTGCTGACAACGGTCACCAAGACGGCGACCGGCTGGTACTCGGCCAGGCGGCAGGGTGTCGGGTCCCGCGGTCGGCTGCGGGCCGGGACGGTACTGATCGCCCGTGGCGAGTTCTCCATCGTCATCGCCGCGCTGGGGGCGGATCTGGCGGACGGCCCCCAACTCGGTGCGCTGGCCGCAGGCTACGTTCTGCTCACCGCGGTGTTCGGTCCGTTGGCCACCCGGTATGCGGACCAGATTTCCGCCCGGTTCGCCCCACCTCGGCCGCGGCCGGTCCCGCCCGTTGCCGGCAGCCGCTCGATCCCCGCAGGTTCCTGACCGGCGGGGCCGTTG
>JBCCGJ010000385.1:0-5611 GCA_039029335.1 Actinomycetota bacterium | reverse complement strand
GAACATCTTCACCCACTCGGCGGCAACACCGTCCTTGTACCCCAGGACCATGAGCAGGATGGCAACACCGCTGATGAACTGCATCCACCGGCCAACCCCGTCCCAGGTTGATTCCATGACCTCCTGACTGAACCCGGCGGTAGCCATGGTGGAGCCGACAAACGCACCGAGGAGGTGGCCGACCCCACCGACAAGGGTCAGCCCGACCAGCAGGATCGAGGTCAGGTTGGTGAACGACTGGTAGCTGACCGAGGTCAGCCGGAAGGCCAGCAGGATCCCGCCCAGGGCGGATATGGCCGATGCCAGTGAGAACGCAAAGAGCTTGGCAACGGCAACATCGATGCCGAGCGCCGCGGCGGCCCGCTCGTTGGTGCGTACCGCGATGAGCCGACGGCCGCTCCGGCCCCGGCGAACATTCGACACCACCCAGACCGACAGGAGCGCCATGGCCAGAACGAAGATCCCGTACCGCTCCGGGTAGCGGATGGAGCCGATGTCATAGCCGAACAGGTCGGGGCTGCCGACCTGGGTTCCCTGGACCCCGCCGGTGTACTCCCGATTCCGGAACAGCATGAGCTCGATGGTGGTGCCGAGGCCGAGGGTCACGATGGCCAGGTTGATCCCCCGGGTCCGCACCGCCGGCAAGGCGAACACAAAGCCAAGCGGGATCGCCGCCAGGACACCGGCCACCAGGGCCAACAGGAACGGCACGTCCCAGACGGCCACCAATCGACCGGCCACGTACGCCCCGAAGCCCGCGATCGTGTACTGGGCGAGGGACAGCTGTCCGGCGTATCCGGTAAGCAGCACGATCGACAGAAGCACGATCGACACACCGAGCGAAACGGTGAGGGCGTCTATCCACTTGGCCTGTTTGGTCAGCATCAGGAACACCACGACACCCGTTCCGAAGATCGTCCAGTCCCAGGACATCCGGCCCGTGCCGATCATCGGCAGTTCCTTCAGGTAGTAGTCCCGCAGCGGCAACGACCGGCCCCGGAAGACCAGGAAGGCGATGATCACCAGAAACGGCAGTGACGGTCCAAGTCCCTGCTGATCGACGTACCGGCCGACCAGCGTCTGGCCGATACCCAGCGCAAGCCCGGCGGCGGTGGCGATGGGGAACGACCGGAAATCGGCGACGAGCGCCGCCGCCATTGCCGCAAGGACCAGCGAGGTCATGGCCGTGACCTGCAAGGTGATGATCGGCACGACCAGGATCCCGGCGATGGCGGCAACCGCGGACCCCAGTGCCCAGTTCTGCACGGCGATCTTGTTCGGCGAGAGCCCGATGGCGGCGGCCGACCGCTCGCTCTCCGACACCGCCTCGGTCGCGAGCCCGAACCGACTGGAGCGGTACAGCAGCCACAGCAGCACGGCGGAGACACTGGCGATCAGGAACAGGATCAGCCGGTCAAGGAAGATCGCCACCTCACCCCACAGGGTCAGCCGGTCGGTGGGCAGCCAACTGGCGACCTGGCGGGCGTTTGACCCGTAGCGAAGCACCACCGCGGCCTGGATCAGGATCAGCACACCGAGCGTGGCGATGACCCGTATCAACGAACTGGCCCGCCGCAGCGGACGCATGATGACCCAGTGGGTCAGGACGCCGAGGAGGGCGGAGAACAGCACCCCGGCCAGCGCCGACAGCAGGAACGGCCAGCCGGCATCGTTGTGCAGTTCCCATTGCACAAAGACACCGGCGATCGCGGTGGCACCGAGAGAGAAGTTGAGGACACCGGTTCCCCGGTAGATCACGATCAGGCCCTGGGAGGCGAAGGCGTACAGCGCGCCGACGCCCAGTCCCAGGAGCGCAAATCTGATGATCTCGTCCACTGCTTCCCCCTCGGTGCCGTTCCGATCCCGGCTACGCTCCTCCGACCGTGTCGCTCTTGCCTAGCCTGCGTCTCCGGTTGCCAACGCCCCGACGTCCTCGAAGTCCGTGGTCAGCGGGACGACCTTGCCGTTGTCCAACTCGCTGAACACGACACTGCGGTTGAACAGCCGCTGGTAGCCCTCGAGGCCGTCGGTCCACTCCTGGGTGAAGTCCAGGTTCGGCACCATGCCACCGAGGTCGAGGTTCGACGTGTTGGACGCCGCCTCGAAGAACGAGGAGGCGTTGATCTCACCGTCGATGGTCTCGGCGATGATGGTGAAGCCCACGTAGGCCGCCCAGGTCCCCATGCCGCCGAGGCTGTTGTAGTCCAGCTCGGAGGTGTCAAAGCCACCCTCGTCGAGGGCCAGGCGATACTCGTCCCACGGCGATGTGGAGATGTCCGGGTACATGCCGGCGATGATGTCGCCGTCGGTTGACTCCTCGTTGCCCGCCGCGGAGACCTCGTTCAGGTTGCCCTGCGGTCCGTACTGCCTGGCTTCGGTACCGGACTGGGTCCAGGCGGTGTTCCAGGTGATGTACGGCGTCTCCGAGATGATGCCGATCACACAGTCCGCGTCGGTGGTGGCCTGGGCCACCTCGGCCGAGTAGTCCTGAGCGGTCGGCGGCAGGATGATCACGTCGCCGAAGCTCTGACCGAGCGCGGCGATCGCGTTCTCCATCGGTGGGATGAAGATCTGGGCACCGTCGATGATCACCGCGTTGATGCTGGTGCAACCGTCGTCGATGGCCCGCTTGACCGCACCGACCGCATACATCGGCTGATTGCCGATGGGGAACGAGTGCGGGCTGGTGAGCTCGGACGGGGTGATCGGGCAGCAGGGCCCGAACCAGGTGATGTCCGACTCCGCGATCACCGGCACGATGCTCTCCGCAAAGAAGGTGAAGGAGCCGACGACGGCCACCATGTCCTCCTCTACGGCCTGCCGGGCACAGGTCGCCGCGACGGCCGGGTCGAACTGCTCGTCGCAGACGGTCACCTCGAGCGGCCGCCCGCCGATCCCACCCCGGGCGTTGATGTACTCGGCGTAGACCTCCGCGGTGTTGGCGATGTTCTGGTATGTCGGGCCTGCGGCGTTGAGCGTGGTGACGCTCATCACCTTGATCGGTTCACCGGTCGGTTCATCCACAGGTTCGTCCGCCGGCTCTGACGGCCCGTCGACGAACTCGTCGTCGTCGCCGGCGCTGGAGTCGCTGTCACTGCCGCATGCCGCGGCAAGAAACAGGAATGCGGCGAGCAAAACAAAAACGCCCCGCCGTGATCGCCAAATCGACGCAAGGCTTACTGGGCTCTTGCTGGAAAACATAATCCTCCCCCTAGTTTTTGCCGGTGGTCCGGCCGTAGTGGATCCGACCCTCAAGACCTGCCCGGCTCACGGCTCAGTTCAGCACACCACTACTCGGTCTGCCATTTAGCGCCTGTTGGACGGCGGAGCAGCTGCGCATGCGCCGGGTCCGGCGATTGGTGATGGCCGAAGTCAGACGATGTTGTAGACGATCCAGGCCACAAACAGAGCGGCCATTATGACCATGAGGGCCGCGGCAACGCCGTCACGCCGGGTGCCGCCCGGCACCTCCTGTTCGGAGTCCTGGTCACTCATCTGCGCCTCCATCGCCGCTGGCTCACGGCCCGTGGCGACGAGGCTAGCACCGCTCAGGATGCCGGACCCTCGAGGTCCTTCGGCCCGTCCAGCAAGGTGTCCAGGATCGGCATGGCCGCCATCGCATCTCAGACGGGATCACGGCCGGGATCGGGAAGTGGCCCGTCGTCCGTCACATGCAGCGGACCAAGCACCTGTCGTATCAGGGGTACGCCGGGACGGTAGGCCAGGTGATGGTGGGACGGTGCGTCGAGGACGACCAGGTGGCCGCGGGAGCCAACGGTCAACCTGCCGACGTCGGACCGGCGAAGCGCAGCGGCGCCACCGACGGTGACGGCCTGCACCGCCTCATCGATCGTCATACCCATGTCACGGACCGCGATGGCGATGCAGAACGAGATCGACGTGGTGTAACTGGAGCCGGGATTGCAGTTCGACGCGATGGCCACCGTCACCCCTGCGTCGATCACCCGACGGGCGTCCGGATAGGGCTGGCGGGTGGAGAAGTCCGCAGCGGGGAGAAAGGTGGCGACCGTCTCGCCACCGGCCAAGGCGTCGATGTCCCCATCGGTCAGGTGGGTGCAGTGGTCGACACTGGCACAACCCGCCTCGACGGCCAGCGGTACACCGCCGGTCGGGCCCAATTGGTTGCCGTGCAACCGGAGGCCGAGTCCGGCCCGTCGACCCGCGTCGAGGACGGTCCGGCACTGGTCCACGTCAAAGGCGCCGTCCTCGCAGAAGGCATCGATCCACCGGGCGTGCGGTCGGGCCGCGGTGAGCATCTCCCCACAGACCAGATCGATGTAGTCGTCAGCCCGCCCCTGGTACTCGGTCGGCAGCAGATGGGCGCCGAGGAACGTCGTCTCGGTGGTGTGCTCGGCGGCGACGGCGAGGCTCCGGGTTTCGTCCGCCACGTTGAGGCCGTACCCGGACTTGATCTCGATCGTGGTGGTGCCCGCCCGGTGTGCCTCCCGGAGCCGCAGCCGCACCAGTCGATCGAGTTCGGCGGTGGACGCCGCCCGTGTCGCATCGGTTGTCACGCGGATCCCACCGCCGTCGTACGGTTGGCCGCCCATTCTGGCGGTGAACTCCTCGGCTCGATCACCGGCGAACACCAGGTGGGTGTGGCTGTCGACAAAACCGGGCAGCACACAGGCACCGGCGGCGTCGAGACGCCGGTCGGCAATCGCGCCGGCCGGACCGACCGCGATCACCCGGTCGTCCTCGATGACCACCGATGCGTCGTTCAGCACGCCGAGCGGACCACGGCCGACAGCCGGGTCGTTTGTCACCAGGAGGCCGATGTTGTCGACGACAACTGCGCCGCGTCCCGTCGACGCGGCCCTGTCGGCCGTCGACGCCGGCTCGCCGGTCATCGGTACAGCTCCGTGACGGCGGCCGTCAGCTCAGCCGAGGCGTCCAGTGCGACATGACGGCCGTCGGCGACGATCTGACGTCCGCCGACTACAACCGACGTGATGTCCGTTGCCGTCGAGGCGAAGACGGCCGCTTCGATCAGCACGTCATCCGCAACCCCGGCCATCCTGACCGACTGGAGGTCGATGGTCACCAGATCGGCCCGACACCCCTCGGCGATGACACCGGCGTCCTGCCAGCCCAGGCTGTGATGCCCGGACACGGTGGCCATCGCCATCAACTCACCTGCGGCGTGTAACCCCCGTTGCTCGGACCGCAGTCGTTCGTCCAGCTCGACGGCTCTGGCCTCCACCATCTGGTCGATGATCGCGTGGGAGTCAGACCCGATACACAGCGTCACGCCGGCGGCGGTGAGTTCGGTACTCGGCCCGATGCCGTCGCCGAGGTCCCGCTCCGTCGTCGGACACAGGCATACCGAACATCGATGCCGGCCGAGGCGTTGGATGTCATCATCGGTCAGGTGGGTGGCGTGCACGGCGGTGAAGTTCGGCCCGAGCGCGCCGGCGGACTCCAGCAGTGCGGTCGGTGTGCAGCCGTACCGTTCCCGGCACTGGTCGTTCTCCGCCCGCTGCTCGGAGACGTGGGCGTGGAGTGGGGCGTTGTTCCGGTCCGCCCACTGGGCGACAACCGCCATCGCATCAGGGTCGGCGGCCCGGACGGAGTGGATCGCCGCCCCGTG
>JBCCGJ010000384.1:0-5623 GCA_039029335.1 Actinomycetota bacterium | reverse complement strand
CGGTCGGGACTTCTCCACCATCAGCGTGGCGGACGTGTATGAACGGGCCGATGTCTCACCGTCGTCGTTCTACGCCCGGTTCACCAACAGGGACGCTCTTGTCACCGTGCTCCACGAACGCCATCTGGAAGCCATGTTCGACGCGATCGAGGACGGTCTTTCAGCGATCGACTGGGGAGCACTGACCCTGCCGGAGGTCGTCATCGTGTTCTCGGAGCTCTTCCTGGAATCCGGACGGACCGACTCCGCCTTCCTGCGATCGATGCAACGAACCGAGCGGGACCATCCGGGATTGATGGACCGTCGTATCGCCTTCGAACGTGCCGGGCTGGATCTGACCGTGACGTTGATCGCCCGCCGGTTCGAGGACCTTGACGAGGCCGGCACCCTCCGACTGCGCGTCGGCTGGTCCGCGTTGGTCTCCACGCTTCGACAGATGTTGACGCCGCTCAGCCCGATGACCGTTGTCGAGATCGACGAGGCCCGGTTGCTGGAGGAGTTGGCCGAGCAGTTCTGTGTCTACACCGGCCTGCCCCGAGCGGCACCGAGAGGCTCGCCGAGCTAGTTCCCGGCGGCCGCCCGGCTCGATCAGCCGTTTCTGGTTCGATCAGCCGTTCATCGCCTCGGTCAGGCTGTCGACATAGGACGGGCAGGTGGCGTCGACCAGCGCGAGGGTCAATGCGTCGGTGTCGATCATGTCCTTCATCTCCTCGGCCCCGTCGAGGACACCGGCCTCGAACTCGTCGTACTCGCTGGTGGAGATTCCGTCGGAGAGGTCGGCGCAGGCGTCCTCGGCCAAGACGTTGAACTCGGCGACGTCGTCCTCGCTGAAGAGATCGGCGGTGATAAGGCCCTGCAGCCCCGAGTCCTCGGTCATTCCCGCGTCGAGGATGGTGGCCAACCCCTCGGCATCCATCGCGTTGAACTCAACCGGTTCCCCACATGCGCCGACAAGTAGTCCTGCGGCGACGATCGGTCCGGCCATCTTGGATACGGGGATCTTCATTGCTCGTCTCTCCTTGGTGATCGACGCACCCATGTGCGCCGATCGTTGAAGGTAAAGACGTGTTTTGGAGAGGTACCTCCAAAACGGCCGAGTTCGCTCACATTGGACCGTTGGACCCATGTCACCGCCGACACCACCATTTCGAACGAAGCGAATCAAACGAACCAGGAGTGAATCGACATGCCTGCAATCAACGTAAAGAAGAAGATCGAGAAGAAGGCGCCCGGCCTCGGGATCACCGAGCCGGTGGTCGCCGCCTGCACCACCAACCCGTCTGGCACGATGACGGGAATGCTGGCCCGGGAACTCGGCGGTGTCGCCGGTGCGGCGATCGCGGCCAAGGCGGGCGGCACATCCGAGGATCCGGCAACCGGCGCAGCGGGCCGATTCCCCACCGGAAAGCACTTTCTGGTCCTCACCGAACAGCGGCTCCTGCTGACCGGGGTGTCGACGTGGACCGGCTCACCGACCGCCATCGTTGCCGAGTGGCTTCGAGCCGAGGTCCAGGACATCAGCGTGGAGTCGGGCCGGTTGGCCGACCGCCTGACCATCGCCTTTACGGACGGCACCGGCGCCCAGGTCGAGGGAGCGAAGGGGACGGACCCCGGCTCGGTGGCCCGGGCGTTCGCCGACTAGACGAACTCGCCCACCTCGAGCGGCGCTGGACCGGCCACCGTCGGGACGCCGGTCGAATGCCCAGCCGGTCGAATGCCCAGCCGGTCGAATGCCCAGCCGGTCGCATGCCCAGGTCGAATGCTCAGCCGGCGAAGCGCTGTTCCAGCTCGGTGATCTCCGGCAGGCCGATGAGGTCGGTGAACTCACCGAATGCAGGCATGTCCTTCACCGCTTCGGCGGGACTCCCGTCCTGCTTCAGCTTGGCCAGGACCTCCTGCATCGCCCGGGTGGCGACCAGCAGGGTGGAGATCGGCATGATGATCATGGCAAAACCGAGGTCGGCGATTTCGTCCCTGGTGAGGGGCGGGGTCTTGCCGCCTTCCGCCCAGTTGAAGAGGAGCGGGGTGTCGCCGAGCTCCTCGGTCACCGTCCTGAGTTCCTCGGTGCTCTGCAACGCCTCCACAAAGAGCACGTCTGCGCCGGCCACCCGGGCTGCTCTGGCCCTGGCCAGGGCGTCCTCCATGCCGTGGGGCGCCCGGGCATCCGTTCTGGCGATGATGGTGAAGTCCGGGTTTCGCCTGGCCTCCACCGCAGCCCGGATCTTGGCCTCGAACTCCGTGGCGGGGACAACCACCTTCCCCTCCATGTGGCCGCAGCGCTTCGGAAGCACCTGGTCCTCGATGTGGACCCCGGCCACTCCGGCCCGTTCGTACGCCTGGACGGTCCGGATGACGTTGATCGGGTTCCCATAACCGGTGTCGGCATCGGCGATGACCGGCAGGTCGGTGGCGGCGACGATCCTGGCCGCATGGTCCGCCATCTCCGACAGGCCGAGCAGCCCGACATCCGGCCGACCCAACAAGGATGCGGACGCCCCGAAACCGGTCATGTACACCGCATCAAAACCGGCTTGCTGGATCAGCCTGGCGCCGAGGGCGTCATAGCAGCCGGGCAGGATGACCGGCCCCGGCTGGGCCAGAAGCTCCCGGAAACGGGTGGGTCCGTCGGGAACGTTGCGGAGAAGAAGCGACATGGACCCATCGTAATCACCGGGTCCCGGAACCTTCTCGAGGTCTCAGGACTCCGGCCGGGGCCCCGGGGTGAGACCCCTGAATGCGAACTGCTCGGACGGCATCCGGGGGCTGGGAACCTCCCGGGCCCGGTGCTTGTCCGAGAGGTTCGACCCGTCACCCCGACAACCGAGGGCGAAGGCACACATTATGTTCGCTTCGTCCCGGTCGAGGCCGGTCTTTTCATAGGCCAGGTCCAACTCGATACCGCCCATCAGGTGGACGGCCAGTCCGAGCATCGTGGCCTGGTGGGTCAGGCTCATCACCGCGGCACCGGTGTCGAACTCGGCGGTTCTGGCCATAAAACCCTCGAGGCCCGGCCGGGACACGATCAACCCGATGACCGGCGCGGCAGCCGCCCACCCGCGATTGAATTCCGAGATGATGGCCTCCATGTCGGCCCGGTCCGGACCATCCGTCTCGTAGAGAAAAAGCCACGGCTGGTTGTTCATCCAACTCGGGGCCCAGCGGGCCGCCTCGAAGAGCGCCGCGAGCAGATCGTCGGTCACCGGCTTGTCGCTGAACGATCGGGGTGACCACCGGTCGAGGAAGACCGAGTTGGTGAGGGGGGATGCCGAGGTTCGCTCCATCGGTTCACTCTAGGATCGCCCTGCGCGCGGGCGGGCAACCGGACGCCTGGTTCCCCCGAAAGCGCCGGTACCGTGCCCCCGATGTCTGTCGCCAACGTGCTGTTCGACGTGCTCGGCCCGGTCGCCGCGCTTGTCCTCCTCGGTGCTGTTGCCGGACCGCGGCTGCAGATCGATGCCGGATCGCTGTCCCGGTTGGCGTACTGGGTGTTCGGCCCGGCATTTGTGTTCACCCTCTTGGCCGGCGCAAACCTCGACCGCTCGATCGTGTTGCGCCTGATGGCCGCAGCCCTTGCGGGGATGGGTGCCGCGCTGGTGGTGGCGACCGTGTGGGCCAGGGTGTCCGGCGTCGGCTACGAGCGCGGAGCGGCCGTCGCCATGACCAGCACGTGGGGCAACGTCGGCAACGCCGGACTGGCGATCGTTGCGTTCGCGCTGGGAGACGATGCGCTGCCGATCGCCGGGGTGCTGATGGTCACGATCAACCTGGCGTCGGTGATCCTCGGGATCGGTATGGCCCAGGCCAGGACCGCATCGGTGACCGCTGCGGTCTGGCGGGGTCTGACCGCTCCGATGTCCGTGGCGGGGGCGGTTGCGCTCGCCACGAACCTGCTCAACGTCGACGTGCCGCTGCTGGCCGATCGGTCGATCGGGCTGCTGGCCGATGCCCTGATCCCGGTCATGCTCTTCACGCTCGGGCTGCAGTTGGTCAACCACGGGATGCCCCGCTGGAGCAACGATCTGTCTGTCGTCCTGGTGGCGAAGTTGGCGGTCGCCCCGCTCGCCGCGGCGGCGGTCGGCCGGTTCCTCTCGCTGGAGGGTGATGCGCTGGCGGCGGTTGTCATCCAGTCCGCCATGCCGCCTGCGGTCTTCTGCGCGGTTGTGGCAAGCGAGAACAACCTGGTCCCGGAGCGGGTCACCGCAGCGGTCGTCCTGGCCACCGCCGCATCGGCGCTCACACTCCCCGTCGTGTTGCTGCTGGTCTGAGGAGGCCAGGCCCGCCTGGCCGGATCCGGGTAAGCGCTCGGATGTTGGCGGTGTCCGAAATCCGCCGGATCGGAGGTGATGCCCGGGCCTACAGTGCCGGTATCGCCCGAATCACCCGACCGGTGGCGGGCCAGAACAACAGGAGCACGGCAGACACATGACCACAGACATCGGGGCACAGTTTCGAGCACTTCACAAGCCGGGAGAGCCGTTCATCCTGGCCAACGCATGGGACGCGGGTTCGGCCAAGATGCTCGCGGCCCTTGGGGCCCAGGCGATCGGCACCTCGTCGGCGGCGCATGCGTTCACCCTCGGTCGGCCGGACGGTGGGTTGGTCGCCAGGGACGAGGCGCTGGCCCACGCCGCCGACCTGGCCGCCGCAACGCCGCTCCCCGTCTCCGGGGACTTCGAGAACGGCTTTGGCGACGCGCCGGACGTGGTGGCCGAGACCGTTCGGCTCTCAGCGGACGCCGGTCTGGCCGGCATCTCCATCGAGGACACGGAATTCCCCAGCGGTCAGTCGTACGGCTTCGAGGCGGCGGTCGAACGCATAACCGCCGCGGTCGAGGCGGCCAAGGCGGTCCCGGGTGACTTTGTCCTGTTGGCCAGGGCGGACGGTGTCATGCTCGGCAACTACGACACCGATGAGGCGATCCGCCGCATCCAGGCTTACGAGCAGGCGGGCGCCGATGCGGTCTACGTGCCGCTCCCGCCGGACATGTCCGAGTTGGCCAGGGTCTGTCAGTCCGTCTCCATCCCGGTCAATGCGCTGGCCGCAGGCCCGTTCACCGAGGTCCCCTACACGGCGTTCGCCGAGGCCGGGGTGGCCAGGATCTCCCTCGGCTCGGCGTTGGCCAGGCTGACCCACCGGGTGATCCACGACGCCGCGACGGCGATGTTTGAACGGGGTGACTTCTCCCCCCTCGGGAACGGCATCGGTGGCGGGACCATCGATCGGTTGCTGACCCATGAGGCGTCGGGTGGTCAGTCCGAGTCGAGCTGATCCAGGTAGGCCGCACCCCTGGGTGACAGCTCGTAGCCGATCCGCAGGCTTCTGGTCAGGCCGAGGTTCTTGAGCTTCCGCACATCCAACTTGAAGGGTTGGGTCTCCCGGCTGACCATCTCTGCCAGGTCGGGGGCCCGGCGGGCCGGATGCCGCTGTATCAACCGGAGGGTGTCCACGGTCCAGGGCCCGGCGGTGGCGGCCCGGTCAAGCCTGGCCAGCCGGTCGGTGATGGCGTCGATGTCCTCCGCATCGAGGTCCGATGTGTTGGCCAGTTCTTCCCGGGGGTCGGCCTCGGTGAGTCGGCGGAACTCAACCCGGTACATCGTCCGCCCCTCGTCGGTTCTGACCTGGG
>JBCCGJ010000383.1:0-5638 GCA_039029335.1 Actinomycetota bacterium | reverse complement strand
CTCATCCAGCTCTACTTCGGCAACTACACCCGGGTGGTCTACATCTCCCAGGCGCCAAGCCCCGACCTCCTGCAGCGGGCGGAGGAGGCGGCGACCCACCTCGGGCTGACGTTCGAGCACCGCCCCGTCGGCTACGGAGACCTTGGACCGGTGTTCGTTGAACTCGGCGAACGGTGAACTCGACGGAAGGTGAACTCGAGGGAAGGTGAACTCGACGGACGGTGAACTCGGCGGAAGGTGAACTCGGCGGGCAGTGAACTGCTGACGGCGGCTTGCGGCGGTGAGCCGCAAACCCGTCAGTTCTCGCCGACCAGCCGAAGGCCGCTCTCGGTTGCGCCGTCATCGGCCTGGGCCCGGGAGAGCTCCGCAACGAACTCGGTCAGATGTCCGGGGAAGCGATGTTCGGACATCAGGATCGGCCGACCGTCGTCGCCGAACGTCGTACGGCGGACCACCAGCGCGGCGCTGAGCGGCGGCACATCGAGCAGCTCGGCGTCCGTGTCCGTCATGATCTCCGCCCCGATGGTCTGTGTGGCCCGCCGGGCCACACCGGGCAGCAGGTCGTAGAAGCTGGACCGGGCCACCTGGGCCCGGGAGAGATCACCACCGAGGTCCTCCCGGCACCACACGGTCACCCGACCGAACGGTTGCCCGTCGACCAGATTGACCCGGGAGACCTCGAGTACCCGATCACCGAGGACGGGCCGAACCTCGGCGGGCGAGTCGACGAATTGGAACTCGACGATCTCCCGCTGGGCGACCCGGCCGGAGTTGGCCAACTGCCGCTCGATCGAGACCAACTCGTCGAGGGACTGGGGGAACGGCTCGGACGTGACCATCCAGCCGAACCCCTGCCGGGACTCGACAAGCCCGTCCGATCGGAGCACTTCGAGCGCCTTGCGGATCGTGACCCGGCTGGCGTCGTGCAGCTTGCCGAGCGAGGCCTCGCTGGGAAGGACCTCCCCCTCGGCGTACTCGCCCGCTTCGATCTTCTGCCGCAGAGCCTCGGCAATTTCCAGGTAGATAACCTTGCGCACTTGTATTATAGTTGTATCAGAAATTCACGGCGGTTTCGAGTTTTTGCCACGGCAAAAGTCGCTCGGGACCCCCGTACTGGGGAATAACAACGTTCATCCGACCGATTGCTTCCGAACAGAAGCGGTCTGTTGATGATCGTTGGCGATCCCTCGTCCGGGATGTACCACGCTTGGCGATGACCGAGACAACGTGCGAATCCCAACAGACGCCACACCGCCGATCCACTTCGATCGGAGCGCAGAAGACGAGACGAGAGGCAGAACGATGGCAAACGTAGGCCCGGAGACACCGATTGAACTGATCCAGGGGGTGTACGGCACCCTGGACGAGCGGGTCGGCAACTACCGAACCCGGGTCGGGCATCCGCTGACGCTGTCCGAGAAGATCCTGGCGAACCACCTGGACGACCCGAACGCCGAGACCGAGCGCGGCATCAGCTACACCGACTTCCGCCCGGACCGGGTCGCCATGCAGGACGCAACCGCGCAGATGGCCTGGTTGCAGTTCCAGACCGCGGGACTGACGGAGGTGGCGGTGCCGACCACCACCCACTGCGACCACCTCATCCAGGCCCGGGAGGACGGCAAGAAGGACCTGCTCGCCGCGTTGGACAACAACGACGAGGTGTTCGACTTCCTGGAATCGGTCAGCGCCAAGTACGGCGGCGGATTCTGGAAACCGGGCAGCGGCATCATCCATCAGGTCGTGCTGGAGAACTACGCCTTCCCCGGCGGCATGATGATCGGGACGGACAGCCACACCCCGAACGCCGGAGGTCTCGGCATGGTCGCCATCGGTGTCGGCGGCGCGGACGCGGTCGACGTCATGACCGGGTTCCCGTGGAACGTCCGCTACCCGAAGATGATCGGTGTACACCTGACCGGTTCGCTGACCGGCTGGTCCGCACCGAAGGACGTGATTCTCAAGGTGGCGGAGATCCTGACCGTGAAGGGCGGGACCGGCGCGATCGTCGAGTACTTCGGGCCCGGTGCCAACTCCCTGTCCTGCACCGGCAAGGGGACCATCTGCAACATGGGGGCGGAGATCGGCGCCACCACCAGCATCTTCGGATACGACGAGGCGATGGCCCGGTATCTGAAGTCCACCGGCCGGGAGGCCACCGCCGATGCCGCCGACGCCGTCGCCCATCATCTGCGGTCGGACGACGAGGTGCTGACGAATCCTGAGCAGTACTTCGACCAGGTGATAGAGATCGACCTGTCGACCCTGCGGCCCCACATCAACGGTCCTCACACCCCGGACCTGGCCCGGGAGGTCTCCGCCCTCGGGGCGGAAGCGGCGGCCAAGGGGTGGCCGCTGGAGATCAGCGCCGCCCTCATCGGCAGCTGCACCAACTCCTCCTACGAGGACATCACGAGGGCCGCCTCGATCGCCCGCCAGGCCTCGGCGGAAGGGTTGACGGTCAAGACCCAGCTGATGATCACACCCGGATCGGAACAGGTGCGGGCCACCATCGAGCGGGACGGACTGCTGGCGGACTTCGAGAGGATGGGTGCGGTTGTCCTGGCCAACGCCTGCGGGCCGTGCATCGGTCAGTGGGACCGGTCCGGCGATCCGAATTACAAGAAGGGTGAGGCCAACACCATCGTGACCTCCTACAACCGGAACTTCCCCAAGCGGAATGACGGGGACGGTGCCACCCTTGCGTTTGTCACCTCACCGGAGACGGTCATGGCGCTGGCGCTGGCCGGCACCCTGGACTTCGACCCGCTGACCGAGCCGCTGCTCACGGAGGACGGTCGGGAGGTGGTACTCGACGTCCCGGAGGGTATCGAGCTACCGCCCCGGGGTTTCGACGAGGGCGAGAGCGGGTTCATCGCCCCGCCGGAGGACGGGCCGGACATCGAGGTCAAGGTCTCCCCCACCTCGGACCGGCTCCAACTGCTCGAGCCGTTCGAGCCGTGGGACGGCCGGGACTTCGCCAACCTGCCGATCGGGGTCAAGGCCCAGGGCAAGTTCACCACGGACCACATTTCGATGGCCGGGCCGTGGCTCAAATACCGGGGCCACCTGGAGAACATCTCCGGCAACCTGTACCTCGGGGCGGTGAGCGCATTCAACGAGGGCATCGTCGGCATGGGCAAAAACCAGCTGACCGGTGAACGGCAGAGCTTCCCCGACATCGCCAAGTCCTACCACGATGCCGGTCAGTCCTGGGCGGTCATCGGCGATGAGAACATGGGTGAGGGTTCGTCCCGGGAGCACGCGGCGATGGAACCCCGGTTCCGCGGCGTGTCCCTGATCATCGCCCGGTCGTTCGCCAGGATCCACGAGACAAACCTGAAGAAGCAGGGCATCGTGCCGCTGACCTTCGCCGACCCTGCCGCCTACGACAAGATCGGCGAGGACGACCGGCTCGGCACGCAGGGCCTCGCCGAGCTCGCCCCCGGGCAGCCCGTCACCGTGACGGTGACCAAGCCGGACGGCGAGACCTGGAGCTTCGAGGGCAACCACACCTTCAGCGAGGACCAGATCGGCTGGTTCAAGGCCGGCTCCGCGCTGGCCGTCATCCGTCAGAACGTCGAAGCCGCTCGGTAGCACACCGACCAGAACGACCGAGCAATCGGAGCGGCGACCGGAACGGCGACCGGGTTGAACTCAGTGTGACGCCAGCGCGGCCCGAAGTTCACCCTCGGCCATGGCGGCACGGACCGCCGGGTCCGGGTCGGTCAACCGCTCGAGGGTGACACCGAGGATGGTCGCCGTACACGGGAACCGGTGGGGGTAGGGCCCGACCGGGGCGCCGGTGTCGAGTCCGACGTCGAACGTCTCCCCGCTCATCGAGAAGACGATCGGCACCGTCCGTTCCAGCCTTGCCGAATCGGTTTCCGCCCCGTCGACGAACAGGCTCATCAAACCGCCGGCACCGAGGCCGCCGTCATGCTCGTAGAGCAGCCGGAGCTGGTGTCGGCCGGGATCGAGCGGACCGGGGCCGACGACAAAGGTGAGCTCATGACCGAAGCAGTTGTAGAGGAAGACGGGTGTCCCGGGAGCGACCGGCTCATCCGACCGATCACCGCCACCGGGGCCGGTCTCCCCCGCCAGATAAAGCGACCAGCCCGCCATGTTGCCGCCCTGGCAGGCGATCACCCCTTCAGCCCCGCCGTCGGGCACGTCGATCAGCGCAACGATCTCATGTGAGGAATTCTTGAGGTTCACCACCGACCGCTCCGGCATCCGGACATGCGCCGTCGTATAGGTCATGCGCCGAAGGCCACCGAGGGACTGCGGCGTCCGCAGCCCGGCCGACCGACGGGATCCCGGATCCCGCAGCGGATACACCCCGTTGGCCACCGCCTCCCGGTCGAACCGGCCCTGCAGCTCCCGCAGCTTGTCCGGGAACCGGTCGGCGAGATCCTCGCTCTGGGAGAAATCCTCGGCCACGTTGTACAGCTCCCACCGTTCCTGCGGTCCGTCGAAGGGCAGGCCGGTCAGTCGGTCCCACGGCACCCGGCCGTGGAAACAGGAGGCGATCCAGCCGTCGTGGTAGATCGCCCGATTGCCGAGCAACTCGAAGTACTGGGTTGTTCTGATGCTCGGCAGTCCCTCCCCCGCCGGATCGAACGTGTAGTTCATCGGTACCCCGTGGACGTCCATCTGCTCAACGCCGTTGACCGTTGCCGGTTGCTCGATCCCGGCCGCGGCCAGGATGGTCGGCGCCAGATCGATGACGTGATGGAACTGCGATCGCAGGCCACCGGCATCCGGGATGCCCTTCGGCCAGGACATCACAAGGCCGTTCCGGGTGCCACCGAAGTGGGACGCGACCTGCTTCATCCACTGGAACGGTGCATCGAGGGCCCACGCCCAGCCGACGTTGAAGTGGTTCTCGCACCGGGCGGTCCCGAAGTCGTCCATGTGGTCGAGAAGCCACTCCGGATCCTCGGGTACCCCGTTCTGGAACGACGGCGCACTCCAGGCACCGTGGATCGTGCCCTCGGCGGAGGCTCCGTTGTCCCCGGTGACGTAGATGACCAGCGTGTCGTCACCGATGCCGAGTTCGTCGATCGCGTCGATGACCCGTCCGACCTGGGCGTCGGTGTGGGCGAGGAAGCCGGCGAACACCTCCATCAGCCGGGCGGCGACCGGCTTGTACCGGTCCGGATAGTCGTCCCACGACGGGATCTCCTCCGGCCTCGGGGTCAGGGCGGTGCCCGCCGGGATCACCCCCAGGTCGAGCTGCCGGGAGTGGATCTCCTCCCGGAGCGCGTCCCAACCGCCGTCGAACCGCCCCTCGAACGGGGCGATCCACTCCGGCCCCACCTGATGCGGGGCGTGGACAGCGGGCATGGAGAAGTAACAGAAGAACGGCCGTTCGGGTGCCGCGGCCTTCTGCCGCCGGATCCAGCCGATCGCCTGATCGGCCAGGTCCTCGCTGAGGTGGTAGTCGTCCCGGCCAACGTACGGTTCGACCGGCGTGATCTGGTCGTAGACCGCCGGTTCGTACATCGACGCTTCCGCACCGATGATCCCGTAGAACCGGTCGAACCCCATGCCGGTCGGCCAGCGGTCGAACGGACCCGCCGGGTTGAACTCCCAGGTCGGGGTCAGGTGCCACTTGCCGAAACACCCGGTTGCG
>JBCCGJ010000382.1:0-5654 GCA_039029335.1 Actinomycetota bacterium | reverse complement strand
GGGCATCCGGGTCTCGGTCCTGTGCCCCCAGGGGGTGAACACCGCCATGGCACCGGCAAGCCTCGGTGACGGGCAAACCGACGGCATCATCGAGCCGGAAGCGCTGGCCGACGTGGTTGTCGAGGCCATCCGGGAGGAGCGATTCCACGTGCTTCCCCACCCGGAGGTCGGGGAGTACATTAAGCGAAAAGCCGATGATCCCGATCGATGGCTGCGAGGCATGCGGCGGCTGCGATCACGATCGTTGGACCTCTAGGCCGGCCAAACCGGTCGCCCACCACACGGGAGCGTCAGATGGCCATGGCCGGTCCGATCGGACAACTCACGAATCGGTTTGCGAACCTCTGGCAGACCTGCCGTCGCCATCCGATCATCTGCGGCGGGATCGGCTTCCTGCTACTCGTCGCCGGCGGGCTGATCTTCCTGTTCGCAACGTCGCAGCGGGCCGTCTGGACGTCGGTCCTGTTTGCGATCGCCGGGGCGCTGGTCGGATCTCTCGGCCTTCTGTTTCTCAACGAGCTGATACGCCACTACGTGACCGGTCCGGGCAACCGAACCCTCGGACAGATCGCCGGCATGCTCCTGCTGGTCATCGCGGCCGGGGCGATCTGGTTCGCCATCCAATCCGAGTCGCCGCTGATCGCCATCGTCGGCTCGGTGATCCTGATCCTCGGTCTGCTGTTCCTGTTCGCCGCCCTGTCTGACGCGGGCCAGGCGAACCCGACGATATTCACCATTGCGGGTCTTGCGCTGATGGCCCTCGCCGTCCTGCTGCTGGTGCTGACCGACGGAGCGACGGTGGTTGCCGCGGTGGCGATTGGCGTCGGCGTGCTCGGCCTTGTGGTGTTCAAGATCGGACTCGGGCCGTTCATCGACCGCTCCGACGACCCGAAACGGGAGCGGATCGACGTGACCGTCGCCGCCGCGGCAGCCACCGCAGTCGGCGCGGTCCTGCTGTACCTCGCCCCGCGAACCTTCGACGAGCCGCTGCTGCTCGGCGGGTTCGCGCTGCTCATCGTCGGTCTGACCGCGCTCGGCATCGGTCTGGTGCGGTTCACGCCGCGGCGGCTGCCGGCCGCACTCATCGTCCTGGTCGGCGGCGCCGCCGTGCTCTACGGCTGGTTTCAGATCGACGGCATCCTCGATCCGTTCGATCTTGCGCTCTTTGCCACCCTGGTCCTGGCCGGCATCGGGGCCTGGTTCGTCTTCCGCGGCGAGGCCCTGGTCGCGGTGCTGCTGCTGGGGTTTGTCCTGGGATGGGTGCTGGTCGACCGGATCGCCGACGATCCGCTCTCCCCGACGTCCGGTGGCGAGGGGACCATCGTGGCCCTGGGGGACTCCTACATCTCCGGCGAGGGGGCACCGCGTTTCTTCCCCGGAACGAACCTGCTCGGGTCCGACGGGAACCAGTGCCGTCGGGCACCGACGGCCTACCCCTACCTGGTGGCCGACCGGCTGCACGCCGACCTGATCTTCCTGGCCTGCTCCGGGGCGGCCACCGACGATCTGGACGGCGACGGCCTGCCTCAGCCGCTCCCGGATCCGCCGCGCGACGAGGACCAGCTGGCCCGACTGCTCGCCGAGCACGGGGACAACCTCGACGACATCGCCGCCGTGCTGGTCTCCATCGGCGGCAACGACGTCGGTTTCGGCACCATCATCCAGGCCTGCCTCCTGCCCCAGAACTGTGCCGATCCGGCAAACGGCAGGACGGGACGGTGGCTCGACAACGTTGAACGGGTCGGTCCCGAACTGGAGCGGACCTACCGGGGGATGCGGACCGCCCTCGGTGACGACGTCCCGATCGTTGTCATGTTGTACCCGCTGATCGTTGCGCCGTCGCCCGACTGCTCCCTGACGATCAACGACGACGAGATCGAGTTCGTCGGGCAGTTCACCGCGGCCCTCAACGAGCGGATCACCGAGGCCGCCGCTGCGGCCGGTGTCAACGTCATCGACAGTGCGGATGCCTTTGCGGGCCGACTGCTCTGTGACGAGGACCCGGCAACGAACTTCATCCAGCTCAGCCCCCAGAACGGCCCGATCGGGCAGCGGATCCTGCCCACCACCTGGGTCCATGGCAGCATGCACCCCCGGGCGGACGGGCACGAACTCCTGGCCGACCTGCTGGTCACCGATCCGCACGGCGATGGTGGCACGTCCGGCGAGGGCGAGCTTGCGGCCCTCCTGGAGGCGGTCGAGGCCGGCGGTCCGGCCAATCCGCCCGGAACCGGAACCGGTACCAGCGGCGGCCCTGCACCGGCGTACCAGGAGCTGCCGGACCCCGAGTGGATCCAGCAGCGTCTGTTCGAGACCGTTCGGGACCTGCTGGCCCCGGTGGCCGCACTGGTACTCGGTGGGCTGATCGTTGCGTGGGGGATCGTCAGCCTGCGGATTCCGGTGCTGTCATTCCTCAGTCCGATGGAACCCGCTTCCGCCCAAGCCGGGCCGGACCGGGTCGGGTCGGGCCGGACAGGACCCGATCAGGCGTCTCCGGATGAGGCTTCCACGGACGGAGACGCCCCCGGCTCAGTCCCGCTCGACGCTGGCGGCCCCGGAGGTGCTGACCGAGACGGTGGTGCCGTCGGGGACCTCGAGACTTGAGGCGCCGCTGAGGTCGCCGGACACCTCGGAAACCTCACCGAGTTCGGCGTTGCTGGCGCCGGACATGTCGACCTGCACGGTTTCGGCCGAGACGTCGTCCAGGTCCACGCCGGCCGCCCCGGAGGTGTCAAGCGTTATGTCGGTGGCAGAGCCGTCACCCTCGATGTTGGAGGCGCCGCTTGCGTCGATCCGCAGGCTGCCCATCGCCCCGAACAGCTTCAGGTCGGCCGCTCCGCTGGAGTCGACCTCGAACGACGGCTCGGACAGGCCGATCACCTCGGTCTCGGTCGCCCCGCCCACATCCAGCTCAACAAGAGACGGCATCGTGATCACCACCTCCGGGTCGACCTTGTGGTCGTACGTGCCGTCGTCCATGCGGATGCGCAGCCAGCCGTCGGAGACCTCGATGTCCAGATCCTCGAAGAGGTTGTCGTCCATCGTCACCTCGACGCTCGGGTCGCCGGACTGGATGGTGATGGTGCTTTCGAACGCGCTCCCGATCTCCACCCGGTCGAAGGAGTCGAAGTCGTAGGTCACGGTCTCGGCGTCACCGGAGCCGTCAACGTCGAAGGCGATGGTGATGCCCGTACAGGCGCTCAGGCCGCCGGCGGCCACCACACCGAGCGCCCCGCCGAGCATCAGCCTGGCGCTCCGTGTGGTGAGCCGTCTGTGTCTGCCGGCGGCTCGGTATCTCGTGTTGTTGCCCTGAGGAGTGCTCATGCTCCGATCATTGTCACTCAGACGCCGACCGGGTATCGGGGGTGACCCTGATTCTCCCCCGATACCCCCTCAGGGTCTCCGGCCTTCTCGGGCGTCGGCTCGGCCGCCGGGGCCTCGCTCAGGCCGAACCGGTCGTGGATCCGCCGCAGCGGGGCCGGGGCCCACCAGTTCCACTCGCCGAGCAGTTTCATGGTGGCCGGCACCAGCAGCGACCGGACGATCGTGGCGTCCACGATCACTGCAAGGGCAAGCCCGACACCGAGTTGCTTGATGGTCAGGGTCTCGCCCGCCGCGAACCCGGCGAACACCACAACGATCAGCAGGGCGGCCGACGTGATGATCCGCCCCGTGCTCTGCAGGCCGGCGGAGACCGCGTAGTCGTTGTCCCCGGTGCGGTCGTGAATCTCCTTCACCCGGCCGAGCAGGAACACCTCGTAGTCCATCGACAGCCCGAAGGCGAAAAGGAAGATGATGGTCGGGAGCCACAGGTCGATCGACCCCACCGGGTCGAACCCCAGCAGGCCGGACAGATTGCCGTCCTGGAAGATCCAGACCAGCGCTCCGAAGCTGGCGCCGAGGCTCAGGACGTTCATCACAACCGCCTTGATCGGGATGGCGACCGAGCCGGTCATCAGGAACAGCAGGACAAACGTGGCGAGGACCACAACACCGATGGCCACCGGGATCCGGTTGGCGATCATCTCCCGCACATCGAGCGTCACCGCTGCCGCGCCGCCGACCTCGGCTTCGAATCCCGGGAGTTCTGCAGCCATCGTGGCCGCTTCGGTCCGGATGATGTCAACCAGCGCCAGTGCGTTGTCCCCCTGGCTGAGGCCGACCGGCACAACGTCGACCACGGTCATGTCCGCCGGGAAGCCCGGCCTGACCTGGATGCCGGCTACGCCGTCCAATCGGTCGAGACGGTCAAGCCACGCCCGGCCGGCCTCGGAGTCCGGCGCAACGTCGGACACGGTGGTGATCGGATCGGCCCCGCGGGCCGGGAATCGTTCGCCGAGGGTCAGCGCGGCGGCCCTGGCCTCCGAGGACCGGGGGAGGCTCCTGGCGTCGCCGTTCTCCAGGTTGGCGTCCAGGAACGGGGTGGCCAGCAGTGCAAGCCCGCCGCCGACAACGATCACGATCGGCAGGGCGAACCGCTGCACCACCTTGGACATCCGGAAGAACCGCCCGTCCTCGGTAGCGCTAACCGGGGCGGGCTTGATCTTGCCGCCGACGATGCTGAGCAGCGCCGGGAGCAGCGTCAGGGCCGCCACCATGGAGAACAGCACGGCCGAGAGTCCACCGACCCCGAAGCTGGTCATCATCGGATCGTTGAAGACGAACATGCCGCTCATGGCGACGGCAACGGTGAGCGCGCTGAAGACCACGGTCACCCCGGCGGTGGCCACCATCGTTTCAACCGCTTCCGCGACCGTTGCACCGTGACCGCGCTCCTCCCGGAACCGGGAGACCAGCAGCAGGCCATAGTCGATCCCCAGCCCAAGGCCGAGCATCGACACCACGTTCAGGGCGAAGACCGAGACGGAGTCCAACACAAACGTTGCGCCGAGGAGGGCGATGCCTGCGGTCAGGTAGCCGCCCGCTGCGACCGCAAGAGGCATGCCTGCGGCTCGGAACCCACCGAAGATGAAGATCATGGCCACCAGGGCGATCGGCAGGGCGATGGCTTCGCCCCGGACGAGGTCCCGCTCGGCCTGGGTCTCGAACTCCTGGAGCACCACCGGCTCACCACCGACCAACACGTCGACCGGTCCACCGGTCCCGGCGGACGCCTCGAGGCTGTGGGCCAGCTCGATGACCTGGTCCGTCACGGCGTGCTCGTCGACCGGGTCGAGGCCGTTGCCAAACGACACGACAACCAGCGCCGCATCGTTGTCCGTCGCCGCCAGGTCCGGGATGCCGGTTGACCAGGGGTCGACAACCGACACGACGCCGGGGACCTCACCAAGTGCCGCCAGACCGTCGGCGACCTCGGCGGACGGTGAGGACGTTGGGGAGACGCCGTCAAGCACGATCACGATGTCTCCACCGGTGGCCGCATGTTCTTCGATCCGATCAAGGACCCGGGCGGACTCCAGCCGATCACTGCCTCCGAACTCCGCGGTGACCCGGTCGGCCAGCGGGCCGGTGGCCAGCATACCGACGGCGATAATGCCGATCCAGGCGATCAGCACCAACCATCTGCGGCGATGGACCGCGGCTCCCAACGTGGCGAACATGGCTCTTTCCTCCGATCGGCCGTTTCCGGCCGGTTCCACGATCCCGGCACGGTGCCGGGCGTGGTACCGATGGTCACGGAGGCGACTGAGCGG
>JBCCGJ010000381.1:0-5694 GCA_039029335.1 Actinomycetota bacterium | reverse complement strand
TCGGCTACACCCGCTCCCCCTTCGCCTACCTGTTCGAACGAATCGCATAGGAATCCGGCCCGGACCCACCGGCCCCGGCCCCCGGGGCGCGCCGAATCCCTCGAACCGAGCGGCGACAGCCCGAGCGGTTCGAGGAGTTCAGCTGTTTCGGCCTTATCGACCCGGACCAACCGGCCGGTGCTACGGCATCGTGACCTGAATCGAGCCGTCGGGGGCACGGGTTATCTGCCAACCGCCCTCGTGGACCGTTGTGTGATGGAACCGACACAGCAGGGTCAGGTTCTCGACGGTGGTCGGACCGCCTCGGTTGCGGGGAACGATGTGATGCAGATCGCACCAGTGGGCAGGGCGGTCGCAGCCGGTGAACGTGCAGCCTCCGTCTCGTAGTTTCACTGCCCGACGTAGGGTCGGTGGGATATCCGGGGTGGCCCGGTTGTAGGCCAGAACGGTGCGTTTGCCGTCGGTTACCAACGCGCGGAACGACGCGTCGCAGAGCAAGCGGTCCAGGCCCGGTCCGCTGATGGGACCGCCACGGCTGAGTTCTTGCCGTAGACGCGACACCACGATGGGGTCGTTGGTGCCGGCAAGGGTTTCGATATCAACCACAACATCAACAGCGGTCTTGGTGCCGCTGCGGTCGGCTGTGCTGTCGCTGTCTGTGAGGCACAAATCGACAAGGGCGTCCGCACGGCGTTGAGCCAGGGTTCTCGGTTCGGTCAGCACACCAGCCGGATCCGGTGGTGTCTCCAACGCTTCAGCCACGATTTCGGCGATCGGGTCAAGGCGAAACCGGCCATGACACGATCCGTCGAAGGCCAGCTGCATGGTCAACGATCGTTCCCGCCACACCCGCTCTGCGTCGACAGCATCTGCCTCGGCGTTGACCCGGGACCGCCAGGCGTGGACCAGCCGGTCGAACTTCTCCGACGGACAGTCCACGGCCTCGGCCAGCAACTGCTCCTCGCACTGGGTGAACGCCGCGGCCCGATCACCTGCGGCGGCATAGGCGAGCGTGTCGGCGTTGGCCCAGGACAGCCGACCCTTCTGGAGTGCTGCGGCGGTCTTCGGGTGGGCGGCCAGGAATCGGGCGACGCGGAGGAAGTCACGGGCGGTGGTGTTCCGCCAATCGTTGCGGTGGGCGACCAGACGTTCGATCGACACGTAGCCAAGGAACTCGGCCAAACCCGAGTCGGCAAGACCGCCGACCAACACCGCCGTCTGACTGCGCAACGTGTCGGCCTCCGCCAGCAGCTTCAGCGCATCGTCCAGATCGGCCGCCCGGACTGTCGCGCCACCAGAGCGCCGACCGTCCTGGGACTTTTGGGTGTCCGCCGACAGCAACATGGGACCAACCTACTCAGGAGGTGTGACAGCGAACCGCCCCGCACGCCACCGCGGCGGTTGTTATGGGGCGGTGGCGGTGGCCTGCCAGAGTTGTTCGAGTTGGCCCTTCTCCATGCTGCCGGCCGTCCGGGCCACCACCTGATTGTCCTGGTTGACGTAGACCGCAAAGGGGAAGCTCGATGCGCCGTACGCCGCAAGCGCCGACACCGCGTCATCGTCACGGATCACCGTCGGGGTGAACCCCTCGTCCTGCAACCATGACGACGGCGGGTAATTGCCCCGCCCCCGATCAACCGCGGTGGACACCGCGTAGACGTCCAGGTCGGCGGGCAGCTTGCCCTCGTCGATGAGCTCCTGGATGGTGGGCACCTCGGCCTGGCAGTGCGGGCACCAGTGGGCGAGGAAGTAGATCGCCTTCGGCCTGCCGTCGTCCTCGATCACCACCTCGCCGCCGTCGAACCCCGTCCCGGACAGGGTCGGAGCAGCAAGGCCATAGGCGGGGTCGTTGGTTGCGTCCGCAATACGAACCCCTTCCGGCAGCGGCGGTAACGCATCTCCGGCGACCGCGATGTCGGCGGTCTCCTGGCCGTCGAGGACCACGTCACCACCGGACCCGGCGTCCCCGGAACCGGCCGCCACATCCCCGTCGTCTCCGCGCGACCCCGCAACAATGGCCACGACGGCCAGACCGACAACCACCAGGGCGCCGATGGCCAGAAGGAACAGCCGGTTCGGACCGGAGTCGGTCGGTGCGGATGCTTTTTGTGTCATGAGTACTGCTCCGTACTTGCTTTGGGTTTCAACTGTTGCGTGTCATCGATCGGTGTGCGGCCCGTGAGGGAAACGGCGGTCAGGGCGATGATCGCGGCGAATCCGGCCCCGGCCATGACCGGGATGGTGACAACTCCGAACTCCTCGACCCAGCGGAGGCTGCAGGGGTTGTCCTGGTCGCAGAACTCACCGATTCCGCCCGCCGCCTGCTCGTACCGGTGAAACGCTGCGATCGGCAGACCGACAACGGCGAGCAGGCCCGCCGCGCCGACCAGCGTCCGAGCGGGGCTGGATCCGGAACGACCCTGGCGGCGGCCGACCATCAGGGCGGTGACCAACAACCCGGCCGCGGGATACATAAAGGCCCGCTGGACCCAACACAAGCGGCAGGGTTCGTACCCGACGATTTCCGAAAGGTAGAGAGACCCGAACGTCGCCGTCACCGCAACCGCGGCGGCGAACTCGACCGACACCGGGCGAAGGGTGCCGATCACACCAAAACGATCGTTGGTCACCGCCGAAACCAAGATCAGGATCGCCGTCGCCGCGGCGAGACCCGCCAGCAGGGCGAAGAACAGCGTCACGGTGTCCACGTCCACCGGACCGAGGCTCCTGGGCTTTGCCGAAACCTCGGAGAAAACCACATCGACCCGGGCCATGAGACCCGGGTCGATACGCAAACTCAGTACCTGCTAGCCGATTTCATCCGGCGCGGGCACGGTGGGAAGCGGGGTCACCTCGGCGGCCTGCTCGGCGCCGATCGAGGCCAACCACTTGGCCGGATCCTGCTCCTCACCCTCCGACGAGTAGAACGACATCGGCTGGTAGTCCGGCGCGTGCGGCGCAAGCTCCCGGTGGCGGATCAGGCCGGTACCGGCCGGGATCAGCTTCCCGATGATGATGTTCTCCTTCAGACCGATCATGCCGTCCGACTTGCCTTCGATGGCGGCCTCGGTCAGCACACGGGTGGTCTCCTGGAACGACGCCGCCGACAGCCACGAGTCCGTGGCCAGCGACGCCTTGGTGATACCCATGATCTCCGGACGACCTTCGGCGGGGCGTTGCCCCTCGGTCACCAGACGCTTGTTGACGTCGGCGAACTGCCACTGGTCGCACCGCTCGCCCGGCAGGAAGTCCGAGTCACCCGGTTCCTGAATGGCGACCCGGCGGGTCATCTGACGCACGATCAGTTCGATGTGCTTGTCGTGGATGGACACACCCTGGTCCCGGTAGACCTTCTGGACCTCTTCCACGAGGTACTGCTGAGTCTCCCGGATACCCCGGATCTCCAGCAGTTCCTTCGGGTCACGAGGACCGTCGACGATGGCATCACCGGCGGTGATCTCCTGACCGTCGACCACCTCGAGCCGTGCGGCCAGCGGGATGGTGTAGTCGTCCTCGGTACCGTCATCGGCGACGACGGTGACAACCTTGCCCTTGCCCTCGTCCTCGGCGATTCGAATGACACCGGAAATACGGGCCAGCGTTGCCTTGCCCTTCGGGCTCCGAGCCTCGAACAGCTCAACAACACGGGGCAGACCGCCGGCGATGTCGGCCCCACCGGCGACACCGCCGGTGTGGAACGTCCGCATGGTCAGCTGGGTACCCGGCTCACCGATGGACTGGGCGGCGATGACACCAACGGCCTCGCCGACCTCGATGTCGATGCCGGTTGCCAACGACATGCCGTAGCTTGCGCCGGTGATACCGACCGGGGAGTCATCGGTCAACGGTGACAGGACCCGGACCCGGTTGACCTCGGGATCGTCCCGGATGGCCTCCATCTCCGGCTCACGGATCATGGTGCCCCGCTCGATCACGGTGCCGTCGGCCAGGGTGACGTCGTCGGCCAGGACCCGGCTGTACAGCCTGGTCTCCAGATACGTCCGGACCATACGGGCGTCCGGATCCGACGGGTCGGACGCCTCGCCGGTGTCCTTGTTGTAGTACCCGTCCGGCTTGACGTCCTCCAGGAAGAGGCCACGCACCGGGCGGCCGGGCTCAAACGGATCCCGGTCGTTGATGATGACCTCCTGGGCCACGTCCACCAGACGCCTGGTCAGGTAGCCGGAGTCCGCGGTACGGAGCGCCGTGTCGACCAGACCCTTGCGGGCACCCGGCGTGGCGATGAAGTATTCCAACATCGTGAGGCCTTCACGGAAGTTGGACTTGATCGGCCGGGGAATCATGTCACCACGAGGGTTGGCCACAAGACCGCGCATACCGGCGATCTGGCGGACCTGCATCATGTTTCCACGAGCCCCGGAGCCGACCATCATGTCGATCGGGTTGAACTGCTTCGACCGCAGGCTGACCTCCATCGCCTCCCGAACCTCGTCGGTTGCCGATGTCCAGATCTCCACTTCCTTCTGGCGCCGCTCACCGTCGGTGATGATGCCTTTTCGGAACTGGCCTTCGATCTTCTCCGCCTCCATCTCGTGGGCGTCGAGGATGGCCTTCTTCTCCGCCGGGGTCTGCACGTCGTCGATGGAGACGGTCAGACCGGACTTGGCGGCGAAGTGGAACGCCAGGGCCTTGATGCGGTCCAGGCTGGCACCGACCTCGGCCTTGGGGAAGTTGCTGGCCAACTGGTCGACGATCTCGCCGATGTCCCGCTTCTTGACCACCCGGTTCACGTACGGGAAGCCCTCGGGCAGCGCCTCGTTGAAGAGGACACGACCGGGGGTGGTCGGCTCGTACTCGGCGGCCTGGCCGTTGGCCGGGTTCAGCAGCAGATCGGGATGGCGGTAGGTAATCTCGCCGTGCAGATCGACCTGACCCGCCTCGTACGCCCGCTCAACGTCTGCGACGTTGCGGTAGGTGCCACCGCCCTGCTCACCGTCGACCTTCTCGGTCAGGTAGAAGCAGCCGATGACCATGTCCTGGGTCGGGGTGACCAGCGGACGACCATGAGCCGGTGAGAGCACGTTGTTCGCCGACAGCATCAGCACACGGGCCTCGGCCTGGGCCTCCGAAGACAGCGGCAGGTGAACCGCCATCTGGTCACCGTCGAAGTCCGCGTTGAACGCGGTGCAGACCAGCGGGTGGATCTGGATGGCCTTGCCTTCCACCAGAACCGGCTCAAAGGCCTGAATACCAAGACGGTGCAGCGTCGGTGCACGGTTGAGCATCACCGGGTGTTCCTGGATGACGTCCTCCAGCACCTCCCAGACCTGGGGACGCCTGCGCTCCACCATCCGCTTTGCTGACTTGATGTTCTGCGCAAGCTCCTGGTCGACCAGGCGCTTCATGACAAACGGCTTAAACAGCTCGAAACATGGGTTATCTCCTCGTTGACTTGAACAAATTTTCAGGGCATCAGCGGAAGCTTTTGTAACACACTTGGTAAGAGCTTCATACCTTGTTTCTTTCCATTTTTTTTTGTAGCAAATGCAACACTCGATTTCCGCAAGAATTTTGCCTAAGGAAAAAACACATTCACCCTTTGACTCATACCAAGAAAAAAATGTTTTCTTTTTTTATGCATCTCCGAGTAGGTAAACTATCTAAACTTCCCACATAATACTTAGCCAGACATACAGTAACGAACAATTAATTTACCTGAACGATCTCTTTTAC
>JBCCGJ010000380.1:0-5706 GCA_039029335.1 Actinomycetota bacterium | reverse complement strand
CCCACACTCGTTCACAGGCGAAGATGTGTTAGAGCTGCAGGGTCACGGTGGCCCCGTGGTAATGGACATGCTAATCAAGCGCTTGGATGTGGTCTTCTTGGATGTGGTCTTCTTGGATGTGGCCTTTTTGGCCGCCGGCTTCTTGGTTGCGGTCTTCTTTGCCGCCGGCTTCTTGGTCCCGGCCGCCTTTGTGGTGGTGGGCTTTTTTGCTGTGGTCTTCCTTGCCGGGGTCTTGTTTGTCGATGACTTCTTGGCCGTGGCGGACCGGGTTGCGGATGCCCGCTTCGTCGTGGTCTTCTTTGCCGCCGACGTCTCGGCCTCGGACGGACCGCTCAGCAGATCGGCAAACGCCTCGGCGACGCACTGGCGGTAGTCGGCCGGGTCCTCGATCGCCTTCGGGTCCACGAACAGGCCGATGTCGAAGTTGCCGTTGGTCGACAACGCGGTCACGTTCGCCGCGGTACCGGCCAGCGGCCCCATGCAGATCGTGGCGTCGATCCGGGACCCGACGCAGTACAGCGGGATCGGTGCGCCCCGGAGATTGGAGGTGGCGAAGTCCATGTGGGCGGCCTGGCGGCGGGCCATGCTGGTGACCACCGAGGTGGGTAGGAGGTTGATCAGGCCGGAGAGTCCGCTCATGCCGCCGCTCTGGTCCGACCGCTCCCGGGCCTCCGCAGTGGCTTTTTGTAACTCCCGCATGCGCTTCTTGAACGACGCAGACCGGCCGCCGACCTGGACCAGCACGGGGGTGAAGGAGTTGCCCCCCATGTTGTCGTCCGTCCTGGTGGAGACCACGAAGCTGGTGTTGAAGGTCTCGACGTCGGTGTCCCGCTTCTGGTGGTAGCGGTGGGCCGCCTCGGTGAGGCCGATCATGAATGCGTCGTTGATGCTGCCGCCCAGTTCGGCCGCCGCGGCCTTCAGGTCGGCGAGGGGGATCTGGACGTACTCCAGGTGGCGATGCCTCGACCGGTTCTTCCACAGCGGGGAGCCGCCGGGGTCCGAATTGTTCGGCCGGTTGAGCAGTTCAACCGTCGACTGCACGGTCGACGCAACGTCCTCGACCCGCTCGACCACCCGGTTGGTGTCCGCCGGCCACAGCATCATCTCACCGGCGATCCGCCGACTGAGGCCGAGCTGTCGCTTCAGCAGATGGGTTGCGGTACGGCGGGTGCTGGACGGGAGGGATCGGGCAAAGTCCGCGCTCTCGTCGGCCCTGGCCCGATGGGCGGCGACCGCCTCGCTGACGATGGTGTCGAGGTCGACCGGGTCCGGTGACGGCTGGTTCGGGTCGATCTGCTGGTACATCTCCGCCATGCGCAGCTGGCCGATGCCGTCGGCGATGACGTGATGGGTGAGGCTGTAAATGGCCCCCCGTCCGCCTTCGAGTCCCCGGATGGAGACGAACCGCCACAGCGGCCGTGTCCGATCGAGCGGTTCCTCGTACAGGGCGGCGGCCAGGTCGAACAGCTGGCGCTGGGTCCCCGGTGCGGGCAGCGTGACCTCCCGAACGTGGTAGTCCAGGTTGAACTCTGCGTCCGGGACCCAGGTTGGCGGGGTGAACCGGCCCAGGCCCGGCACAACCCGCTGGTACAGCCGGGGCATCTTCGAGACGCCGAAGGCGATCTGGTTGCGGAACCGGTCCATGTCAACCGGTGTGTCGAGGATGGTGAGGCTGGCGCCGTTCGGGTTCAGCCACGGGTCCTTCTCGATGTTCCACATCAGCGCCTCGTGATCGCTCATGCGGGGCGACAGGTCGACCTTCCGCTCCCGGCGGGGGGCCTGCGTCGGAGCGGGATTCGTCTGGTTGGTGGTCGTGCGGTTCTTGTCTGTTGCCATGGTCCTTGGCCTCTCAGGTGTCGGTTCCGGGCCGACGGTCGGTCTCTGCGTTCGGGTCACCGGTGTAGCCGGGGGGAAACGTGGCCAGCAGTTCGGCCTCGGTCGGGGTGCGGTGCTCTCGAGCCTCGTCCGGGAGCAGGGCCACCAGTGCGTCCATGATGGCCTGGGTATCGGCGTCCGGGTCGGTCAGGCCGAGCTCCACCGGCGGTCCGACAACGGCCGACACCTCGGGCCGGCTGGTCAACGACAGCTTGGGAAGGCGGGCGCTGCGGGGCCAGACCTTTTCGGTGCCCCACAGGCCGACGGGGATCACGGGAGCGCCGGTCATCGCCGCCAGCCGGGCGGCGCCCCACCGACCCTTCAGTTCGGGGTCGAAGAAGGCCGGGCCGCGGGGGATCGTGCCCTGCGGCGCCATCATGACCACCTCACCACCGGCAAGGGACTTTGCCGCGTGCTTGAGCGGTTCGTCGGAGCCGGTTGCCCGCTCGACCCGGACACCGCCGAGGGCCTTCAGGATGCGCCCCGCCACCGGCACGTCGAAGACCTCTTTCTTTCCAAGGCCGCGGACACTGCGCCCGGCCTTGGCCACAACGAGGCCCATGACCGTCGGGTCGAAGTAGGACCGGTGGTTGAACACCACCAGAGCCGGCCCGGTGCGTGGGATGTTCTCAACCCCGGTGAAGCTGAAGCTGACGTTCGGGGCGACCAGCTCGGGTCGCATGAGCGGTCGGGTCCAGTCCTGGATCTCCCGACCGGCAACCTTGACGACACCCTCGGATTTGTCCAGGTGGCGGATCGGCCAGCCCTTGACGACGGCGGTCGTCGCGAGCTGGGCGTCGGGGTTCACGGCCACCGGGTTGCCGACCGAGTCGAGCAGTGCGGCGTCGAAGTAGCTGTCGCTGTAGGCGTAGCTCTTCTTCAGCGAAACGCCGTGTTTCGTGGCCCACTCTGCGACGGCATCCGCCTTCGCCCGACCCCAGACGAAGGGGCCGTCCATCTCTCCGGTGAAGAAGCCGTTGCGGCTCTTCCACCTGGTGCAGACGACGTCATCGAATCCGAGGGCGTCTGCCAGGGGCCGGACGAACGGTTCGGGTGAGGTAGTGGCCAGTACAAGTTTGGTTCCATTGGATCGATGCTCCTCGATGATTCCCTTGGCAAACGGTTGCAGTTCGTCAACCAACTCCGCGGCGGCGGCCGTGCAGGCCGCCTCGACCTTGGCAACGTCCCATCCGGAAGCTGCCCTGGCCGCCAGCTTGGCCGGCTGCATCATCAGCCAGTTCTCGCCGAACTGCTCGTACAGCTTGGCCAGCGTGTCGGCGAACGGGATGTCCCGTTCACCCGTGATGCCGGCGGCGACCAGGTGGCGCTGGATGGTGGTTGACGACGAGCCGGCGATCAGGGTTCGATCAAGATCGAAGACCGCGGCGGTGGCGAGCTTGCTGGGTTTCTTCCGACTCGGGCTCATGTCTGCATACTAATGTCAGCCGCTGACATTAGTCAATGGCTGACTTTTCGTCTCGAACGCTCTAGTGTTGACGCCATGGTTGAACACCTGTCCAGCCCAATCGACCAGAGCAGGCGGTCTCGTAAGAAGTCCAAGACCAGAACAGATCTGATGGACGCCGGCACCGTTCTGTTTCAGGCCAACGGCTTCGACGAGACCACCACCAGCGACATCGCTGAGCGTGCGGACGTCTCCCAGCGAACGCTCTTCCGCCACTTTCCGACAAAAGAGGCGCTGCTCTACGGCGACATGGACGAGCTGCTGCTTGAACTGCGCGATGCGCTTGCGGCCCGACCGGCGGAAGAGTCGGTGCTGGCATCCATCCGGGGCGCCATGCTGTCGCTCTCGGACAACTTCGAGCGGCACCGGGACCAGCGACTCCTCCAGGCCAGGCTTGCCGCCGCCTACCCCACCGTTTCCGGCTACAGCCGCGCGGTCGTGCAGGCCCAGTGGGAGCGGGAGATCATCGCCGCCGTTGCGGACAAGCTCGGTGTCGACCCCGTGCTCGATCCTCGACCGGAAGTGGTGGCAGGTGCGACGATGTCCGCCATCCGTATCGCCAGCCGGCAATGGACCGCAGGCGGAGGTGAGCTGGACTTCGTCACCCTTGTGGTCAAAGCGCTGGATGTGATCGGCACGTTCGACCAGTTGGAGCAGCCGACGGCGCCTTGAGCGACAGGGCCCGGCGTGTCATGCTGGGCCGACATGAACGTGGGTCCAACATGAACCTCGCATCGATCATCGAACACCATGACGCAGAGCGGGTGGCGCTGATAGACGGCGAGCGGGAGATCACCTACGGGGAACTGCGGCAGCAGGTGGCCGCTATGCGGGCATCGCTGCATGCGTTGGGCATCGGCCCCGACGATCGCGTCGCCGTCATGGCCGGAAACGAGCCGACCTTCGCCGTCGGCGCCCTCGCCGCGCTCGGCCTCGGGGCGGTCGCCGTCCCGGTTCGGCCGTCCAGCCCGCTTCCCGAATTGATCCGTAAGCTCGACGGCGTCCAACCGGACGTCATGATCCTTGGCGAGGCCGCTGTCTGGGCGCTCGAGCATCCCGATCAGCTGGCCATGCCGTTGCTCGACGCGGCAACCGTCACCGACGACCAGGCCGCGTCGGCCCCGGCGATCGTTCGCCGGGACGGTGACGACCTCGCCTTCATGATGTTGACCAGCGGTGTCTCCAGTGACGCCAAGGTGGCGATGCTCAGCCACCACAACCTCGGTTGGGTCCAGGAGGCCATCACCACCGATCCGGTCAACGGCATGAACGGTGACGACATCATGCTCGGCGTGCTGCCGTTCTCCCACATCTTCGGCCTGAACGTGGTGCTCCTGGCCCCGCTGCGGGTCGGCGGTTGTGTGGTGCTGCAGCGGCGGTTCGACGCTCAGCTCAGCCTGGAGCTGATCCGCGCCCACGGGATCACCACCGTCTCCGGTGCCCCGCCGATGTGGCAGCGGTGGGCGGTCACCGACGCTCCGGACGACGCCCTGGCCACCGTCCGAAGCGCCGCCTCGGGCGCAGCGGCGCTGCCGGCTGACGTGTTCAACGCCATCAAGGACCGGTTCGGGGTCGAAATCGCCGAGGGGTACGGGCTCACCGAGACATCACCCGTCGTGACGTGGAGTCGCGGGATCGCGGTGAAGACCACCTCGGTCGGCAAGCCGCTGGACGGGGTGGAGATCGTCCTGGTCGAGGAGGACGGAACACCGGTGGACCCCGGTGACACCGGGGAGATCGTGGTTCGAAGTCCCGGCGTGTTCAAGGGGTACCTGGACGCCCCGGAGCTGACCAACGCGGTCCTGACCGAGGACGGTTGGTTCTGGACCGGCGACATGGGTGTCTTCGACGACGACGGCTACCTCTACCTGGTGGATCGGATCAAGGACATCGTCATCGTCTCCGGCTTCAACGTGTACCCGTCCGAGGTCGAGTCCGTGCTGATGGAACACCCGAACGTCCGCGGTGCGGTTGTTGTCGGAACGGCCCACGGCGAGACGGGGGAGGCCGTGGTGGCCCACGTCTCCGGCGAGGTGACCGAGGCGGAGTTGAACGCGTTCGCCAGGGAGCGGCTGAGCACCTACAAGTGCCCGACCGAGTACCACTTCGTCGATGAGTTGCCGGTCGCCCCAACGGGCAAGCTGATCAGGCGGGAGCTGCGGTAGATGTCCGGTCGGGCACCCAGGTTTCTGTTCGAGACGGCGCCCGACCTCCCCGGTGCGGACACGATCAGCAAGTACGGCTTCGGGGCCATCCGCAAGCTGGTCCACCGACTCTGGGATGTGACCGTCGAAGGGGTGGAGAACGTCCCAACCGGCGGCCCGGCCATCATCACCCCGAACCACCTGTCGTTCTGTGACTCGGTG
>JBCCGJ010000379.1:0-5730 GCA_039029335.1 Actinomycetota bacterium | reverse complement strand
GCTCGGCCCGCTGCTGCGGGTTCGTGGCATGGATGCTGACGTAGAGCGGCGAGAGTCCTTCGGTGATGACCCGCTCAAGATCCGCCTCGGTGAACCGGGTCAGCGTGGTGAAATTCCCGTAGAGGAACGACAGGCGGTAGTCGTCGTCCTTGAGGTACAGGCTGCGGCGCATGCCGGCAGGCAGCTGGTAGATGAAACAGAAGCTGCAGTGGTTGTCACAGGTGCGGACCTGGTCGAACACCGCGGACTGGACCTCGATCCCCAGCGGCTCCCCCGCCTGCTTCGAGATCTCGACGGTCCGGTTCAGGCCGCCCCGCTCGATCTCCAGCGCCACCTCCGGTTCATCGACCAGCAGCTGGTAGCGGATCACGTCCCGGGGCTGTTCCCCGTTGATCGTGGTAAGGGCGTCGCCGATGACCACCCCGGCCCGCTGGGCCGGGGAGTCCGGTTTGACCGCGACCACCTGGGGAATTGCCACCCGACCAGGATACGGCTGCGAGCACCCGAGACCGCAGGTAACCGGTGCCCGACAGGCGGTACGTCGGACTTCCTGGTGCGCACCGCCCTCCGACACCTGATCATCTCGATCCGGTCCCAAGCATCTAGGCTGGGTCCATGGCACAGGGCACGATCTCCGATCCGGTGAGCCAGGACGCGGCGAACCCGTCCCCCTCCTCGGTCGACCACGTGCTGCTGTGCGCCCCACGGGGCTTCTGCGCCGGGGTGGAAATGGCCATCAAGGCGTTGGCGTGGATGGTTCGGGCCTTCGAACCGCCGGTGTACTGCTACCACGAGATCGTCCACAACAAGCTGGTCGTTGACCGCTTCCGGGACCGGGGCGTCATCTTCGTCGACGACGTTTCCGAGGTCCCGGTCGGCAAACCCATCATGCTCTCCGCCCACGGCTCAGCGCCTCAGGTGGTCGCCTCGGCCCGGGAACGGGGCAGCTACGTCGTCGACGCCGTCTGTCCGCTGGTCACCAAGGTCCACCACGAGGTCAAGGTCCGGGCCGGGAAGGGCTACCAGATCGTCTACATCGGCCACGAGGGCCATGAAGAGGCGATGGGCACCATGGCGGTCGCCCCGGACGCCATTCACCGGGTGGAGACGGTCGAAGAGGTTCAGGCCCTGCCGGAGTTCGATCAGCCAACCGCGCTTCTGGCCCAGACAACGCTGAGCCATCGGGACTGGAGCGACGTCGCCGAGGCCGCGACCGAGCGGTTCCCCGATCTTTTCACCCCAAGCCGTTCCGATCTCTGCTTCGCCACCACGAACCGCCAGTCGGCGCTCATGGCCGTGGCCGACCGCTGCGACGCCTTTGTGGTCATCGGATCGGCCAACAGCTCAAACACCACGGCCCTGGCCAAGCTGGCGACCGAGGCCGGCTGCGAGCGGGTGTTCCGGGTCAACGGCCCGGACGAACTGCCCACCGACCTGGCCGGGACCGTCGGTGTCACGGCCGGCGCGTCGGCACCCGAAGACGTCGTACAGGCGGTGATCGATTTCCTGGATCCTCGCAACGGCGTCGAAGAGGTGCAGATCACCGAGGAGGACGAGTACTTCCCGCCGCCGCGCAACCTCCGTGAGCTGCTCGGTGCGGTCGACGTCGTCGCCACGATGGCCCTGGGCGGTTCCGTTGACGATCGTCCGGCCCTCCAGGACCGCAAGATCGGCGCGTCGGACGTCCTGGGCACGCTGTAACCAAAAGCCCGCTCGCCCAACCCCGGCGAAATTTGGGCTCACACGCTACAGATTTTGTGGGCTGGAGGCCCAAATTTCGAGGGATTGGGGTGGGTTGCTGGGCTTAGACTCCGGCGCGGATCTGGGCCTGATCGAACAGGTCCTGTAGCCTCTGGTGCAACTCGTCGGAGACCGAGCGGATCGCCGAACGTTTCACCCGCTCCCCGTCGGCACGCTGCGGCGGGTGGATCGGCTCACCGACGATGATCGTGACCTTCGTGGGTTTGATGTATTTCGCCCCCTTCGGCATGGCCCGCTCGGTGCCGCCGAGACCGACCGGTACGATCGGCACCCCGGCCCGGCAGGCCAGGAACGCAGCGCCCTCCTTCAGCGGTTGGACGACCGGGCCCTCCTGACGGGTGCCCTCGGGAAACACAACAAGCGGCTCGCCGTTACGCAGAACCTCTTCGGAGAGCCGCAGGGCCAACCGGTCGGTCATGGCCCGCTCGACCGGGAACCCACCCATGGCCCGCAGGAAGACACCGAGGCCGGGGATGTTGAAGTACGTCTCCGCCCCCATGTACCGCAGGACCCGGGGGCTCGCCAGGGCGGCCAGTGGCGTGTCGAGAATCGATCGGTGGCCGCCGGGGGCCAGGATGAACCCGCCGGATTCGGGTACACGCTCCTGACCGGTGACGCTGACCCGGACGAGGACCTTGGCCAACCCGAGCAGCAGGGTACGAATCGTGAGGTACGCCAGCCGGGCGCCGCTGCCCATCTCCGCCGCCGCAACCACCTCGGACGGGTTGGACCGGTTGGACGGAACGGACGGCGACGGATCAGCCGCCATCGTGTACCCGACGGACGAGGTCGGCCACGACCTCGTCGATCGTCAGTCCGGTTGTGTCGACGGTGATGGCGTCGTCGGCCCGGCGAAGGGGGTCGTGGGTGCGACCGCTGTCGATCTCGTCCCGACGGGCGATGTCTGCTGCGACCTGGTCGTAGTCGAGATCCGTCACCTCACGGGCCCGACGGGCGGCCCGGACCTGCGGATCGGCGGTCAGGTAGACCTTGAGGTTGGCGTCGGGGAACACGACCGTGCCGATGTCCCGCCCCTCCAGAACCCCACCGCCTCTGCGGCGAGCCCACTCCCGCTGCTGGGAGACCATCTCCGCCCTGACCTCCTGGTTGGCGGCGATGATCGAGACGGAGCGGGAGACCTCCGGGCCTCGGATCTGGGTGGTTGCGTCCACCCCGTCCACCACCACCGTGCCGTCCGGCCGCAGATCGATTTCGACCTTGCGGGCGAGGGCCGCCACGGGTTCGGCCTCGTCGGGGTCGACCCCGTGAGCCAGGACCGCAAAGGTGACCGACCGGTACATCGCCCCGGTGTCCAGGTACTCCAGGCCAAGTTCGGCCGCCAATCGCCGACCGACCGTTGACTTCCCCGAGCCGGCGGGGCCGTCGATGGCCACAATCGTCAGCTTGTCCGCTTCGGCGGAATCGGTGGTTTCGGTCATCAGTCGAGCTCCCGGAGAGTCGGTCGGTAGCTGCGGGCCATCAGCCCGCCGAGCAGCCGCTCCGCCTTTGCCGCGTCGACGATCAGCGTCATCACACCCTGCCGGCCTTCGCCGGAGTGGCTGATCTCCAAGTCGAGGATGTTGACGTCCAACTCGGCCGCAAGGGTTGCGATGGCCGCGATCTCACCGGGCCGGTCCGGGACGGGCACAGCAAGCTCGGAGACCTTGTCCACCTGGCCGTACCCGACGGGCAGGTTCAGCCGCGCCGTCCTGGCCTGGTCAAGGAGCTGATACAGCCCCATCTTGTCCCGCTCCGCCACCAGGTTGCGGGTGGTGGTCAGCGCCCCGATCAGTCGGTCGAGGCCGATCACGATGGCGTCCCGGTTGGCAACGCAGATGTCCGGCCAGATGGTCGGCCGCCCGCCGGAGATCCTGGTCATGTCCCGGAAGCCGCCTGCGGCCAACCGCAGCAGCGCCCGGTGCTCAACCGAGGTGCTGTCGGCAAGGTTCATCAGCGCGGCCGACGTGAGGTGGGGGACGTGGCTGACCTGGGCCACCAGCTCGTCATGGACCGCGGGCGGGAGGGCGATCGACTCGGCACCGACGGCCTTGATCAACCGCCGGACGGTGGCAAACGCCACCTGAGAGGTCTCCTCACCGGGGGTCAGGACCCACATCGCCCCGACGAACAGGTCCGCCTTCGCGCCGGAGATGCCATCCTGGTCCGAACCGGCCATCGGATGGCCGCCGAGGAAGCGGGGGTCGTCGATCTGACTGCAGATCGAGGCCTTGGTCGAACCGACGTCGGTCACGATGCCCGTGGTGTCGGCCAAGGCCTGCACCACCAGCTCCGGGATGGTCCCCACCGGCGCGGCCACCACCGTCACGTCCGCCTCCGGATCGAGGCCGATTGTGTCGGCGGCCCCCATCGACAGCGCCTGCTGCTGGCTGGCGACGTCGGTGTCGACCACGGAGACCGTCCAGCCGGCGTCACGCAGCGCAAGCCCGACCGAGCCACCGATCAGGCCGCACCCGACGATGTTAACCCGTCCCGTCGGGGCAAACGGATCCTCAGCCATGCCGAACTCTCCGGGTCCGATCGAACGCCCGGCTCACTGCTCAACCCCGACAAACGAGTCGTCCCCCGGCTCGGCCAGGTCGGGCCGGAGCTTGGTCGCCTCCCGGAGGAAGACGTGCCGGAGTTCGGCCTTGGACAGATCGGACTCGACGTGGAGCATGAGGCGGATACAACGCTTCAGCCCACCCTCGGTCGGCATCTCCTGGGCGCAGAGCAGTGGCACGTCGACCAGGCCGAACCCCCGGGCCCCTGCGGCGGGCGGCAGGCTGGTCAGATCCTCCGTGGCGGTGAACAGGATGCTGATGACGTCATCGAGCGAGATGTCGTTTCGATCGAAGATCGTGGTGAGAAGATCGACCGTACGCCGCCGGATCTCCTCCGGTTCGTCAACGTCCACCGTGATTGCGCCACGGAGTGCTCGCACTGCCATGGTCACCGACGTTACCGCCGAGTTTCCACCGCCCGTTGCAATTCGAGTAGTTCATCCCCTGTCAGCGGCCGTGAGAAACCAGGTTTCAGTTTCGGGTCGACAAGGGGCCCGATCCGGGACCGCACGAGGCGGACCACCGGGCAGCCCACGGCGTCACACATCCGCCTGACCTGCCGATTCCGGCCTTCGTGGATGGTCAGCCGCAGCAGGTTCGGCTCGACGATGGCGGCTTTGGCCGGTGCGGTCATGCCGTCCTCGAGCTCGACCCCCTCCCGCAACCGCCGGACGGCCTGGCGGGAGAGCGGGTTGGCCACCTCGGCCAGGTACTCCTTTTCGACACCGAAACTCGGGTGGGTCAACCGGTGGGCCAGGTCACCGTCGTTGGTGAGGAGCAGCAGACCCTCGGTGTCCCGATCGAGGCGGCCGACCGGGAAGACCCGGGGTTCGCTTGGCACGAGGTCCACCACGGTGCGCCTGCCCTGGGGGTCGGAGGCGGTGGTGACAACCCCGGCCGGTTTGTTCAGGAGGTAGGTGACAGCATCGGTCCTGGTGGAGTAGACCCTGCCGTCGACCGAGAGCTCATCATCGGGCTTGAACCGGGCACCGAGTTCAACGGTTTTGCCGTTGATGGCCACCCGGCCCTCGCTGATGAGTATCTCCGACGCCCGCCTGCTGCCGAGGCCGATGCGGGCCAGGACCTTCTGGACCCGCTCCCCGTCATCGCTCATGACTGGGGCGGTGTGTGCCCGTTCGTCTCGACGCCCGGTTCCGGATCCGCCGCCGCAGTGCCGGTGGTGTCAGCGTCGGCAGCGGGGGCGTTGTCAGCGTCGCCAGTGGGGGCGGTGGTGATGTCAGCGTCATCAGTGGTGGCGGGGACCGCCGGGCTTGCGCCGTCCGTGTCCGGCCGCTCCACGTCCGCCGGGGTGTCGTCGACGTCTATCTTGAGCGTCTGTTCAAGAGCCTCCAGGACCTCGGCCGAGGGGACGAACTCACCGAGAGCCGGGAGGTCGTCGGTTGACATG
>JBCCGJ010000378.1:0-5738 GCA_039029335.1 Actinomycetota bacterium | reverse complement strand
TCGCCGCCCAGTACGGCTGCTCGCCGTGGTCGGCCCGCTGGACCGACAGGCTCAGGCTGATCGTGGTCCGCTTTGCCGCCATCTCCCTGGCCAGGTTGGTGATGGTCTCGGCACTGATGCCGGTGATCCCCTCCGCCCACGCGGGATCCTTGGCCGTGCCGCCGCTGGTGCCGGATACATATGCCTTGAGCTGATCCCAGCCGTGGCAGTAGCGGGTGAGGAACGCCTCGTCGGCAAGCCCTTCGTCGGCCAGGACGTGGATGATGGCCAGCATCAGCGCCACGTCGGTGCCGGGGCGGATCGGTTGCCACCGGGTATTGACGAAGTCGGCCTCGTCGTCGGCCAGCGGTCCGACGTTGACGAACTGCACGTGGCCGCACTTCTCCAACCACTCCCTGGTGTGGTGGGGGCCGGAGCCGCCGTAGGTCACCTGGGTGTTGGACAGCCGGAGGCTGCCGAAGCTGACGAACAGCTCGGTATGTTCCGCGATCATCGACCACGACGTCTGCTGAGCGATGGCCTGGTGGTAGGTCATACCGATGAGATGGGGAATGATGGCCTCTGCCGCGGCGCTTGAGTAGGTGCCCTTGGCATCGGTGTACCCGCCGAAGTGGCGGAGGAATCGGTAGGCCTGGGTCGACGGCTGGTGGAACCGTCCGGCCGAGCCCCACCCGTAGGAGCCACCGAAGATCGCCTGATTGCCGTGTTCGGTCTTGACCCGCAACAGCTCCGCGGCAACGAGGTCCAGGGCCTCGTTCCACTCCACCTCGACGAATGGCTCCCGGCCGCGCAGTTCCGGAGCGGTCCCCGGTCCACCGTCGAGCCATGATCGGCGAACCGCCGGTTTGGCCACCCGGAGCTGCGTCGCGGCAAGCAGGCCCTGGCCGATGGGGGAGGGGTCGGGGTCTGACGGATGGTCGTTCACCGCCGTGATGTTCCGGCCGTCCGACTTGATCAGGAACGGGCCCCAGTGGGTCACCGTGCTGGTTGTCTCGGTCACCGGACCAGTATCGGGTCCGTTCGGCCCGGCCGCCATTTCGTGGCGGCCGTTTTCCGCTCTGCGAGAAAGTACAGGTATTTCCATTTCGCCCGCCGGTGCGGTACGGTCACCGGCGTGACGGTGACATCGGTCGAACGGGCCATCGAGCTGCTCCGGGCCATCGAACACTGCGACGGCACGCTGAGCGGGCTGGCCCGCCACACGGGTTTGCCGGTCGCCACGGTTTCGCGGCTGATGACCACCCTCGAGCGAACCGGGGCGGTCCTGCGGGTGGAGAAGGTGTACCGGATCGGTCCCGTGATCACCGAGCTGACGGCCGGGGACACGGTGGCCGCAGACGTCCTCGGTGTGTCCATGCCCCACCTGGACGAGTTGGCCGCCCTGACCGATGAGACCGCAGGCATCGCCCAACGGGTCGGTGACGGGTACCTCCACCTCGGCCAGGTCGCCACCGAACACGAGGTCAGCGTTCGGGACTGGACCGGCTTTCGTAACGTGGCCCACGCCGGCTGTATCGGATTCGCGCTCATGGCGTACTGGTCCACCGACGAGATCGACGAGTACCTCGGTCGGGATCTCGAGCAGTTCGCCGAGAACACCGTCACCGACCCAGCGGCCATTCGGGCCAGACTGGAACAGGTGCGGACCGACGGTTTCCTGTGGACCTCGGAGGAGTACGCAGCGGACGTCACCAGCGTTGCCGCACCGGTGTTCGATCGGCGCGGGGATGCGGTGGCCTCACTCCACGTGTACGGGCCGACGTATCGGTTCCCAAAGCCCCGGCAGCAGCGATCGCTCGGTCGGGTTGTGCGGGAGCAGGCCGACGCCGTCAGCGCCGTGCTCGGCCACCGGGGCACAACCACAAAGGGCGCAGCATGACGGCGCCGGTCGACGGCGCCGAGTCCTTTGACGGGACAGGGCCGGTCGACGGGGCCGGTCGGCCGGTGCGGCGCTCGGGCCGAGCCGGTCGTGCCGGACGGCGGGCCACCAGAACCGGCGGGGATGGAGCCGCAGGCGGCGTCGCCCAGCCGCCGCCCCGCCGTCACCGCCGCTGGTTCGAACCGACCCGGGCGGTGTCCGACGATGAGCTGGAGTCGATCCACCAGGCGTCGCTGAAGGTCCTGGCCGAAACCGGGATCGACGTGCTCAACGACGAGGCGAAAGAACTGCTCGGTGCCGAGGGGGCGGCCGTGACCGACGACCGGGTGCGGTTCGACCCGGACATGGTGGCCGAATACGTGGCCGCCGCCCCGGACGAGTTCACCCTTCACGCCAGGAACCCGGCCAACGACGTGGTGATCGGCAACGACAATGTGGTCTTCACCGCGGTGGCCTCCCCGCCGAACGTGTCGGACATCGCCGGCGGTCGTCGGGCCGGGAACCGGGCGGACTTCCGGGACCTCGTGAAGCTGAGCCAGCAGCTCAACGCGATCCAGATCCACGGTGGATACCCGGTGGAACCCGCAGATGTGCACGCGTCGGTCCGTCACCTCCACGCCACCCACGACCTGCTGACGCTCAGCGACAAGGCGGTCAACGCCTACAGCCTCGGTGCCGCCCGCAACGCCGACTGCCTGGAGATGATCCGCATCGCCCGTCAGGTCACCGACGAGCAGCTGGACACCGAACCGTCGGTGACCACGGTGATCAACACCTCGTCACCGCTACGACTGGACGCCCCGATGGCTCAGGGCATCATCGAGTACGCCAGGAGGAACCAGGTGTGCATCATCACCCCGTTCACCCTGGCCGGTGCGATGGCTCCGGTGACCCTGGCCGGGGCGGTGGTTCAGCAGAACGCGGAGGCGTTGGCCACCATCACCCTCAGCCAGGTGGTCAACCGGGGTGCGCCGGTGATCTACGGCGGATTCACCTCCAACGTGGACATGAAGTCCGGCTCGCCGGCGTTCGGCACGCCGGAGTTCATCAAGTCGGCGATGCTCGGTGGCCAGTTGGCCCGGCGGTACGGCGTGCCCTATCGGTCCTCGAACGTCAACGCGGCAAACGCCATCGACGCCCAGGCCGGGTACGAGTCCGTCTTCTCCCTGTGGGGTGCGATCATGGGCGGCGCCAACCTGGTGTTCCACGGCGCAGGCTGGATGGAGGGTGGGCTCCGGGCCTCGTTCGAGAAAATGGTGCTGGACGCCGACCTGCTGCAGATGGTGGCATCGTTCCTTCAGCCCCTCACCGTCGACGATCCGTCGATGGCTGTCGAAGCGATCGGTGAGGTCGGCCCCGGCGGTCACTTCTTCGGTGTCCAGCACACTCAGGATCGGTATCGGGACGCGTTCTTCGCCCCGATGATCTCCGACTGGCGGAACTTCGAGTCGTGGGTCGAGGCAGGCTCGCCAACGGCGGACCAGAAGGCCGCGGAGCTCTCCCGAACCCTGCTCGCCGAGTACCGGGAACCGGCGTTGGAGCCGTCGGTCGGCCAGGAACTACAGGAGTTCGTCGATCGCCGGATCGCCGAGGGTGGCGTGGCCACGGACTACTGATCGCCATCGACCGTCTCGTCAACGAATCTCACGAATCAGGGGAAGTAGAAGCAAATGAAAACACAGGCCCAAGTGGTGGTAATCGGCGGGGGAGTCGTCGGCGCCAGCGTGCTGTATCACCTCACGAAGAACGGCTGGACCGATGTGGTCCTGCTGGAGCGGACCGAGCTGACCGCCGGCTCGACCTGGCACTCCGCCGGCGGAATGCACACGCTCAACGGCGACCCGAACGTCGCCAAACTGCAGCAGTACACGATCGAGCTGTACCACGAGATCGAGAAGCTCTCCGGCCGGGACTGCGGGATCCACCTGACCGGCGGTGTGATGCTGGCCGACTCCGAGGAGCGGATGGACTGGCTCCGCATGGCTCACGCCAGGGGCCGGTACCTCGGCATGGAGACCGAACTGATCTCGGTTGCCGAGGCCAAGCAGTACCTGCCGTTCCTGGAGGAGCAGTACTTCGTCGGCGCGATGTACGACAAACACGAGGGCCACGTCGACCCGTCCGGCGTCACCCACGCCTACGCCCAGTGCGCCAGGGACAACGGGGCGGAGATCTACCGCAACTCCTGGGCCCGCAGCATTTCCCGCAACCAGGACGGTGGGTACCGGATCGAGGTCTACGACACCCCGTCGGGGGACGGCAAGGGCCACATCGACTGCGAGCACGTGGTCAATGCCGGTGGTCTGTGGGCCAGAGAGGTCGGCCGCATGGTGGGACTGGAGCTCCCGCTGCTGGCCATGGAACACATGTACATCCTCACAGAGGACATCCCCGCCGTCGCCGATTACAACGCGGAACACGGTGAGGTGCTGCACGCCATCGACTTCGGCGGTGAGATCTACATGCGCCAGGAGGGCGGTGGTCTCCTGCTCGGGACCTACGAGCGGAATGGCAAGCCGTGGTCACCGGAGGAGACGCCGTGGGACTTCGGGATGCGGTTGCTCTCTCCGGACGTCGACCGCATCGCCGAGTCGTTGGACGTGGGCTTCAAGCACTTCCCGGTGTTCGCCGAAGCCGGCATCAAACAGGTGATCAATGGACCGTTCACCTTCGCCGCGGACGGCAACCCGCTGCTCGGCCCGATACGGGGCCTCCCCGGATTCTGGAGCGCCTGTGCGGTGATGGCCGGCCTGTCCCAGGGTGGTGGTGTCGGCCTTGCGCTGGCCAACTGGATGACCGAGGGTGATCCCGGCTTCGACGTGTGGGGCATGGACATCTCCCGGTTCGGGGATTACGCGACCCTCGGCTACACCAACGCCAAGGTTCGGGAGAACTACTCCCGCCGGTTCCGGATCCAGTTCCCGAACGAGGTGTTGCCCGCGGCCCGGCCGTTGCAGACTTCACCGCTGTACGACCGCCTGGTTGACGCAAACGCGGTATGGGGAGACGCCTACGGGTTGGAGGCCGCGCTCTGGTTCCAACGGCCGGGACTTGAACCGCTTGAGGACGTGACCTTCGGCCGGTCGAACGCCTGGGATCCGGTCAGGGAGGAGACCAAGGCGGTGCGGGCAGGCGTCGGGATGATGGAGACCACCGGGTTCTCCAAGTTCGTGTTCGGCGGGCCGGGCGCTCGGGCCTACCTTGATCGGCTGATCACCAACCGGATGCCGAAGCCGGGCCGGATGGTGCTGGCGCCGATGACCAACCACAACGGCAAGCTCATCGGCGACCTCACCGTTGCCTGTCTCGGCCCGGCGACCGGCGTAGCCGAAGGCCCGATCGGCACCATCACCGGTGGCGCCACCCAGAACACGGCCGACGGTGAGCGGTTCGTGATCTTCGGCTCCGGCATCGCCACCCGCTACTACGAGCGGTGGTTCGACCAGCACCTCCCGGCCGACGGCTCCGTCCACTATCAGACGCTCGGATGGGAGACGTGCGGGCTGTCCATCGCAGGGCCAAAGTCTAGAGAGCTGCTGGAGCGGGTGACCGGGTCGGACGTCTCGGCGGAGTCGTTCCGGTTCATGGATTTCCGTTCCCTGGATCTCGGCCACATCCCGGTGTGGTGCGGCCGGGTGACCTTCACCGGGGATCTCGGGTTCGAGTTCTGGATGCCCGCCTCCTACCAGCGGGCCGCGTTCGACCTGCTGCGGCGGGAAGGTGAGGATCTCGGGCTGCGGCTGTTCGGCCTGAACGCCCTCGACTCGCTGCGGCTGGACAAGGGGTTCGGATCCTGGGCGAGGGAGTACCGGCCCATCTACGACCCGTACGAGGCCGGACTCGATCGGTTCGTGAAGTT
>JBCCGJ010000377.1:0-5764 GCA_039029335.1 Actinomycetota bacterium | reverse complement strand
TGACAACCCCGCGTGTTACCTCCGGACCATCGTGGTGAACGGCTGTTACGACGAGCTCCGCAAGCGCCGGGTCCGCCGGGACGCTGACCGCGTCATCCGCCGGAGCCCCGAGGCGGAGTCGGACTATCTGGCCGACATGCTCTCGTCGGTGACGCAGAAACGGCGTCGGGCGCTGGTGCTGCGGTACTACGGCGGCCACACCCTACCGGAGATCGCCGAGGCGATGGACATCCCCACCGGCACGGCCAAAAGCCTCATCCACCGAGGCCTGGCCGACCTGCGCGGCGCGCTGAACTAGCCGAGCCCCGCTCTCACCGGGCCGCTATATGTGACGTCGCCCGGCCATTTTCGCCACGATTTCGTCACAAAAACGACATCACCGTGTATATTCATGACCGTCAGAAGACGGCGGGTGTACTGAGCGGGTGTTGAAGCGCAAGTGTTGAGAGCGGGCAGGTGTTGGGCGACGGTGTCGGGCGTTACGGGACGTACTGGTGGATGAATCGACGCTGATCGAAGACGTCAGCACGGTTCCGGACGACGGGCGGCAGGACGGTGTTCGGCTTGCTCTGCGTATCGTCGTACCGCTCCTGGCGGTCGGTTTGCTGGTGTACGCCGTCTGGCCCGGCCAGGCGAATGACCGGGTCAACGCAATCGGGCCGGAGCTCGACGAGACCGCAAACAGCACATCGACCACGACGACCACGGTGACCGCACCGTCGGCGCCGGCGCCGGCACCGATCGAGGTACCGGGAACGACCGCCCCGGTGGCGGTGCCGCTTGGCGGCGGCGATGCCACCGACAGCACGGCGGTCGTCGCCGTCCCGATCGACGACTCGTCCGAGGCCGATGCGCTCGGCGGGTTGGCCGACGACGCCGATCCGCTCGGCCTGGTGACCTCAACAACCACCGGCCCCGGGTCGGTACCCGTGGACGGACGTGACCCCGCCCCGACCGGAGCACCGACCACAGCCGGACCGGCCGCCGCGGAGACCCCGTCGACGGCAACGGACGCCGTCCCGCCGCAGTCACCAACCACCGCATCAGCCGGTCCGACGGTCACGTCGGCCCCGACCCGTCCGGCCCCGAGCCCCTCGATCACCGCCGGCCCCGGACCCGGCCCGACACCTGTGCCGACCACGGCAACGACACCGACTGGTCCCGCCCAGACGACCACCGCCACCACAACCACCACCAGGCCGACCCCGACGACCGCTCCGACCACCACAACAACGGCGACAACAACCGTCACCCGGCCGACACCGACCACCACACCGCCCACAACAACGGCGACCACAACAACAACCCGGCCGACCACCGTCACCACGGCGTCAACAACGACCACAACCACCGCACCGGCGACCAGCACAACAACAACGACCCAACCGGCGACCAGCACAACAACAACGACCCAACCACCGACCACAACAACAACGACCCAACCGCCAACCACCACAACCACGGCGCCGCCCAACCCCGGCACCTGTGCCAGCGGCGGGGAGTTCGAGCGCCTGCTCCGTGACGACTTCAACGGCAGCTCCCTCGGCAGCCACTGGTCGCCGTACTACTCGGCCGGCAACGCGGGCTACGGACTCCGCCGCCCGTCCGCCATCTCGGTCCAGAACGGTCGGATGGTCATCACCGCCCGGATGGAGAACGGCTCGCTGGTGTCCGGCGGAATGGAGCACCTCTACAACCAGCAGTACGGCAAGTACCGGTTCCGGGTGCGGACCGACAATGACCCGTCACGGTCACTGAGCGGCGTTGTGTTGACCTGGCCGCAGTCCGACGCCCACCCCCGGGACGGTGAGAACAACATCTACGAGACGTTGGTCCAGACAGCGAACCGGGATCCGTTCTTCACCTTCATCCACAAGCCGTACGGCACCACGCATGACCAGGAGTACTACGAGCACCACGCTGACGGCTCCCAGTTCCAGGTCATGACGATGGAGTGGACCCCTGACCGGATCACCATCACCCGTGAGGGACCGGGCCGTGACGGCAACTGGGATTCGTGGACGGTGAACGAGACGTCGGCGGACCTGATTCCGGACAACCCCCACAAGCTGACCATCCAACTGGACGCCTGGCAGCACTCCATGACGGGAACGGTGCGTATGGAGGTCGACTGGGTCGAGGTCTACCGGTACTGCGGCTGAGGCGAGGCGCACCCCCGTTCCGCAACGGTCCGGGGTCCCCCCTCTCAGGCGGATCGGGTCGAGGTCGACCGCCGACCGTTCAGCAGGCGATGAAGATCCTGGTCTGATCAGCCCACCCGGCAAAGGCGGAGTAGCTGGCCTCGATCGACGAACCGGTGATCTTGAGGTAGTCGGTGCTGTCCGCCTCCGAGTAGCTGTAGTCCAGGCCGGGGATGGCAAAGCTGTCGGTGGCGGCCAGGCCCGCGTCCGATCCGACAAACCCGAGGATGGTCGAAGGCAGTGTCCCGTCTGACGTGGTGTTGAAGTCCCACGGCGCAGGATCGAAGTGGAGGAACCAGGTGCACACCACCGTGCCGGCGGCCAGTTCGACGGTCGGACCGCCACCGTTTGCCGACTGCCACTCGCCCTGGTCCGGTGCCGTGACCACCAGCGGCGCCGTGAGGGTTGTCGCCGGTGCCTCCCTGATCAGGAAGATGTGGTCTAGAAGTTCGTACTCGTCCGGTGCCAGGGACGGCGGGACGTCGCCGGTCTCGATGTAGGCAAACCCGTTTCCGCTCGGCACCCAGGTGGTCGTTGTGGTGGTCGGTGCGGTTGTTGTGGTCGTCGCCACCGTTGTCGTCGTGGTGGTCGGCGCCACGGTCGTTGTGGTCGTCGCCACCGTTGTCGTCGTGGTGGTCGGCGCCACAGCGGTTGTCGTCGTGGTGGTCGTCGCCACCGTTGTCGTCGTGGTGGTCGGCGCCACAGTGGTTGTGGTGGACGACTCCGTCGGTGGCACGGATGTTGTGGTCGACACCGCCGTGGTCGCGGTGGTCGACGGCGCAATCGTTGTCGGTGCGGTGGTTGTGGTGGTCGACGAGGCAACCGTGGTTGTGGTGGACGGTACTTCGGAGACCAGGGCGACGGTCTCCGGTATCGGCCCCGACTCCGGCAGCTCCCACTGGGGAGTGAGGAGCGTGACGACGGTCCCGACAGCCAGACCGGCGGTGACCGAGACGGGCGCCACGGTGAGCTGGGCCGTGCGGCCGGCCAGCTCGGACAGACCGCGAATTTCCAGCAACCATCCCAACATCGAGGTGGACCGCCGACGCTGCATGCCGAGCCGAAGCGCGGCCCGCACCACGTCGGGGTCGAAGTGAGTGCCGGCGGACCTGACCAGCTCCTTGCGCGCCTCCTTGTGACTACCCGGCTCCTTGTAGGACCGAGCCGAGGTCATGACGTCATAGGCGTCCGCGACCGCGCAGATTCGGCCGGCCAGCGGAATCCGATGACCGGACAGGCCGGCCGGATACCCGTCTCCCGACCAGCGCTCGTGATGGCTTCCGGCCGCTTCGATCCACTGGCCGAGCCACGGTCGGAGTGGCTCCAGCATCTCCGCCCCGTCGGCCGGATGTCTGCGAAGGATCTCCCACTCCTCGTCGGTCGGGGCGCCGTCCTTGCTCAACAGCTCGGCCGGGACCTTGAGCTTGCCGACGTCGTGCAGCAGAAGCCCCCAGCGGAGCTTCTCCAGCTCTTCTCCTGCGACGCCCAGCTCGGCGCCGATCAGCTCGCCGTACGCCCTGACCCGCTCGACGTGACCTCTGGTCAACCGCTCGTGCCGATTCAGCCGAAGGACCAGCTCGATCGCCTGCTGCGCGGCGACGCCGACATCGGAATCAAGCGTCGGGAGCCGATCCGTCATTCGTCGAGTGCTGCCGAGTCGAAGTGCCAGACCGAAGCGGGACGGCGCCGTGTCGGGGAAGACCAACGACAACCGCAACAGCGCGGTCAGGGGGACAAATCGATCGGTGATCGTCTTGGTGACAGCTGTGGCGGCGGCGGCAACGGCAACGGCCTGCACCAACCAGACGACAAACCCGACCCAACCACCGACCTCGAGAAAGAAACGTGACGCCAGCCGGACCGCCACCCAGCCAAGGAACAACGGGGCGACGAACAGAAAACCCCGAACAACGGACGCGAAAAACCCGTGGCTGGCCCAGGCCTGAGGTTTCGCGCGTCGACTTCCGACCACTCACCCATCATCGGCACAAACTGGTACCAACCTGAACAGGTTGGTGGCCGATTGATCGATCCCGAAATTCAACCAAATCCGGGAGGATGACCGTCAGTCGGAGAAGCGCCCCAGAGTCTGACCGCCCGCCTCCAGCTTCTTGGCGGTTCTGGCCAGACCGTGCCCGGCGTTGTCCACCGAATTGCCGAGCTTTCGAAGCTGTTCCGCCACCTCCGCCAGACGGTCCCCGACCGTGTCGAACCGTTCTGCGGCGTCGGTGATCCGCTCCCCGATGCCGCCGTCGGGTATCGGGAGTTTGTCGAACTGTTTGCCGACCGTGTCCAGCAGCCGGGTCGCCGATCCAAGCTCCTCCCGGCAGGTGTCCAGTGCCTCACCGGCCAGGTTCGCCACCGCTTGGACCCCGTCGCCTGCTCCTCGCCCGCCGGTCAGGAATCGAGCGGCGGCGGCAACGTCGTCGCCGGCTTCGGACAGCGCCGAGGAGGTTGCAGCGATCAGCTCCGGCAGCCGCCCGAGCAAGTCGACCAGGTCGTCGCCGTGTTCGGCGACGAACCTGACCGCATCGGCGACGTCGTCACCCGATCCGGCGACCGCTCCCACAACATCCCTGACCTTGCCCAGGTCGAGTCCGGCAAATCCTTGAATCTCGTCATCAGCCACGCCATGCACCGTAGTTGCCCGACCCGAGCGTTTGTAGGGGCAGCACCCTAGCTGTTGGCGGTTTTGGTATCAGCCCTCCAGACAGTCGGTCTTTACACCACGGAGCGAGCAACCGACACCCCCGCAACGGAGCGGAACCACCCGGGAGCTCGACGGCAACTGCAAAGGAGCAGTCGATGTTTAGGATTGGAAACCACCGACAACTCGGGCTTGGCATCGTGGTCGCATTGGCCATCTTGCTGGCCGCATGCGGCAACGACGGCCGGGACTTCGGCGTACCGGTGAGAGCCGGCGAACTCCTGACCGCACCGGGGGACGCATCCCAGGCCGACCAGTCCGGCCAGGGCGCTGCCGCCTCATTCGACGACAGCGGGAGCCAGTTGCCGACAGCAGTCCCCGGAGACACCTCGGCCAGCACCACCGGCGCTCTGCAGACCGAACCCGCCGATCAGCGGGGCAACAGCGAGACCAACCCGGTGGACAGCGCCCCGGCCGCCCCTCCGGTGACCACGCCAACGGCGACCCCGTCAACCACGGCCGGGCAGGGCAGCTCGACGCCGAGCCAGGGCTCAACGCCCGGGAGCGGCTCCAGCTCCTCGGGTGGCTCCTCCGGCACCCCGGACTGTCCCGGTGGCCAGTATTGGGACGCCCACCAACACAAGTGTGTGTACAACACCGACTGTCCGCACGCACACCATTGGGACCACACCACCAACACCTGCGTGCCGAACCAGCCCCACTGCGACCACGGCCAGTATTGGGACGAACACCAGCGAACGTGCCTCCCCGAAAAGCACAACTGCGACCACGGCTACTACTGGGACGAACACCACAACAAGTGCCTCCCCGAAAAGCACAACTGCGACCACGGCTACTACTGGGACGAACACCACAACAAGTGCCTCCCCGAGAAACACAACTGCGACCACGGCTA
>JBCCGJ010000376.1:0-5769 GCA_039029335.1 Actinomycetota bacterium | reverse complement strand
GTCGATCGGGTTGGTGATCAGCTCCGCCCGGTGAGCGGCGACAAGATCGGCCCTGGCCTGCAGGTTTCTGGTGCGGTCCGTCCACGGCAGGATCCCGAGCGCCGTCGCCTCGATCCGTTCCACCAGTGCTTCTGTCACCGCCTCCGACGGTTCGACCGGCTGTTCGTGGGTGCCGAAATCCAAGGCCCCCAGCCGCCGCTCGACCCGCATGGTCAGGTCGTCCCTGTTGTCGTCCCAGCCGAAGAACGTTCGCTCCGTCACCTCGGAGGCGTACCCCAGTTCGACGTCCAGCGCATCGATGGCGGCAGCCCTGACGATCCGAACGTTGCGTTTCGAGCCGGACAGTTCAGCGACCACCAGCATGTCCTCGTGAGCCATCGGATCTGCCTTGTCGATCTCACCGCCCATGCCGTTCCGCAGACGAAAGCGGCCGCCCTGGCCCCGGCGTTTCTGGGCGAGGCGGTCCGGGTAGGCGAGGGCAAGGGCCCGGCCGAGATCGCCGGGATGGACCGGTCCCTCCGCCGCTCCGGTTCGACGGATCAGGTCCCTGGCGCGACGTCGAACCGTCTGAATGGCGTTCCCGTCGGCGTTCGGCATGTTCCGGTCGCGGTCGGCCACCACCTGAACCCGGGGCCAGAGGTCGACGGGTCGTTCGCTCAGCCGGCCGCCGATCACGTCCCGTTCCGTCAGCAGGGTCGCAAGGATGGCCGCCGGCCAACCGAGCGGTCCATCACCGACACCGGCCAGCATCGCGGCAAGCCGGGGATGGACCGGGAGGCTGAGCATCTGCCGACCTTCGGTGGTGATTGACCCACGTTCATCGAGGGCACCGAGCATCGTCAGGACCTCCCGGGCCTCATCGATTGCGGCCGGGCGGGGTGGGTCGAGCAGTCGGAGGTCCGCCGGGTCCCCGACGCCCCATGCCAGTGATTCGAGGAGTAGCGGGGCCAGATCGATCTGGGCGATTTCCGGCTGCTCGTGGCGGGGCCGGGCGGCGTGCTCCACCTTGGACCAGAGCCGGATGGCCTGCCCGGGCCCGAGCCGGCCGGCCCGCCCGGCCCGCTGGTCTGCCGACGCCTTCGAGTTGGAGACGGTCACCAGCTTGGAGAGCCCGGTAGCCGGGTCGTACCGCGGGCGCCTCGCCAAGCCGGAGTCGACGACGGCACCGATTCCGTCGACGGTGAGTGAGGTCTCCGCAACGTCGGTGGCAACCACAACCCGTCTCTGGCCGGGCACGGCACGCAGCGCGGCATCCTGCTCGTCCGCACCGAGGGCGCCGTAGAGCGGGAACACCTGGTGGTCGATCGTGCGACGCAGCTCGTCGACGGTGCGCCGGATCTCGCCAACCCCGGGGAGGAAGATCAGCACGTCGCCGGGCTGGGTGAGGGCGTGGCGGACCGCGGCGCCGACGGACTGTTCGAGCCGATCCCGTTTGGCCATCGGCTTCCAGCTGATGTCCACCGGAAAGCTCCGACCGGGGCAGTCGATGACCGGCGCCGGTTGCCCGTCTCCGCCGAGCAGGGCCGCAACCGCATCGGCGTCGATGGTGGCGGACATGACCAGCAGCCGGAGGTCCTCCCGGATTGCTTCCCGCGCCTCCAATGCGAGGGCCAGTCCCAGGTCGGCGTGAATGCTGCGCTCGTGGAACTCGTCGAAGATGACGGCGGCGACACCGGGAAGGTTCGGGTCCCGCTGCAGCCGACGGGTGAGGATGCCCTCGGTGATGACCTCGATCCTGGTCCGCTCGCTGACCCGATGATCGTCTCTGGTCCGCCAGCCGATCGTCTGGCCGACCGGCTCATCCAGGAGGGCGGCCATACGTCTGGCGACCGCCCTGGCCGCCACCCGACGCGGTTCGAGCAGCAGGATCCGTTCGTGCGCGCCGATCCATTCCTGATCGAGGAGTCGCAGGGGGACAACCGTGGTTTTGCCGGCGCCGGGTTCAGCGGTCAGCACCCCGAGACCGGGGTCGGCCAGGGCAGCCGAGACCTGGCCGATGACCGCCTCGATCGGCAGGCCGGTATCTGGGACGGGTGAGGCCATCGGCTCCATCCTGCACCGGTCTGCCGTGGTTTACACCCGCCAGTGTTGGTCCTGGCGTTGGCGGGCAGTCGCACCGGGCCCGGGGGTCTGGTCCGGCGCCGGATCCGGGGTCGGGCACGGTCCCGGCCGTGCGGGCGGCCGGCACCGAGCGGTCAGTCCAGGGGTTGGTCCGGGCCGTCGCAGTCGCTCCAGAGGCCGGCCCCCTCGGAGCGGGCGGCCGCCCGGGCTTCGGTCAGGGTGTCGGCCCGGGCCGTGTTCGGTTCGTAGAAGGCGGTGTCGGCCAGGCCGTTGCGGACCAGCCATCGGTTGACAAACAGATCGTCCTCGGCCCGGTAGACGTACAGGAGCAGCCGACCGAACCGATCCCGAGGATCCTTGTCCCGTTCCAACACCACCTGGGACCCGATGGGCAGCAGCTCCGTGAGGGCGGCTGCGCTCTCGGCGCCGTAACACTGTTCCGGCACGGACCGATGCACGGACTCCGGTGCGTCGATACCGAGCAACCGGACCCGTTCCCGCTGGCCCTCGATGTCCAGATCGACCGTGTCACCGTCGATCACAAAGACCACCGTACCGACGACCGTCTCGCCGTCAGCGGTGGTGGCGACCGATGCTGTGGCGCGGCTGTCCGCATCCGTCGTCGCGGAGTTTCGCTCCGGCGACCACCGGTTTGTCAGCCCGAAGAGGACCGCCAGCACGACAATCCCGAACACAACCGTGACGATCCGGGCGGCGCCGCGATCGTCCGCCAGCGCAGTATCGGACCAACCGGGGGTGTGGGACTGCGGACGGCCGGCCTCGCCGACGCGACCGGTCCCGCGATCTGCGAGCGACACCGGCGGCGATGGTTCAGATTCGTTCGATGATCGTTCCGGTTCCGAGGCCACCGCCACAGCACATGGTGATCAGGGCGGTCGACTGGTCCGAACGTTCCAGCTCATGGACCGCTTTGGTCATGAGGAAGGCACCCGTGCCTCCGAGTGGGTGGCCGAGGGCAATGGCGCCACCGTTCGGGTTGACGATATCCATCGGCGCACCGACCTCCTTGGCCCAGGCGAGCACCACCGACGCAAACGCTTCGTTGATTTCAACCAGGTCGATGTCCGACATGGTCATGCCGGTTCGTTCAAACAGGTGGCGGGTTGCGTCGATCGGGCCGGTGAGCATCAGCACCGGATCGACCCCGACCAGGCAGGTGTCCACGATCTTGGCCTTCGGTGTGAGGCCGAGCGCGGCGGCTTTCTCCGCAGTCATCATAAGGACGGCTGCCGCGCCGTCGGAGATCTGTGACGACGAGCCCGCCGTGTGTACTCCGTTCTCTCTGGCGACCGGCTTCAAGCCGGCCAGACCCTCCAGGGTGGTCTCCCGGATGCCTTCATCCCGGTTGACCAGATGGGTGGTACCCGTCGGTTTGCCGTCATCGTCAACGTCCGGCGCGGTGATTGGCACGACCTGGGTGTCGAACCGGGCCTCTTCCCACGCCTTGGCGGCAAGCTGCTGTGACCGGCGGGCAAACGCATCGGTGTCCTCCCGGCTGATGTCCCACTTCTCAGCGATGCGCTCCGCACCCTCGAACTGGCTGGTCATCTCATACTGTTCGAAGTACGGCTTGGGGATGGGAATGCCGAACCCGAGCTTCTTGGAGGAGTTGGACCCGATGGGGACCCGGCTCATGACCTCAACGCCGCACGCCACCGCAACGTCAACGATGCCGGACTTGACCAGTGCCGTGGCCATATTGGTTGCCTGCTGCGAGGAGCCGCACTGGGCATCGACGGTGGTGGCCGGCACCTCCAGTGGGAGACCGGCGGATAGCCAGGCCGTCCGACCGACGTTAAACGACTGCTCCCCGACCTGACTGACGCACCCGCTGACAAGCTGGCCGACCTCCTGTGGGTCGATGCCGGTGCGATTGATCAGTTCCTTCTGGACCTCTGCGAGGAGATCGGCCGGATGCAGGGTGGACAGTCCACCGTTGCGACGGCCGATGGGGGAGCGGACAGCATCGATGATGACAACGTCTGACATGGGCAGAGCCTACGTGTCCGACCGGCCCCGGGCCAAAGCGCCGGGACCCGGGTTGTCATCACTGAGCGGCCGGTGGGACACGGGTGATCAGGCTGCGGCGCGGTGGGTGAACTGCGGATCGTCGCAGAGGGTCTGGACGGTGTATCGAGGGCCGGCCGTAGCGGTCCGCTTGGTCTTCCCGGCCGATCCGGACGTCCGGGATTTTCCCGACCGTTCGGGTTGTTGCGGGGAGCTGTTCTCCCGCGCGTCGGGGAGTTCACCCAGCGGGGCGATGTCCACCACCGGGGTGGCCGCCGCCAGCGCGGCCCTGGCCTGGGCAAGACCCGCCCGGCCGACTTCCACGGTCCGCCGGTCGAGCTTCCAGCTGCGATCCGGGTTGATGAGTTCGAGTTGTGCGCTTGTCATGGGTATCAGTATCAGAAGGGGGTGTGACACTGAAGGTCTCCCGGGGGTCCGGGAGCCGGTTTTTCCCGAAGAATCCACCAAAATCCGGCAAAATTCAGCAAAAACGGACCACGGCGACCGAATTCGGCCCGGAATCGACACGGGTCGGGGTCAGACTGGGCGGCGATGAGCTGCTGCGCCCCCGGTCCGGCCGATCGCCCGCCCCACGATACGGAACGGGAGTCAGGCGTTCGGTCGCACCGGAGTACGGCCGCACCCGGGCTCAACACCGACGCAGCCGCGGTCCCCCCGTCGGACCCGGCGCCGGTTGCGATACCGGGCGGCACGTTTCGGATGGGGACCGACGGGCCGTTCGGGTATCCGGCGGACGGGGAGACGATTGTCCACGAGGTGACGCTCGGTCCCTTCCTGATCGATCCGGTTGCGGTGACCAATAACCGCTTCGCCCGGTTCGTCGCCGACACCGGCCATGTGACCGATGCCGAGCGATACCACTGGTCGTTTGTCTTCGGCGGGCTGCTTCCCGACGACTTCGAGGAGACCAGAGGGGTGGCGAACGCCCCGTGGTGGCGGCAGGTCTTCGGCGCCGACTGGTCCCACCCGGAAGGACCCCGGAGCGATCTGGCCGGCCGGGCCGATCACCCGGTGATCCACGTCTCTCACAACGACGCGCTGGCCTTCTGCCGGTGGGCGGACTGCCGGCTGCCGACCGAGGCGGAGTGGGAGTACGCCGCCCGGGGCGGTCTCGCCGGTGCCAGCTTTCCGTGGGGCGACGAGCTTGAACCGGACGGTCTGCACCGCATGAACGTGTGGCAGGGGACCTTCCCTTCGGACAACACTGCGGCCGACGGGTATGTCGGCACCGCACCGGTCACCGCATTCGAGCCGAACGGCTACGGCCTCCACAACATGTGCGGCAACGTGTGGGAATGGTGTGGGGACTGGTTCGACCCCGACTACTACCGGCGAAGCCCGGCCGTGGATCCGGCCGGCCCCAAGACCGGCGCGGCCCGGGTGATGCGTGGCGGCTCGTATCTGTGCCATGCGTCGTACTGCAACCGCTACCGGGTCGGCGCCCGCAGTTCGAACGGCCCGGACAGCTCGGCGGGCAACCTGGGCTTCCGCACCGTCCGCTCGGCCTGACCGACCCGGCGGCGCGCCGGTTTGTCGCCCCAGCGGGGCGCTCAGGTGGTCGCCCCGGCGGGGCGCTCAGGTGGTCGCAACACCGAGGGCGGCGTAGGTAGCCCGGTTGATCGCCTCGGAACGGTCGTCCCCGGCCTCAGACGAAATCAT
>JBCCGJ010000375.1:0-5770 GCA_039029335.1 Actinomycetota bacterium | reverse complement strand
CGACCGGGGTAGGTCTCACCGACGTCGGCGGTTGGCGGATCGAGGATGAGGCGGATCTGACGCTCGGCCTCGTCAACGATGTCCTTGTCGGTTGCGGAGATAGACACCACACCGACAACACCGTCGTCGTCGACCGAGATGTCGGCCCCGGTCTCCTGCTGAATGGCGTTGATGACCTTGCCCTTCGGGCCGATGACCTCGCCGATCTTGTCAACCGGGATCTCGAAGCTGATGATCTTCGGGGCGCCCTCACGGACGTCCTCACGGGGAGCGGCGATGGCACCCGCCATGACCTCGAGGATCTGCAGCCGGGCGTCCTTGGCCTGGTTCAGCGCATTGGCCAGCACGTCGGCGGGGATGCCGTCGATCTTGGTGTCCAGCTGCAGCGCCGTGACGAACTCGGACGTACCGGCGACCTTGAAGTCCATGTCACCGAAGGCGTCCTCGGCACCGAGAATGTCGGTGAGGGTGGTGTACTTGCCTTCCGCGTACACCAGACCCATGGCGATACCGGCGACCGGTGCCTTGATGGGCACACCGGCGTCCATAAGGGACAGGCTGGAACCGCAGACCGAGGCCATCGAGGTTGAGCCGTTGGACGACAGCACCTCGGAGACCAGGCGAAGGGTGTAGGGCCACTCCTCCAACGAGGGGATGACCGGAACGAGCGCCCGCTCGGCGAGGAGACCGTGGCCGATCTCCCGACGCTTCGGGCCCCGCATGAAGCCGGTCTCACCGGTGGAGAACGGCGGGAAGTTGTAGTGGTGCATGTACCGCTTGCGGTCGACCGGGTCGATGCCGTCGATCATCTGATCCATGCGCTTCATGCCGAGCGTGGTGATGTTCAGCACCTGGGTCTCGCCCCGCTGGAACAGGCCGGAGCCGTGGACCCGGGGGACAACCCCGACCTCGGAGGACAGCGGCCGCAGATCGCTGGTGCCACGGCCGTCGATCCGGAACCCGTCCTGGACGATCCGACGCCGGACCACGTTCTTGGACAGCGACCGGAAGGCGGCCTTGAGCTGCTTCTCGGCCAGACCGGCGTCATCACCGGCAAATTGGCCGACCAGGGCGGCCAGGGTCTCGTCCCGGAGGGCTCCCTCTGCTGCGCCACGCTCGGACTTGTCCGAGATGCTCATGACCTCGGCCATCTTGGCCTCGGCGGCACCGGCGACGGCACTGTACTGCTCGTCCGAGTAGTCGACCTGGACCGGGTAGTCCATCGGCTCCTTGCGACCACCGGCCGCTTCGACCAGCTGGTTCTGCAGGGCGATGGCTTCCTTGATGTACTGCTCGGAGGCGGCAAGGCCCTCGGCCAGCGCGGCCTCATCAACCTTGGGAGCGCCGTTCTCGTAGTTGTTCCACGAGGTCTCGGTGCCGCCGGCCTCGACCATCATCACGGCAACGTCGCCGTTGTCCAGCTGACGGCCGGCAACCACGATCTCGAACGAGGACTCGTCCCCCTCCTGATAGGTGGGGTGCGGCAGCCACTCGCCGTCGGTGGAGTAGGCCAGGCGGACGGCGCCGATCGGGCCGTCGAAGGGGACGTCGGACACCATCAGCGCCGCGGAGGCGCCGTTGATGGCCAGGACGTCGTGAGGGTTGATCATGTCGGCCGACAGAACGGTGACCACGACGTGGGTCTCGTTCCGGTAGCCCTCGGGGAACGACGGCCGCAGCGGGCGGTCGATCAGCCGGCAGGTCAGGGTTGCGGTGTCCGCGGCCCGGCCCTCGCGGCGGAAGAACGAACCGGGGATCTTGCCCGCGGCGTACGAACGCTCTTCGACGTCAACGGTCAGCGGGAAGAAATCGATCCCGTCCCGGACGTGCTTTGCGCCGGTCGCGGCGACCAGCACACTGGTGTCTCCCATTCGGGCGACGACCGAGCCGCTTGCCAGCCCGGCCAACTTCCCTGTTTCCAGGTACAGCTCTGGGCCGTCACCACCGGTGACGGACCCACTAACGGAAATAGCTTCCGTCATAGGTAACTCCTCTTGAATCTGTTCACGACGCGCGACCTTCGCGCAGCCGTTTATCTGGACACGAACGACGTTCGTGCCGACAGGCCAGATCCCAGATTTCGACCACTCAAGCCGACGTTCTCCACTACCGGATGGTGTGAAGCGGCGGTGCCGGTGTTGGGTCGGTATCGCTCGTTTCGAGGCTTGAGGAGCAGGAAACTGGTAGCTGACCTACCTCTGTGATGCGGGTCTTACACACGCACCATCGGCCATACTACCCCCAAAGCTGAGGGTTCCCGCTCAACCGGCCACGCATCGAGCTCGCCGTGATTCGCGGATGCGCAAATGCCGGTTCGCAATCTCTCAAGTGGCCACCACCGGATCGCGGTTCGATTCCTTCAGGGAAACACCGAGATGCGGAGGATGCTCATGCTCAATCGAGTTGTCAAAGTGGCGGCGGTCCAGGCCGAACCGGTCTGGTTCGACATGGAGCAGTCGACGGACAAGGTGATCAGCCTGAGCAGGGAGGCCGCCGAGAACGGGGCGGAACTGATCGCCTTCCCCGAAACGTTCATCCCCGGCTACCCGTGGCAGATCTGGCTGGACAGTCCCGCGGCAGGCATGGCCCACGTACCGGCCTACCACGCCAACTCTCCCGCCGCGGACGGACCCCAGATCGAACGAATCGCCAGGGCCGCGGGCGAATACGGCATTGCCATCAACATCGGCTACAGCGAACGTGACGGCGGCTCGTTGTACATGGGTCAGGCGACCATCGACACCGACGGCCGACTGGTCAACTCCCGCAGGAAGCTCAAACCGACCCATGTCGAACGTTCGGTGTTCGGCGAGGGGGACGGCAGCGACCTCACCGTCCACGATTTCGGCTACGGCAACGTCGGCGCCCTCTGCTGTTGGGAACACCTGCAACCGCTGTCGAAGTACGCCATGTACAGCCAGAACGAGGACATACACTGCGCCGCCTGGCCGACCTTCTCGCTCTACAAGGGGGCGGCGAACGCACTCGGCGCCGAGGTCAACAATGCGGCCAGCCTGATGTACGCGGTCGAGGGCGGCTGTTTTGTCCTGGCTCCCTGTGGGGTCATCGGCGACGCGGGTTTCGAACTCTTCTGTGACACGCCGGCCAAGGAGCAGATGCTGCAGAAGGGCGGCGGTTTCGCCCGGATCTACGGACCGGACGGCTCCAGCCTTGCCGAACCGATCGACGAGATGACCGAAGGCATCCTCTACGCCGAGTGTGATCCCGCCCTCCAGGCCATCTCGAAGTCGGTGGCCGATCCGGCCGGTCACTACAGCAGACCGGACGTCACCCAGCTGCTGATCAACCCGGACCCGGTGTCGCCGATCGTGATCGCCGGAACCGACGCAGAGCCGATTGATGCACCGGCCGAGACCGAGACGGTGGAGGCCTGATCATGGCGTTCTACACCGAGGCGCAGAAGGAACTCCAGGCCAGGTTCGAGAGCCGGAACCTGGCGGACCGGGTGGAAGAGGCCATCGTGGCCGACGAGATCGGCGAGATGCACCAGGGGTTCATCGAGACCAGGGACTTCTTCTTCCTGTCGACGGTGAACGACAACGGTGAGCCGACCGTCTCCTACAAAGGAGGGGACTTCGGGCTTGTGACGGTCGTAGATCCCCACACCATCGCCTTCCCGATCTACGACGGCAACGGCATGTTTCTCTCCGCGGGCAACATAGCGGCCACCACCAAGATCGGCCTGCTGTTCATCGACTTCGAAACCCCCAATCGGATGCGGGTTCAGGCCACCGCACGGCTCATCGACGACGATCCGCTGCTGGAGGCGTACCCGGGCGCGCTGCTCCTTGTCCGGGCAACGGTGGACAAGGTGTTCCTGAACTGCGCCCGCTACATCCACAAACATCAGCGGGTGCAGACCTCGCCGTATGTTCCGGATGCGTCCGGCGCCCAGCCCTACCCGTCCTGGAAACGGATCGACCTCGTCCAGGACGCCCTTCGGCCCGATGATCAGGGCCGCGCCGAGGCCGAGGGGGGTGTCATCACCATGGACGAGTACGGGGCGAAGCTGGCCGCAGGCGAGTCCTGAGCGGAAACCACCACCGACAGCGCGGGAAGGACCGCTGCGTCCGTCCGGGAACTTGCGGATCTGTGTCGCTGTGAGACACTGATTCTGCAAGGAGTCGTACGATGTCCGAGCTGCTGACGACGGAATCCGTTTCCCCGGCCGACCGGCTCGACTACTGGCGCGAGGTGATTTGTGCCGTCTACGTCCAGTTGGATGTCGAGCCCGTGGTCCGCGAGGACTTCGGCGGATCCGTCTCGCTCACCCCCTGGGGCGGCACCAGGATCTCCCAGGTCGGTTCCCGAGGCCAGATCGTCAACCGCAGCGGCGGAGCCGCCCGCGAGGACTGCCTGATCAGTCTGCAAATCTCCGGGATCGGCCGGGTGACACAGGCCGGGCGGACCGCAATCCTGCAGCCCGGCGACTTCGCCCTCTACGACACCACAAAGCCGTACGAGTTGGCCTTCGACGACGACTTCAGCCAGATCGTGCTCCAGTTCCCACGGGCGGCGCTGGTAGACCGTAACGTCCACATCGAATCCACGGTGGCCAGAACCTGCTTCGGCGGACAGGGCATCGGTGCCGTCACCGCATCGTTTGTCCGGTCACTGGCCGACCACGACACGGAGATCCCCGATGTTCAGCGCGACCGGCTCGGCGAGCAGGTTGTCGACGTCGCCGCCACCAGCCTCTCCGCCGTCATCGGCGCGCTCCCGACCGCCGAGTCCGTCCGGGTCTTCAACCGGCAACGGATCCTTGACTTCGTCGATCTTCATCTGTCAGACCCGAACCTGTCGGTCGGCTCGATCGCCACGGCGTTCGGCGTGTCGGCCCGCACGGTGCAGAAACTCTTTGCCGACGAGCCGGCGCCACTGTCGATCAGGATTCGCGACGCTCGCATGGCCCGCGCCAGACGTGCGCTGGAGGATCCGCTGCGCCGTCACCAGACGATCACCAGAATCGCCCACGAATTGGGCTACGGGAGTTCGGCCCACTTCTCCCGGGTGTTCCGATCGGCCAACGGCTGTTCACCCACCGAGTTCCGGGAACAAGGGCCGGGAGATGCCGCCTAGCGACGCAGGCCGAGTTCGGCGATGAGCGAGCGGTACCGCTCGATGTCTATGTCGGCGAGGTAGTCCAGCATGCGTCGACGACGACCGACCAGGGCGAGCAGACCCCGCTGGCTGTGGTAGTCCTTCTTGTGGACCTTGAGATGCTCGGTCAGGTGGTTGATCCGATCGGTGGCCAGCGCAATCTGGACCTCCGGCGAGCCGGTGTCGCCCTCTGACCTCTGGAACTTCTGAATGGTGGCGTCCTTGGGGGGAAGGTTTGCGGCCGGCTTGCTCATGATCGGTACTCCTGTTGATTCCGTCTCTTTGGCGGGGGGGGGTAACAGTGTTCGGGACCCGTGGCCCAGCCGTTCGAACCGTTCCGGGCCCCGAGGGATCCATTGCGGCATGAACAGCGGTCAACCATCGTATCGGTCCGCCCACCGGATCCCGCCGCCCAGTGGCGGGCGCCTCCGGCAGTCGGTCAGACAACGAGCTGTAGCCGCTCGGCTTGGAGCCGGGTCTCCGGTTCCGGTGGGATCTGAAGGGACCGAAGCTGCCCGAGCAGCGTGCCCAGCACATCCTTGGCCGCTCCGAACCGGCGTTGGGCGACCAACGAGGAGACCAACGCCCGCTGTAGGGGTTCGTTCAGCGGGTCAAACGAGCTGGCTCGGACCGCTAGCTCCTCGGCCTG
>JBCCGJ010000374.1:0-5776 GCA_039029335.1 Actinomycetota bacterium | reverse complement strand
TCCGGGTACGGCGGTGGCCGCCGACTCGGCCACCGGGACGGCACGGTGCACCTGGTGGTGGCCGGGCGGTCATACGGGGTGGCGGGGACGGTGGTGCTGATCGACGGTGAGAGCGGCCCGGGGTTCTCCGGTGGGCCGGTCCTGAATCGGGACGGGGCCGTTGTCGCCGTGTTGAAGGGGGTGGACCGGAGCACCGGCCTGACCGTTGCGGTGGCAGCCACTGAGGTGGTGCCGCATATCTCGACATGGAAGGCTGTGCAGTCACAAACAGCCAAATGCAACTAGACGCTACTAGTTGAATAGCGACGAAAGAAACCTCGGTATTTTATGTAAATACCTATCCGATTTACCGCTCCCGGTCGATGCGTGTGGGCTACGGTTGTCGTATCCGTCGCCCTGCCGTTTCCCCCCAGCCCACCGCGGCCGCAACCCTTCCGTTTCCCGATGCGGAGCATCAGAACGGATCCGGCTCGACTCGGCGTTCCCGGAAGCGGAAGCGACAGCCGGGCGGTCTCGGCCGTGGGTTGGGCCGGATCCTCAACGACTCCGGAAACGAGGGTGCCCCGACGGAGATTCAGCGGTCCGGTCTGCTCCAGCTGGTCGGCGGCGAGGTTGCGACCGGTCCCGACCGGATCCGCGAGGTTGTGGTCGACGCGGCCCTCGGGGCGATGATGGCCGGGTTCGGACTCGACGGTGTGGTACTGGTCGCCCAGGCCCCCGTTGCCTCGGGTTTGAACCGGCGGGCCGCCGCGGGCGTAGAGGGGAAGCACCGGGACACCGCCGATCGGTTGAATACCGTAGATGGGGCGGACTTCGACCCGACCTTCCTGGCGGCAAAGTTGCCACCCAGTTGGTCTGCGGACTCCCAATTGCTCTTCGAGATGTACGGCAACCTGTGGTGGTTGCTCCGAGACCCGGACGAGGTCGACCGGGTGGCAGGCGGTGGGCTTGTTTCACCTGCTCGCCCGTCGCAGGCGGGTCGTGAGCCGGTCGGCGCTGCGGCCGACACCCAGCAATGGCAGCTTCCGCTCGGTCGGAACTGGTTGTGGATGTGTCGCATGATGGACGGTCAGGACGTGGTCGCCGCCGTTGCGATCCGGTCGACCCGATTTGAGCCGGGGGAGGCGGACACGCTCGCGGCGTTGGTGAACGCGACGGTCGTCGCCTGCTCGAACAGCGAGTCCCGTCTGGCCATGCGAAAGCGGATCGCTGAAGGCACCCGGACAACGCTCAAGTCGGACGGAGAGGACATCCAGGCCGAGGTCGTCGCCGAATGGCATCACCCGACCGAGCGGGCCGGGGGCCGCAACGGCGACAGCGCCGCCGGAGCCCGGCGGATAGGTGCCGCACGGGCGGTGGATGCGCCGACCGCCGTTGCCAGGGCCGCGGCAAAGGCCTGTCGACCGCGGTGCGAGGTCACCTTCGCCGGGGCGTCGGAGGTGGACGGGGAGTCCGAGGTCTCGATCGTCATGATCGACGGCCCGGAGCACGGCCTGCGGATGGGCTTTGCGGTCCGGGAGCGGGGCGATCGTGGCGGCGCGGCCGAAGCCGTGTTCACCGCCGCACTCGGCTGAGACGCCGACGAATCGTCCGCCTGCGTCGTCGCCCGGTCCCGGACCGTATCCCGGCCCGATTTGTTGCCGCAGGTGACCCGGGCGGTGGGCGGTCGCGCTGTACGATTGGGCCGTGTTTCTGCTTCGCTTCGTCAAGCGAATCGCCTCCCTCGGCATCGTCCTGATCGCCATCGCCGCCGTCGCGGCGTCGGCGGCGGTGATCGTGCTGCCCCAGGTGGGAACCATCGTGACCGCCCACGAGGGCACGGCCGCCGAGCTTGAGCTGAGCGACTTGGCGGAACGGTCGTCGATGTACGCCAGCGACGGCAGCTTCCTGACCCTCCTCGCCGAAGAGGAGAACCGGGAACCGATCGACCTCGATGACGCCCCCCAGGAGGTCATCGACGCCATCCTCACCATTGAGGATGCGGACTTCTACGAGCACAACGGCGTCAACCTCCGGGGGACGTTCCGGGCGCTGGTGGAGAACATCAATGCCGGCGGAATCGAGCAGGGCGGCTCCACCATCACCCAGCAGCTGATCAAGATCTCGCTGCTGACGTCTGAGCAGAACTTCTCCCGCAAGAGCACCGAGGCGTTCTATGCGCTGCGGCTCGAACGGCAGATGACCAAGGACGAGATCCTCCAGCGATACCTCAACACGGTCTACTTCGGATCCGGAGCCTACGGCATCCAGGCCGCGGCCGAGACCTACTGGGGATACGAGGACGCATCGGAGCTCGGCTGGGCCGAAGCGGCGCTGCTGGCCGGCATCATCCGCAACCCGACCCAGTTCGACCCAACCCGGTTCCCCGAGGCCGCCAGGAGCAGGCGGGAGGTGGTACTGAACCGCCTTGTCGCCACCGAGCACATCACGGCCGAGGAGGCCGCCATCTACCGGTTGGCCCCGCTCCCCGCCGAACGGCAGGAACCGTTCTCCACAAAACCGCGGGACTACTTCATCGAACAGGCGCTCCAGGAGCTGCTCAACGACAACCCCAGCATCCTCGGTGGTGACTACCAGGACCGGTTCAACATGATCTACCGGGAGGGGCTGAAGATCTACACCACCTTCGAACCGGCAACCCAGGCCGCAGCCGAGCGGGCCAGGGACGAGCTACTGCCGGAGACCGAGGAGGGTTTCACGGTCGCCATCGCCACCGTGGACACGCACACGGGCGCCGTTCGGGCGGTGGTCGGCGGACCGGAGTTCGAACGGGAGAAGTTCAACCTTGCGACGCAGGGCCTTCGCCAGCCGGGCTCGTCGATGAAGACGTTTGTCCTTGCCGCCCTGTTCGAGAACGGTTTCTCGCCGGGTGACATCGTTCGGGCCGACGGACCATGCAACTTCCCGGACCCCACCGGGCCGGACGGCAAGTACACCGTCGGCGGCAGCTTCCGGCAGCCGACCAGCATTGCGTCGGTGACCCGATCGTCGAACAACTGCGCGTTTGTCCGCCTCGGTCAGGTCGTCGGGAACGACAAGGTGGTGCAGGTGGCGAGGCGGCTCGGCATCACCACCCTCGGAGAGGAAGCGGAGTTCCTGCTCTCGCTGCCCCTTGGCGTGACCGTTGTCCACCCGATGGAGATGGCCGGCGCCTATGCGGCCTTCGGCAACGACGGTAAGCACAACACACCGTGGTACATCGAGCGGGTCGAGGATCGGGACGGCAACATCATTTACGAAAAGGGTGAGGAGTGGACCTGGGCCGTCACCGAGCCGACCGCCCGCCAGGTCAACGCCGTGCTGGAGAGCAACGTGTTGCGGGGGACCGGTCGGCGGGCCCAGCTGGACGGCGGCCATGCGGCAGCGGGCAAGACCGGGACCACAAACGGCTTCGTCGACGCGTGGTTCGTCGGCTACACCGACCACTACTCGACAGCGGTGTGGCTCGGTCACCCGGACAATGCGACCACCCGGATCCGCATTCCCGGCTGGAACAGCTTCGGCGGCGGCCTCCCGGCCACCATCTGGGGCGCGTACATGAACGAGATCCACGCCGACCTGGAGCCCGTGCCGTTCATCGAACCGGATCCCGTCCGCGGCGGCCGGTATCTGCGTGTGCAGGGCGAGATCGACTTCTGCGACGACTTCGAGGTGGAGGGGGAGACCGAAGGCACGGAGCTGGTCGACCAGAACGCGGACGGCACGCCGGACTGCATACGCCCGATCACCACCACCGTGCCGGAGCCGGAGGAGGACCCGGACGGCCCGATCCTCCCGGTCCCGGAGCCGCAGCCGCAACCTGAGCCGCTGCCGCCGAACCCAAATCCGTTCCCGGATCCGAACCCGGAACCCGATCCACAGCCCGATCCGGATCCGCAGCCGGTCCCGGAGCCGGAGCCGCAGCCCGACCCCGAGCCGGAACCGGAGCCGGACACCACCGATCCGGACCCCGACGAGGTCATACCCGGTCCCTGATGCCGCCGGCCGGTTTGTCCGACGCCCGGCCGCCAGGCGTGGCCAGTTGCGGCCGCCGCGTTTAAGGTTGTAGACCCCGGTCGACAGGACCGGCCGATTCCCAAGGACAGACGGTTGGCTTCTGAGGCGTACGAACAGATCCTGCACATCCAAGCGCTCGATCTGTCGCTTGCCCAGCTCCGGCACCGGATCGACACCCATCCGGCCAGGGCGGCGATCGCCGAGGTCGACGCATCGTTGGCGGCGCATGACGCCGAGGTGGCAACCGTCGCCGAACACAAACACGAACTTGAGCGCACCCAGAAGCGGCTCGAGGACGAGGTGGCGATCATCGAGGATCGGCGGAAGGACATCGACGGGAAGCTCTACGGGGGAGAGGTCACCGCCTCGAAGGAGCTTCTGGCCCTGCAGGACGAGGCCGCGTCGCTGCTGTCCCGCCAGAACCAGATCGAGGACGAGGATCTGGAGGTCATGGAGCAGATCGAGACCATCGACGAAACGCTGGCCGGCTTCACGAACGCCCGAGAGGCACTGGAGGCCTCCCGCCACGACCACGACAGCACGCTGGCCACGGACGTGGCCGAGCTGGAGCAGGAAATCACCTCGATCTCGGCCGATCGAAGTGCAGCGGCGGCGCCGGCCAACGCCGAACTGCTGGCCAGCTACGAATCGCTCCGGGATCAGTTCGGTGGTCAGCCGGTCGCTCGCCTCGTCGGTTCCAGTTGCGACGGCTGCCACATGCAGCTGTCCGCGGTCGCCGTCGACCAGATCGGCAAGATGCCGGAAGACGCAGTGGTCAACTGCGAAGAGTGTGGACGGTTGCTGGTCCGCTAGCCGATGTTCATCTGGTTTGTCGTCGCCGCCCCGTTCCTGGTGGCCGAGATCTTCAAGAGTCCGATGGTGGACTACCGACTGGTTGCACTGGGCGCCGTACTTCCGCTGGTGGAGGTCTTTTTCGGTCAGGCGTTTGTCCTCCACACGCTGCTGGCCCCGGTCGTGGTGCTGACCGTGGTGATGTTGACCACGATGAACCGCCGCTTGGTGCGACGGCGGCTGCTGGGGATCCCGATCGGCATGTTCCTCCACCTGGTCCTCGATGGGACCTGGTCCTCTGCAACGCTTTTCTGGTGGCCGGCGTTCGGGTTCTCTCTCGCGGATCAGCCGGTCCCCGAGTCAACGGGTATCGGCTGGCGGATCGTGCTCGAGATCCTCGGTGTCGCCCTCGCCGTCTTCGCTTACCGCCGATACGACCTGGATCAACCTCCCGTCAGGGCTAGATTGGCCAGGACCGGCCACCTGACCGCCGCCAGGGCGACCCGGCCGACCCCCCGAGCATCCTGATCGTTATGAGCACCCCGTTTCTCCTGACCGCACCGGACGCGATGCACCGCACCGACGCCGGTCGGCCCGTCCCGCTGTACGTCCGATGACGCTGTACGTCCGATGACGCTGTACGTCCGATGACACCGAACGTCCGATGACGCTGTACGTCTGCCGACACGGCCGGACCGAGGCGAACGCCTCCGGGTTGTTGCTCGGACGGGCCGATCCGCAACTGGACGACGTCGGCCGGGCCCAGGCCGCGGCAATCGCAGCCGCCGTCCCAAAACCGGCGGTGGTCATCTCCAGTCCGCTGCAACGCTGTGTCCAGACCGCAGATGCGTTCGGTTTGCCGGTCGCCATCGACGAGCGTTTCATCGAGCTGGACTACGGCGGCTTCGATCTCCAGCCACTGTCCGAGGTGCCGGCGGAGACCTGGGCGGCGTGGCGGAGCGATCCCGACTTTCGACCACCCGACGGC